>CAZRNB010000109.1:0-10403 GCA_964601355.1 uncultured Pirellulales bacterium
GAAAGAGAAAAACGCATGAAAAAATGGAATAGAGAATGGAAGATCAATCTGATTAGGAAATCAAATCCGAATTGGGAGGATTTGTATTGCAATCTAACTATATAAATGGATTCCCGCCTGCGCGGGAATGACAGGCGGATGCCGGTAATGACAAGTAGAGAGCGAAAGTGAAAGAAGATACAAGTGACTGGCACTACCATAACAATCACCAAGAGGTTACGAGCAACGAGGTTATTATGGCGACTGGAATATTAAAAGTTGCTACCTGTCAGTTTGCGGTGGGAAGGGACATACGGCGAAACGCCCGGCAAATATGCGCTTTCCTGCACAAGGCAAAGAAGGCAGGGGTGGATATCGTTCATTTTTCCGAGTGTGCTCTTAGCGGCTACGTCGGGACAGATTTTCCCTCCTTTGAAGGCCCGCCCGCCGTAGCGAGCCACGCGAAGGCGGGCTACGATTGGAACCTTCTCAGAGAAGAAACAGAAAGAATCATGTCACTTGCCGATAAGCTCAGCCTGTGGATTGTGCTCGGCAGCACTCATAAGCTAACCGAGCCGAATAAGCCGCACAACAGCCTTTATTTAATAAGCACCAAAGGCAAAATCGTTGACCGCTATGACAAAAGATTCTGCACTAAAGGCGACCTGCGTCGCTTAACACCCGGCAATCACTTTGTATATTTCACCATCAATAAAGTAAAGTGCTCGCTGCTTATATGCTTCGATTTGCGATTTCCGGAGATTTACCGCGAGCTTTATAAGCAAAAGGTCAATTGCATCTTCCAATCGTTCTACAACGCTCGGCAGACGGGACCAAGTGTACACACGCATATTATGCGCCAGACAATGCAGGCTCACGCAGCGACGAATCATTTCTGGGTGAGCATGTCAAATGCGAGCGGCTACTACTCACCCTATCCATCGTGCTTTATTCAGCCCGACGGCAAAATTGTTCGCCAGCTAAAATCGAATCGACCAGGCTTAATGATCAATACGGTTGATTTAAACAAGAAATTCTACGACCCGATGGCTGATTTTAGAGATATGGCTATGGCAGGCATCCTGAGCAATGGGCCATCTGAAATTGACGACCCACAGTCGAAAAACACAACAAGTCTTTAACATGAAGAGCTAATTGCTGCGGTGATTCACAGCATGAAATCAGTACGTCAGGCCGAAGCCGTATTTGAAAAGCGGCTTGCAATTGTCATCTGCGATATTGATTGGGATTTGCGACATTGAGCACGGCCAGGTGAATGAGAGTTTTCCGGTCGGCTTATAATCGCCGAAGAGCACGTCTGCTACGCCTTGACCTTCAGTGCCCGGCAGCCAGGCGGCGACAAAAGCACCGGCCCGGTCGAGAACGTCACTGATTATCATCGGCCTGCCGGAAATAAGGACCACTACTACTGGAATGCCGGCCTTTTTCATATTGCCAAACGCTTCAATATCCTCATTGTCGAGCGAAAGGTCGTTGCTGTCGCCGTTTCCCTCAACGTAAGGTCTTTCGCCTATTACAACAATTCCAATATCAGCACCTGATACTCCTGTGCCGTCCGGCGAGAACGTGACTTTGGTATTCCTGGACACTGTGTTTTTAATGGCAGTGAGAATGGTTGTGCCGCCTGGAGTTATATTGCCGCTGCCGCCCTGCCATCGGATGGTCCAGCCGCCGCACTGACTGCCGAGGTCGTCGGCATTTTTGCCGGCAACATGTATACGGCTTATCTTCTTTGAGATTGGCAGCGTCTTACGCTCGTTTTTGAGCAACACAAGAGATTGTCGCACGGCTTGGCGCGCTACTTGTCGATGCTTGGGCGAACCGAATGTTTTATGAAGATTTCTGTCAGCTAAATAATATTTATCTTTATCCATCAGCCCCATCGCAAACTTTACGCGGAGAATACGCGTCACGGCATCGTCTATGCGTGACATCGGAACGGTACCATCCTCAACAAGCTCTTTCAGATATATGGTGAATTCCTTGTATTCGCCGGGAACCATGCCCATATCCATGCCGGCATTGATGGATTTGGAGATAGCGGTCTTGTAATCCCGGTCAAGCTGGTTGATGGCACGATAGTCGGAGATTAAAAAGCCCTCGAAGCCAAGCTCGTTTTTAAGAACATCTGTAAGGAGATACTTGTGCTCTGAGCATTTGACGCCGTTCCAGCTGCTATATGAGGGCATGATTGTGCCGACGCCGGCTTTGACGGCTGCGATATAAGGAGCAAGGTGTATGCGCCGCAGCGTTTCCTCATCGACCTGCGTGTCACCCTGGTCCAGCCGAATTTCCGGGCCACGTTGAAAGTCTGCTTTAGTGCCGCCGTCACCAACGTAGTGCTTGGCGCATGCCAGGATAGAAAGTGGGTCGTTAAGTTTTGAGCCCTGCAGGCCGCGGATTGCAGCCGCTCCCAGGATTTTGACAAGGTTCTGATCTTCGGAAAAACCTTCATAAGTTCTGCCCCATCGCTCATCCTGAGGAACAGTCACGCAGGGAGCGAAGGTCCAGTTGATGCCGGTAGCTCGAACCTCCTCGGCTGTGATGCGTGCGACCTTTTCAACAAGGGCCGGGTTACGCGTGCAGCCCATGCCGATATTGTGCGGAAAAATTACCGCGCCAAGCACGTTATTGTGACCGTGTACCGCATCAACCCCATAAAGAATTGGAATGCCCAATCGTGTCTTTAGTGCGTGCTGCTGGCACTGGTCGTAAAGGTCGGTCCAGGCCTTAAGGCTGTTGCCGTCTTTGGGGTCGGAGTTGCCGCCGCTCAGTACTGAGCCGAGAAAAAATTTCTCGATGTCGTTTAGGTCTTTAATATGCTCCTGGTCAGCCTGTGTCATCTGCCCAATCTTTTCATCCATGGTCATTTGCGAAAGCAGCTTTTTAACCTGCGGGTCATAAGAAGAAAGAGGTTTGGGTTTGCCCGTGACAGGTAACATTTGACAGGATGAAAGAAAAAAACAGATAGTGATAAGACTCGATAAAACCGTCAGCCAGCGGATGCAGGGAAAAAATTCCGTCATTTCTATGCTCCTATGTAGCCCATCAGCCACTTAAAGGTGGGGCGAGCCCCACCTACAATTTAATATTTTGCTGCTTGCCTTGATAGAGAACGATTTTATCCGGATTTTCTGCAATTTCCACTCCTGTTCCATGCTCTTTTCCCACGATTACGACGTGGAAATTGCGTTCCTTTAAGATGCCCGGAAAGCTGCCATATCTGTCATCAATCGTCAACAGGCGTTTCGCATCGTTCCAATGGAAGGTAATTGTTGAATACACACCCTTTTCATAATTGTAATTATCGTTTTCATCTTCATACAATGTGAAATTTCCATCTGCCCCCGGATAGATGCGCAGCTCGATAGGATCGGCCGGTTTTTCGGTTGAATATTGGATAAATGGGCCCATAGGAATAATGGAGCCTGCCTTAACCATCAGGGGAATTTTGTCGATTGGAGCATCTGCCGTAATCGTTTGGCCGCCGGTGACGGTTTGACCCGTCCAGAAATCTATCCATTGATGACCGGCAGGTAAATACACATTTCTGGTTTTCGCTTTTTGCTCAACGATTTTTTCTCTTTCGTGAATTTCCGGTGTTTTCCAATATAGCTTGGCTCTGAAAGCCCCAGCGGCAGAATTGGAGGTCTCAAAAGCAAAGTCGTATTCTTTGCCGGCCTGAAGCTCGACTGGTACCGTGTAGAACTCGACGGACCAGTAGTTGCAGGGCAGCTCTTTGCCATCCAGGAAAACCTTTTTTGGCCCAAAGCTTTTTATATGGAACCGATGCTGTCCTGTTTGAGTCGGGATAAGTTTTCCCTCCCAGCGGACCGCAAATGTTTCATCGGTAATGTAATCAGGCCAGCCGGTGTACCAGAATAGATTAATGTTCGGCTCGACCTGCTCGTGACATAATTCCTTGTATTCTGTGTCGTTGTAGTATTTGGCGACAAGGCCTGGCTTGCCGTCTTTTGTCTTGAAGTGTTCAGGCGAGATAAGGACGCTATCCTCCGGCGGACGATGAATCATATATTCGGTGACGGGACAGACCATAATAGCAGGGCCGAACATAAACTGGTCGTCGATGGAGTAAGTCTTTTTGTCGTTTGCAAAATCCATCGGCAGGCCACGCATGATTGTATATCCATCGTTGGTGACTCGCCAGGCTAATGAATAGATGTAGGGTAAAAGGCGATAACGCAAGTTGTCGAATTTCACCATTGGTTCGACAAATTCGCCGAACTCCCAGATTTCGCGCGGCGTTTCCGAGCCATGCGAGCGGAAGATGGGGCTGAACGTGCCGAACTGGAACATGCGGGCGTAAAATTCCTGATAGGCCGGGTCTTTACCGCCGTTGGAAAAGACGCCTTCGTAACTTCCGATGACAAAGGCGCCGATATCAAACGTCCAGTACGGGATGCCGGCCATGCAGTGATTGATACCGGCAGAGATTTGTTTTTTGTAAACGTCCCAGTTTGCTCCAATGTCACCCGACCACGTCGTGGCAGCCGCCCGCTGCTGGCCGGCAAAGGTTGAGCGTGTCAGGATATACGCTCGTCTTTGGTCTGTTTCTTTGCGCAGATTCTTATAGAGAGCATCGGTCATAGCCAGTGAATAGACATTTAGATACCTTGCCCATGAGCCGAGGTGATTTTTGCCGAGTTTTTTCATCTCGTATTCGGTGGCCTCTTTTGTAAGGGCATTAACGAGGTCCGGCTCGGTAGAATCTATCCACCAGCCGTCAATTCCTGTGAAATATAATCCCTTTTTCAGATAGTCCCAGTACAACTGGTTGGCTGCGGGATTGAGCGCATCATAATATTTAAATCCAGCCCAGCCAAATTTGTCATAGAGATAGCCTCTTTTATCCATATCTTTGAAAATCGGCGTATTGGGGCCGAGTCCCGGCCATATCGAAATCATCACGTGAAAATTCTGGTCGTGAAGTATATCGACCATCTCTTTGGGACGGGGAAACTTCTTCTCGTCAAAGTACATCTGGCTCCAATTCTCTTTGGCCCCCCAATAGTTCCAGTCCTGGATGATATTGTCGATGGGAATTTTCTTTTCACGGTATTGTTTGGCGATACTTAACAATTCATCGCGATTTTTATAATGCTCCTTGCTTTGCCAGTATCCATAAGCCCATTTGCCATACATCGGGGCGTGACCTGTGAGGTCTCTGTATCCGGCAATGACTTCATCCATACTTTTGCCGTATATAAAATAGTAGTCGATGTTGTCACCAACGTCGGACCAAAATGACGCCTTTTCCTTATCATCGGAAAAAATGGTCTTGGAATAATTGTCCCATAGTATTCCATAGCCGCCGGTGGAAATAAGAAACGGCGTGACAGCCTCGGTGTTTGCCTGCACAAGCTTGACCGTTCGCCCTCGATAGTTCATGAAACCGTCCTGGTGCTGCCCGAGGCCGAAAATACCTTCATCCGGCGTTAATTTAAAATTCTGTTGAACGCTGAAGGCCTTTTCGTGTTCCATCTCAATGGATTTAATAATTGCCTGGTTTTGTTCTTTGAGAATGATTTTATTGTCATGGGTAAGATATTGTATCTCGCCGTTGCTTTTAGATATTTGCACGGTGATTTTCTCGGAAGACAGGTCGATGGCTTCACTACTTTCCTGAAAGCCGAGATTCAAATCAGGCAAGGCGTTTTGAACTACGACCAGACTCTTTTTGTCTGGTTTTCCATCGGGCAGCCATTTAACGATGCGAACAATATCGTCTGCGTAGAATTGTACCAACACAATCAATGTGCCGGTTTCGACTTGAGCGCCATTTTGAATGCGCTGAACTTTTGTCTGACCCATCGAAGATTGTAAAACCATTATTACAGGGATCAGGCCGAAAAGAAATATACTTCGCATTTTCATAGTTCCACCTCATATTTATTGAAATTGTATATCTTTTGGTCGATGAGCTTCAAGTGACATGACCGGACAATACGACGAACGCCAGCACAACCATTCCGATGGCGATGTAAGACCGGAACGATAAAACTTCGCCTAACAGCAAAACGCCAAGAAGATTCACAAGCACTAAGGACGTGGCTGTGAAAAGAGCCATTGTCCTGCCGACCTGCATGGTCGATAAAACATAGAGCTGGCCGAACATCGCCACCTGGCGAATCACAAAATAGACCAAAAACCACCAGCCACAGAAAGTCGATATCACAAACGGACTATGACGCATATTGGCACGGGCAATCAGGTCGCCGGCAGTAAAAAGTAACTGCGTCATAATAACGATGAAGATTGGTGATTTTATCCACGTCATACGAGAAATATCCCTGCACAAATCAGACAGTTATTAGCGCCAGCCTCCAAAATATCCGCAAAACTCCCGTAATAAGGAATTTGATTAAATACACCTGCTAAAGATTCATATCAGTACAGTTTTCTAAATTCAAATCGTTGCTGTCTTTTGCCTTAACTGAAACATTCTCGAATTTCCATCCCTCGGCGTAAGAGATGCGTCCAGCAGTGCCGGTTTCGATAGTGACATCCTTCAGGTAAAAATTTTTCACAACGGACTCTTTCATGCCTTCAACGAAAAAGGCCCTTTTGGCGCCGCTGATGTTGAGCCGTGATACATGCACGTCCCTGACCGTCGGGATTCCCTTCTCCGGCGGCTCTACCTTTGCAAGCATGGTTTTCCAATGCTGCGGAATGTTTTCAGAATTGAAACCTTCCGGCAAAAATGAATAACTATAGCTCGGATTCCAGTTTAATGTCGCCTCAAGTGCGGTACCTACGCCATCCATTTCGATGTCCTGGATATAAATATCCTCGATGGTTCCACCTCTTGTTTTGGCTGATTTAAATCTAATTCCCACGTTGGTTCCTTTTGCCTTAAGATTGTGGGCCAGCACATGCCTGATGCTGCCGGACGTCTCGCTGCCGCAGGTGACAAGGCCGCCACCGGCACGGGAGACGCAATTACGGATTACAACGTATTCGGTTGGCCGATTGACTCTTAGGCCGTCGGCGTCACGACCGGCTTTCAGGCAGAAATTATCGTCATTGCAATCGATGTCACAATTCTCAACAAGAACAAACGTCGAAGAATCAATATCAATTCCGTCGGTGCTTGGGCCGCTGCCGTCAACGTTATTACGAATAATAAGGCCATCAACGGTGACGTATTTGGAATAGAGGATATGTACGGTCCAAAAGCCGGCCTGCTTCAAAGTGATGCCTTTCAGCGTAACATTCGAGGATTCCGCCACCAAAAGCGTTCGAGGCCGTTTGCAGTCGTAATCAACAATCCAGCGGAGACCCTTCGGGTCGTACTCCTTACGCATTGACCGGTATTTGTCCCAGAAAGGTTTTCCCTGTGCATTGATAGTGCCGTCGCCGCTAATTGCCACGTTATCCTGGCCGATAATATTTATCAGCGCAGCCGGCCATTTCATTTCTATCCCGGCAACACGCGTATCTATTTCCGGGTAGTCCGAAATATCCTGACTTCCCCGAATCTCAACATCCTTATCAATGCGTAAATTCACGCCTTCTTTGACAAAGATCGAGCCGGTAAGATAAACGCCTGGCTCAAACGTTACAATCCCGCCTCCTTTAGCGGAGCAGGCATCGATAGCAGCCTGTATTGCTTTTGTGCTGAGCGTTTTTCCATCGCTGGCGGCACCGTAATCGGCTGCCTTAAAAATAGCAGTTGTCTGGGGCATTTTTTGAGCGCCAACCTGTTTAGTCCATTGCACCGCTGGTATTGCCTCGCTGGAAGAGTTTGCCGCGAGACTGGTGCTGAAACTCAACAACAGGGCTAATAGAGCAGATAGCATATTAAGCTCCTTTTGAAGTGTCTAAAGTGAGCTAAAGTGCCTAAAATGAACTAAAGTGACACGTAGTGTCATTGCGAGGAGCACAGCGACATGGCAATCTCTTTGTTCAGATTTGAGATTGCTTCGCTTCGCTCGCAATGACAGGCACTTTAGGCACTCTAAATTTTAGTCACTTATAACTTTAGTTTCATTTTCTCGTGAATTTATCAAACACCGTTATGACGGGTAAGGCGTTACCGTCATCGTCAAACATGCCGCGGCTTCGCAGCCCCCCTGTGACCGCAGGCTCCCACCAGAAAACGCCTTTACCTCTGTTGTCAGGCGTGTTCAGAACCATTCGATGCACCTCGTCAAGAAACTCTCTCTGTCCTTCAGGCGTCTCCGGGAATGGTGCAAGCTTATTTCTGTATTCGGCAGGTCTCCAGTTGTAGGCTGCTTCCACTATGATGATGTCCTTCTGGTACTCGTTGGCCATGAAAACAAGATTCTCACGCAGGTCGAGCAAACTGCCGTGCCACCACGGGTAGTAGGATTGGCCTATGATATCATAGTCGATACCATACGAGTTCCACTTATCGAAGAAAGCCTTTGTCCCTTTCTTGTCCCCGCCTCGGTCGATATGTATCATAATCAAGGGGCGTTGGGCGCTGCCTCGGCCTGCATCGACGCCATCAATCCCGGCCTCGACCAGCTCCGCGAATTTGTCCCAGTTATCCGGCAGCCTGCCGTCCGGCCAAAGCATGCCGTTGATAACTTCATTGCCGGGCTGAACCATGTCCGGCAGGACGTTGGCGTCACGAAATGCAATGATGGTATCCCGAGTGTATTCGTACACTGCTTGCACCATCTCCTGGTGCGACTTGCCCTGCCAGGCCTTGGGTATGTATTGTTTGCCCGGATCGGCCCAGGTGTCAGAGTAGTGGTAGTTCAGCAAAAACTTAAAGCCGAGCTTTTTGGCTTCCTGGGCGAGAGCGATTGTATATTGGAGATTGTTCGGTAAAGTCGTGGGAGTGTGAAACAAACGCAGGCGTATCCAGTTGTATCCGTGGTCCTTGAAGATTTGCAGCCCCGGCTTTGCCTCGTTACTATCCTTAAATACCGTGCCACGGTCCTCAGCCTGCTTGAGAAAGGAAAGGTCAGCGCCAATGGCGTATTCATGTGCATTCACTAATCCGGTGATTAACAGGTGCAGGGTAACCAAAATTGCAATAAAAGTAAGAGCTTTCTGATTCTTTTTTCTTTTCATGTATGCACAAGTCCTTTCGTCATTTAGTTTGAGAGCTACGAATCCCCGACTCCGTGGTGTACAGAACGGCTTACGCCGGGGCAAGTCTATAGCGTCCAGCCGATGCGGTATGGCAGATCGACCAGGCTGTTTGCTTTCTCGTCATTGGTGACACACATAGCTTTGGTATCCCATTCGAGCAGCCGAGCCGTGCGTAGCGCCAGCGTTCCGAGCAAGGCCAATTCCGTCATCTCGCAGCCGAATTCGATGGGACAGGCTGTGCGCGAGCCGGTCTTACACGCCTGCGTCCATTCGCGGTAGTGATGCTCGGTCCGCGGCAGGGTTTTCGGCGGCGCCTGGAAGTCCCTGAATTTTTCCTCCGGCAGCAATAACGGCCTTGTGCTGCCGTAATAATCGGTCATCATCTGGCCCTTTTCGCCCACAAAGAGAAGCCCGTCACCCGGCATCTGCCTGCGAGGATTCAGGCCATCCGGACGATGGGGCTTCATGCCGCCGTCGTACCAGTGCACCTTCAGCGGAGGCAGACTGCCCCTTGCGGGAAATTCATAAGTCACCATGTTGGCGTGACCCTGGCACTCCGGCGTTGCGACGGGTTTAAAAAACCCATCATGCCTGATGGAGCCATAGCCATAGACCGTGGCAGGCGCTTCGAGATGCAGCTCTTTAAAGAAGATGTGCAACGTGTGGCAGGCCATGTCACCGACCGTACCTGAGCCGAAGTCCCACCACGGCCGCCAGTTTTCCGGGTGATAAGCCGAATGAAACGGTCGATATGGTGCCGGGCCAATCCATAAGTCCCAATCCATGCCCGGCGGCGGTGTTTGAGCTTCCGTCGGGCGGAGCAATGAACACGGGTAAGCAGGGTGGTTGCACCATATATGCAATTCCCGCACAGGACCGATGACTCCGGACATCAAAAATTCCGTCGTGGTTAGGGCTGCATCGGTGCCGGCCGCCTGGACGCTTGACTGAGTAACCAGATTTTTGTTCTTTAGGACGGCTTGTTTGACCTTTCTGGCCTCACCGATGCTGTGCGTTATCGGCTTGGCACAGTAGATGTGCTTGCCAAGCTGCAAGCCGGCCATCAAAATAATTGCGTGAGTGTGGTCGGGCGTGGCGATGATTAGCGCATCGAAATTCTTAGCCTCTTTGTCGAGCATCTCTCGAAAGTCATGGTAGCGCCTGGCATCAGGATATTTTTCAAACACTCCTCTGGACTGAACAAGATCATGGTCAAGATCACACAAAGCGACTATTCGTTCCTCTTTGCAGCCCTCAAGGTAATATCTGCCCATGCCGCCCGCACCTACGCAGGCTATCGTGAGGGTATCACTTGG
>CAZRNB010000110.1:0-10035 GCA_964601355.1 uncultured Pirellulales bacterium
AGTCTCGGATAATCCTGGCCTTCGAGAATCCACCATATATCTTCGGTGCCGTTTTTGGTCTCGTTCACGAAGTCCCAGCCGGCTTTTAGGAGTGTGCCGGCCGTCTGCATCTCGGCCGTAGTCTTGCCTTGTCCGGTGCTGCTGGTAGTCAATCCGCTCGTCTCGATGTCCCATAAGCAGCCAACAAGAGAGCCGACATTGTTCCCTGTCCCGATAAGATCGATATCCGCCATAAGTTTGAAGTGTTTGTCCCAGTCGTTGGGCTTGGCTCCGATGGCGTTCATCTGCTCGGCGGTGTAGATCAGGTAAGGATCGTTGGGTTCTCCCGTGCCGCCGCCATATTTTCTCTGAGTAACGGCAGCTAAGCTGAAAATAAAAAAGTCAGCGCTGCCGGCCGGTGGGAACGTCTGGCCGACAAGGTACATCAAATCATCATTGAGTATTGCTATGATGAGAACGTCACTGCCCTCAGATGCTTTGCCTGTGAACACAATCATCACATCGTCAATGACAATGCCGACCAACCCTGTTATGTTAAATACTTCGTTCGGGTCCAGTGTGCGTTTGTATTGGCTGTCGTCTATTGCGTTTGCATCGACCTTAACGAACGAGGCGGTGCCTGCATTGGGATCAACCGATAGCAGAAGCCGTCCTTCGATGACGTAGGTCCTATGGACGCCGGCTATCCCGCCTGTCTGAACAACAGTACTTTTGTCGGACTCGAATACGTATATGCCCGTCTTGCTTAAAACCGCCGTCTCTCTGCCATTGATGTTACCGGCCTGGGCAGAAAAGCTGACAAAACAAACTGCAAGTAGAAAAGAAAACGTCGTCAATGCTGTTAATTTTCGCATCTCTATTATTTTTGACCTCCTCCCCTCTCTTCGAGCAATCCCGATAAATCGGGAACAACCTGTTTTTCTTATGCCTGCTTATTTGTAGTATAACAAATCAGGACTATCCAGGTCAAGTACAAGAGTGCAAAGTAATTCCCTGCTGCTCTTATGACATCCGGTCAGACGGTCTTTTTCCCATTCTTTACCATCGGGCCGGGTCTTGCTGATAGAAACGTTTTAATTCTTCGTACAGCTCCGGATGAAGTTTTTGCAATTGATCCGGTTTTTCAAAAAAATATTCAGTTGCAACGGCAAAAAACTCAGCAGTATTCACGGCGCCATATTTATCCAGGAAAGTGACGCTATCGCTGCTGACGTCACGCTGAAGCTTCTGGTATTCTTTTTGCAGGATACGGGCCCAGGCTATGAAGGTCGAGGTGCTTTTAAGGACCGGCGTGCTGTCGCCTTTAGCAAAAGAGCTGTCGATCTGATGTGCGAACTCATGAAGGACAACGTTATGGCCATCGTTAATATCGGCGGCACTTCTGCGGACGTCGCTCCATGACAGGACTACTGAGCCGTGATGCCATGACTCGCCCTGACGAATTTCCGGGCCTTCCGCTACGATTCCTCCGGGAAGATTTTGAATGTTGTGTGCTACATAAGACTGCGGATATACAAGTATGGTGGAAAGGCCGGGATAATAGTCGGTTTTGCGGTGGAGCAGCAATATACAGGCCTGGGCTGCTATAGTGACCTTTATCTCGTCGGTAATCCGCAGGCCGCCGCAGCCTTCGAAGCGTTTTTCCACGATGAAGATGAGGATGTGACGCAGTAACTCTTTTTGGTCCTCCACAGGCAGTAGGCTGTAAAACGGCACATTTCTTTTGATAATCTCAAGCCACTGGCCGGGAAACTGCCGACCTGCAAGCCGATTTCGTCGCCATCTTTTGAATACGAGCATATAGTCACGAGCCTGTCTATAATTCAGTCGTATGTATTTATACCAAATTTAGGCGACAATTTGAAGACAGAAGACAGAAGACAGAGGACAGAAGACAGAGGACAGACGACAGAAGACAGATGAAATTCGACGATTAACCCTGCCACCACCGTCCTGAGCTTGTAGAAGGAATGAAAAATTACTATATTCTTTTACAAATAAAAGGCTTATAATGATTAATGCTGCCAAATCGGTCTGTTTGAGAGCCTTCGTCGTAAATGCGAATTGATGGTCTCCTGCCTGTAAATATAGTTTTATTATAAGGCAACTTTTGCGTTACGTTTTGTTTGTTGATAAGACTAAGAAATGAAGACTATAGTTTTGCTTGTCGTATTTATTGCGGCGGTAAAATTTTTTCTTATTTTGGTATTTTTGCATAAGTTCGGGTACAATAGGCTGCGTTATTGATCGGCCGAAAACTCGTATCGTAACTTAATAAGGAGATGAAAATATGAGAACGAATTCTTTATTATTACTTGCCGTTTTTTTCAGTTTTGCTTTGCTGTCACAGATTGCCTGTCAGGAACAGGCCAAGACGCCGACAAAGATTAGAGTTGAGTTGACACCGTCCGAGCCTAATAAGGTAACCAGGCCCATAGTAACTGAAGCTGTGAAAGTCGAAACCAAAGAAAAAACTATCGAAACCGGGCCGAAGATTACCTTCGAAAAGGATATCTACGATTTCAACGAAATTGGACCTGGGTCGAAGAAGACTTGTGATTTTAAATTTACAAACACGGGCGACAGCCGATTGGAGATCACTAAAGTTGAAGGCTGCTGCGGTGTCACGACTAAATTAGACAAGATGCAATATGAGCCGTCTGAGAGCGGGATTATAAAGGTGGAGTATGCTGCGAACACGGTAGCAGGTATAATGAGCCGTCAATTATATGTCCTGAGCAATGATAAAACGAATCCAAGAGCACCGTTAACGATAAAGGCCAGGATCGTGCCCAAAATCAGCTTTGAGCCGCAGCGAGGGCTGAGATTGCTCCTGAAAGACGAGCAATTAACCTGCCCGGAGATTACTATTACCAGTCTTGATGGCAAACCTTTTGCAATAAAAGATTTTAAATCGACCGGCAATTGCATAACCGTTGGTTACGATCCAAACCAGCAGGCGACAAAATTCGTTCTACAACCTAAAATTGATATGGAAAAACTGCGCGGTACTCAAAACGGCGTTATTAATATCAGCCTGACCCATCCTGAGGGGGATTCTGTTACGATTCCTTTTAGTGCACTTCCGAGATTTCAGGTTACACCACCGCAGCTTATCGCTTTTAACGCTGAGCCGGGACAGCCTATAGCGAGGAAAATCTGGGTGTTAAATAACTACGGCGAGAATTTTGAGATCGAATCTACATCATCGGAGAATGGTATTATCAAGGTTGTGAGCCAGGATGCGATCAATAACGGGTATCAGTTTATGCTGGAGATAATGCCGCCTTCCGACGAAAGCAAAACAAGGTTTAATGATGTATTTACAGTGAACATAAAAGGTGGAGAAAAACTGGAAGTTAGCTGTCGTGGATTCTATTTGAGAAGAAAATGAACACCACGTGCCGACCGGAAGTAAATCCTATGATAAAATCACAATTGTGAAGCCCGCAGTGCCGTAAGGCATCTTGGCAATAAACTGCGGGTCTTAATATGTTTTGTTGTATTTATCCCCCCAGCTTGTATGTGTTTAGCCAGATATAAAATACATAGCCATCCCCAAGCCTTGTGGTGAGCCTGTCGAATCCATCGGACTGGTGCTTCGTAGCAGTCCTTAGCTTGAGGCTGCCACACTTTCTTTGGTCCCGAAAGGTCGGGATTGGGTGGCAGCCTCAAAACCGAAGGTTTTGGGGATGGGTTTTCATCTGCTAAAAATGAACCCTAACTTATTGAGTAGTCTTATATATGAAGTGTTTCATTATTTGCATTTGTTTAATGATACTATCGGCTTCCTGTGCGCAGGATAAACAGCCGGAACCCTCAGCAGCAGCGGCGGGTCAGGGTGACGATGAGCTTACGATTTTCCTGACCGGTTACGAGCTTGGAGCGTTGAAGCCGTGCGGATGCAGCGGTGGTCAGCTCGGCGGACTCGACCGACGCTGGGCGGTGCTGAACAGCGTTCCTAAGCAAAGAAGATTGACGATAGACGTCGGTTCGTTTGTGGAAAGCGACGGTGAGCAGGACCTGATTAAGTTCAGCATACTGATTCAGGCGTTCGGTTTGCTCGATTACGATTTGGTTAATCTGACTAAGAAAGACCATGAAATAGCTCAGAATCTCGGATTGCTTTCCAATCCTATTGTCGGATTTATCAGTCCATATCTCGCCGGTGAGAAGATAGCAGGGAAATTTCGAAAACAATATTTGCTAAGGGGAAAATATGTCAACGTGTCAGTTCTTACCTGTAGTGTGGAGACATCGCCAATAGAGCAAATCAAAGAAGTTTTCATGTCCGCGCCAAATCAGCAGGACCTTAATATTCTTATTATAGACAAATATGATGAGGCAATTGTTTCTTCCATTTCGGAATTGAAAATTGTTGATTGTCTGGTTTTTCCTTCCGATTCTGACGAGCCACGGATAATAGGCAGCGCCAATGAGAGGCCGTTGATTTTCTCGGTAGGCCGTTTTGGCAGATATGTTTGTAAATTGGTAATCACGGCTGCAAAGGACGGCCATGATGGCGTTGACTTGAGCTTTCATTCCATACCGGTTGCAGAAAGGTTTAAGCAAGGTACGTCTCTTGTTCGGTTATATAAGGATTACCAGCATCTTGTAAAAGAAGCCGATCTTTTGGAGAAATTTCCGCGGTTTGCTTTGCCGAATGATTTGAAGTATGAAGGTTCAAAATCCTGCAAGCGGTGCCACGAGTATGAATATAAGATGTGGAGTAAAAAGCCTCACGCCCAGGCGTATAAAACGCTCGTGAATGTTGGCTCTCAGTACGATCCGGAGTGCGTGGTCTGCCATGTTGTAGGAATGGATTACGAGAGCGGCTTTGTCTCAGAAGAAAAAACCAGCCATTTAAAAGATGTAGGCTGCGAAAACTGTCATGGTCCCGGCTCAGAACATAATCGCACTGAGGGATTGGCCAAGACCACGGAACCCAAGTCGGATTGCATTTTTTGCCACACGCCCGAAAAAAGCGCCGGATACGCTGGACACGAGCAGGAATATTTGGAAAAAACACGACATTGGAAGGAACTAAAGACAGCCAACAATGTCCAACAATAGGGGGATAGTACAGAAGACGAATATCCGCTTATAGCGGGACGGAAGACAGAAGGCAGAGAATATATCTGCCTTCTGACTTTCGGAAAAAAGTTTGTTCCCTCGTGGTTACGATGGAGAAGGAGATGATAAAGACTTTGCATATAACGGGTTTGGTAGCGGCGATTTTGGCTGGTATCCTTCTTGTTTTTCCCGTGATTTTTGGGGTGCGCAGCGAGGAACGTGTTGAGCAGCTTTTAAAATCCCCCGACGTGATCGAAAAGTTTAAAGAGATAAAGGCCGGTAAAACAGCAGGATATGAAGATTCCACAGGGGGCGGACCGATTGTTGAGCAGGCTCAGGCATTTGCGTTGTACTTGCAGCCGCCTCAGCCTAAGGTTGATACAGCCGACAAACAGGGTGCAATGCCGGCACCTCGAGGGCCGGTTGCGGTGAAGTTTGCACTTGTCGGCACCAGTTTTTTTGCGGCACACCCGGAATTATCGCTGGCGTTCATTGATGAGCCAGGAAAAGGTTTTCGTTGGATAAGACAATCCAACCAGATAGGTTATTTGGTTATCGAGCAGATTAAAGACGGCTCTATCATTGTTCGCGATGGCCAAAAGACTTACGAAATGCTTGTCCAGAAAGGCCCAGACCTCGATCAGCCTGTATTTGCTTTGACAAGTGGCTTAGCCACAAGCTCAGTTGCATCACTTAATCAGCCGGAACAAAGTACAATTGGTAAAGGATCATTGCTAAGTCCCCCCCCTAAAATGGCTTCAAAACCCACTTTTCAGCCGATAAGCAAAGCTAACACGGCCAATATTACAGAAAGCGCATCTTCTGAACCCCAGTTAACCGATGAACAAAACGTAGCGTTGGAGAAATTCATTGAGAGACTAAAAAGCCTGCAAAAAGATGAAAAGTCCGATAAAATTGATATCAATGAAGCTGGTTCATCAAAGTCTGATATCTCTAATCTTTCCAAATCCATAAAAGAGTCGGTACGAAAGGATAAGCAGCTCGAAGAAATCGCTTCTGATTATCAAAGTGAACGGGTAAGCCAGGAAGAGGCAGATAAATTGAATGGTTTGGGCGAAGAGCTGCAGGAAGGTAAAAAAGAATAGGTCTAAGCCGAAAAACACAATCAATATACACACCTCAATTCACGAAAAGTTGTCAAGTAAATTTAACAGGATCAATTAAGGTTTTGCTGTCGCATAGACCTATATTTTACTATAAATCAGCCTCAAAAATGCTATTTGGTTTAGGGCCGATAAATTGGGGCCTTTTATAACACTCCATTTTTTCCTATTTTTCAGTACTAATATAGATGTTTTTTTGCGTTAAGAGTGGGAACTTTTGAGCATTTTATATGTCTTATTAGATAGCCGATCCTTTAGAAGAAGGCAGGACACAGGAAAAAGGTGTTTTCTAAACTAAAGCTTTTAAGCCCGCCATTGGTTTGCCAAAGGTGGGATAAAGATGGATTTAGCAGCTATTTTGTAGATGACTCCCGCGCGGAGGGCAAGATTAGGAGTGGGTTATGAAAATATTGAAGTATTGTTGGCTGAAATTGTTTAGGCGATTCCAATTGAATCTGGGTAAATCTTTCATTTTGATCTTGTTCCCGGGTCTTTTGCTTTGCAGTACGCCTATGGTGGACATGGTCGCAGCCGAGCAAAGCGGCAATTATAATACAACGCAATACAAGGTTATTTCTTTATCTAATATGCCGGCAGAGCAGGGTATGAAATATCTGGCTAATCTGCGACTTGGCACTGTTTCACAAATTCGCGGCACCAATGCTCTTTTAATTACAGCCCTGCCGAATGAGCTAAATAAGGCCGCTGCAATTTTAAGTCTCGCAGATTCTAAAGACCAGTTTGTCGTAAGATCGCTTTTTCCAGCCTCAAAGGTTCAAAATCTGCCTTCCATGGAGCGGATTGAATCAATAGCTGCCACCGGTGTGCCCGGCAGTATCTCCATTGGGAGTTTTTCCAGTCCGCCGCGTGACGGTGCAGCTACAAGGGCAATTATAGACATCCATAATAACATGGTAGTAGTTGTGGCGCCGGCCAGTCAGGTGGATACAATTATTTCTGCCGTAGAGGCCATTGTAGGCCAGGGTTTAATAGGCAGCAATAGCATCGCAGTTGAAGATTCAAGGTCTCCAACAGGCGTGACTGCAACGGAGCCTGGACGTAACTCAAGGGTAACATCGTCTGTTGTTGAAACCGGACAGAAGCCAATGGAAGTCTCCGTTGTTGACCGAACAAACAATCCCGGCACGCTGCCTTTAACGCGGCAGACGAATTATCGCTTAGCGGATGTAGATACCAATTCGCTAAGTGCCTTATCTGTTTCCGATTTAATTGGGGATGGACAACCCGCCAAAGGTGGAATTAGTGAAAAACCGGATACCCAAGCACTACCCTCGTCACTCGTCCCTATTGTCTCCTCTTATGAGCCGCCGGCTATTCCCAACGGCGAAGACGTCCTTAGTGAGACCCTGCCTGAAAAGCTTGATATCGTTTATCTTCTTGGTCTGGCAGGTGCGTATCTGAATCTGGATTTTGTCTATGATCCGGCAAAGGTCAAGGGTGATGTAACACTTATGCTTCAGGGTAAACTTCGTGGGCCCATTAAGATAAAGGATTTATATCCTTTGCTGGAAACGGTATTGAAGTTCAAAGGCTTTGTAATGACCCGTCACAAGGGCAATCTTGTTACTGTGGTTCCGCAGGAAGAGGCATTGGATATTGACCCGGCGCTGCTGGATGGGGTAGATGGTAAAATAGATCATGGTGACATGGTTGTGACACGTACATTTAGGTTACGGTATATCGACACGGCAAGTGCGTATAATCTTTTGGCTAATATGAAGCTCGGCGTCAGTATTACACCGATTGCCGAGACGAAATCGCTTATTATTACCGAATTCGCTTACCGTCTGCCGCGTGTAGAGGCACTTTTAACGCTGGTTGATAAGCCGGGTGAGCCGAGAAAATTCTTGTTCAGGCAGCTACGATATACCATGGCGAAAACCTTTGTTCCGAAGCTGCAGACTTTAGCTGAGCAGCTCGGAACAGTATCAATTACCATTGCCGAGCAGCCGGTCGAGCAGGCGGCCCCGATTGTTCGTCAGTCAGGCGAAACAGATGCCAACTTTCAACGACGATTGGCTGCCGCCCAGCAAAGAGCCGCACAGATCAGAGCTCAACAGACCGCTACGGCAAGAGGAGCGGTCCAGCCGGCCAAAATTACTGAGCCTGCTGTATATCTTGATGCCGACGAAAGAACAAATCGCATCCTGATGATAGGGCTACAGAAGCAGCTGGACGAAGTAGCTGGATTGATAGATGCTCTCGACGTGGAGCAGCAGGACCTGCGTACCCTCGGTTTATACAAAATCAAACACGTCGGAGTCGATGAAGTAAGGAAAAAGCTGGAAGAGCTTGGTGTGGTCACTGCCAGACCTGAAACCGCTGCTTATACTTCAAGACTGACTACCACGTTTGCTGCGGGCAAGCCTCCCGTTATTACCAAGCCGGAGCCAACGGCTGCACCTGCAGCTGCGGAGACAGGCATTACCTCAGAATCCCGATTGGAAGAACCGCAGATAGTGGTAATCGAGGCGACAAATTCTCTATTGGTAAATGCGACAGCTGAACAGCATGTCCGAATAGCGACGATTATCAACTACGTGGACAGCCTGGCGGAAATGGAGGAGATGCCATATCAGCTCTACCCGCTTAAAAATCAATCGCCGGAACATCTGGCGGGGGTTATACAGGGCCTTATTCAAGAGACCATTCGTGATAAAGAAGGCAAGGTAGAGCAGGTCATTAAGAGAGAGGAAGAAATCGTAATAGTTGCTGATCCGAATTCCTTTTCGCTGATCGTTTATGCGAGCAAAAAGAATCAGCGCTGGATAGAAAACTTGATAGAGAAGCTGGATAAGAGAAGACCGCAGGTTCTTATAGATGTCACGCTGGTGGAAATTTCAAAAGCTGATGCGTTTAATTATGACCTTAATTTACTCTCCAGCGTTCCGGATTTGACCAGTACATCCGGTCTGACCCGTACTATTTTAGGAGGTGCGGATGCTAATAACGGCAATTTGGTCTCGAAGCTTACAAAAAGTGGCAGAGATCGTTTTTTAGATTTTCAGGCTGACAACGGCCTTGGAACCGGCTTTTATGGTGACAGGCACATAAATGCTTTGCTGAGCGCTATGCAGCAAAAGAATTACGGCAGAATTCTGGCAAAGCCAAAAATCCTTGTTAATGACAATACAGAAGGCATAATCAAAACCACAGATAGTACCTATGTTACTAAGACGTCATCCATTCCGGTGACATCGGGTGCAGCAGGACAACAAACTACCCTCCTTCAGACGGGGACTGAATTTGAGAAATTTGATGCGGGGATAACACTTACGATTACGCCTCATATAAGCGAGGGCGATTTGCTTCGCCTGGATATTAATTTGACAAGGTCGGACTTCGGAACCATAAGCGGACTGAAGCCGCCAGATAGAACAGAAAGTGAGATCAATACCAATGTTACTGTGCCCGACGGCAGCACTATTATTCTGGGAGGCTTGCTGAAACTGAACCAGAGCAAGGGTGGAACAAAAATCCCGTTACTCGGCGATATTCCTCTGGCGGGCGGATTGTTCAGAAGCATCAGCAACAACGATATCCAAAAGAAACTATACGTGTTCGTCAAAGCGGAAGTTATCAGGCCGGAATATACGACCAATGCCAAAGATGGCTTAGTACAGATATCAGACAGGAATAGAGATGCCTTTGAGCAGCATGAGGGGGAATTTCAGAAATACGAGAATTGGCCCGGCATAAAGCCGAAGCCTGTAGATCCGTTAAAGGTGCTCGAAGCCGAATAAACAATAATGAAATTAAATATCAAAATTGAGGGTTCAGGATTCGGGGTTCAGGGATCAGGTTTTTACTGACCCCC
>CAZRNB010000111.1:0-9623 GCA_964601355.1 uncultured Pirellulales bacterium
TATTGAGGGTGCCTGGTCTTGGGCCGGTGACAGTAAAGCGGATTTTAGAGCAGCGAAAGAGTCAGCGTATAAGGCGGATTGAAGATATAGGCAAGGTTGGAGTTCGGCTGGAAAAAGCAAAAAATTATTTAACTATTTGAAGGTGCTTTGCAGAAAAGTCCTATTGTCATTTCGACCGAAGCCCCCGTGTCTTCTGTCGAAGACAGAAACGGGGGCGAAGCGGAGAAATCCGCCGTAAGGCGTCCTGAGCGAAGTCGAAGGATCTAAGGTAGATTTCTCGACTCGCCACGGCTCGCTCGAAATGACAACCTATACTCTTTTCTACAAAGCAATTTGAAGGGCGAACATTGCTTTTGGCATAGTGTTTAATGGAGTAGATATGCTCAGGGATATTTTACTGTCTTTTATTCCTATATTTGTCGCCGTAGATGCTATTGGCGTGCTTCCTATCTTTGTTTCTTTAACTGCCGGGATAAGGCCGCGTCAAAGAACGAAGATTATTATTCAATCTATGTTCACTGCCTTATGTTTAGCCGTCGGATTTATATTTTTAGGCAGGATTATTTTTAATGTATTAGGTGTCACCATCGGTGATTTTATGGTCGCCGGCGGTGCAATACTTTTTTCTTTAGCCATAGTGGATATTGTTCACCCCGTCAAGCAGAGACGAATACCGGAGCAAGACCTCGGCGTAGTCCCATTAGGGACGCCGTTGATTGTAGGCCCGGCTGTTTTGACCACATCTTTGGTGATAATCTCACATTATGGACTGTTTGCTACGCTGGTATCTATCCTGGTGAATATTCTGCTTGCCGGCGTAATTTTTAGTTTATCTTCTGTCTTGATGAAGGTGCTCGGCGAAGCCGGCTCCAAGGCGCTTTCCAAGATAACCAGCCTGCTGTTAGCTGCCATAGCCGTTATGATGATAAGAAAGGGAATATTGGTGTTTCTCGGCAAAGGCTAAGGATAAAGTGACTAAAGTTTTAAGTGACTAAAGTGCCTAAAGTTATGAGCTCTAACTTTAGTTCACTTTAGGCACTTTAGCTCACTTTAGGCACTTATACTATCCGGTTCTAATAATCATAATAATGTTGATTAGAATTAAAGGAAGCTGGCAATGAAAAAAGGAAAGATGATTATCATAGTAGCTGTTTCTCTGTTGGCTATAATCATTTTTGTTCAAAACGCAGAGGTAGAGAAAACCAGGCTGCTTTTTATGACTGTTGAAATGTCGAGAGCCTTGCTTCTTATATTGACGTTCGGTCTGGGCTTTATTACGGGTCTTGTTGTAAGTTTTATCTTGAAAAGGCCC
Source organism: uncultured Pirellulales bacterium (assembly GCA_964601355.1). Classification (GTDB taxonomy): domain Bacteria; phylum Planctomycetota; class Phycisphaerae; order Sedimentisphaerales; family Anaerobacaceae; genus CAZRNB01. Next base: position 1,313 of record CAZRNB010000111.1, read on the forward strand.
GGCAAATCAGGGCCACAGAACCAGGCATAGAATGGTATATGAAATACGTGGGAAGAACGATCTAATAATAACACACAGAATCGGCCATCGGCGGAACGGACAGGTATTAAGGCAGCTAAAAACTTAAAGATAAAAACGAAAAACTATTGAACTCCACAGTTTTACACTTATAGTTTTACATTTTCAGTTTTCAAAGGCAGGTGAAGATGAAAAAAGAGGTAGCAGAGAAGCTCAAGTTGCTCAAGCGGAAATCTAAGCCGGCGGGCTTGCCGCCGGGGACGCTGGTGTACGTCGGCGAAAGAAAGGAAGAGGCTGTCCGGATAACTTACTTCGACTATGATGAGCAGAATTTTGCCGAGAAACAGGTCTCAAACATCGAAGAGTGCTTTTCTTTCAAAGCTACACCCACCGTGACATGGATAAACATAGACGGTCTTCACGAGGTCCAGATAATAGAAGAGCTGGGCCAGCATTATGAGCTGCACCCGCTTGTTCTTGAGGATGTTCTTCATACCGAGCAGCGTCCCAAGTTTCAGGATTTTGAGAAGTACATATATATCGTGTTCAAGATGCTTAGCTACAACGATGAGAAGCAAACAATCGAATCTGAGCAGGTCAGTTTGATATTCGGCTCGAATTTTGTGATTTCATTTCAGGAGACGATAGGGGACATTTTCGACTAGATACGAGACAGAATCAGGACCGGCAAGGGGCGAATCAGGAAAATGGGACCTGACTATTTGGCTTATTCACTAATAGATGCTATTGTCGATAACTATTTTTTGATCCTTGAGAAGCTTGGAGAGAAGATTGAGTCCATAGAGGAAGATGTTGTTATGGATCCGACGCCGGGGACCCTTCACCAAATTCAGCTGCTCAAACGGGAATTGTTATCTCTGCGTGGGTCTGTCTGGCCTCTAAGAGAGTTGATCAATGGTTTTCAAAGGAGCGAATCTCCGCTTATTGACAAATCCACGGGTGTATATTTGCGAGACGTTTATGACCATACTATACAAATTATGGACGGCACGGACAATTTTCGGGATATGTGCGCGGCAATGCTTGAGGTTTATGTGTCGAGCATCAATAACAGATTGAACTCTATCATGAAGGTGCTAACCGTTATTGCCACCATATTCATGCCACTGAGTTTTATAGCGAGTGTTTACGGGATGAATTTCAAATTTATGCCTGAGCTGGGGTGGCGGTGGGGTTATCCGTTGGTTTGGATAGTGATGATGACTATCATTATCGTTATGCTCGTCTATTTTAGAAAAAAGAAGTGGCTTTGAAGGCATAAATTTGTTCGTTGTTATGAGTTCATTGTTTATCGATGAACAACGAACTATAAACAATGAACTACTCTGCGAACTTTGATAAGGTTACTTTAAAATGATGTATATGGATTACGGATGGTTTTTTAACTCGAGTTTTTATGCTTGGTTTATTTTGCCGTTTTTAATTTTTCTTGCCCGGATTGCAGATGTCAGCATAGGTACGATGCGGCTGATATTCGTATCGAGAGGATTCAAGTACCTGGCACCGTTGGTTGGTTTTTTTGAAGTTTTAATATGGCTTCTGGCTATCGGCCAGATTATGAAGAATCTTTCTAATCCGGCCTGCTATATTGGTTATGCCGGCGGTTTCGCCATGGGAAACTATGTAGGATTATGGATAGCGGAAAAATTATCTTTAGGAGTTGTAATGGTGCGGGTGATTACTAAAATGGATGCAATGCCGTTGGTGGAGCATTTACAATCCAAGGACTATGGAGTCACCAGCATCGATGGCCATGGCACCAGCGGTGAGGTAAAAGTTGTTTTTACCATTGTGCCTCGGCGAGAAGTTCCCAGCGTGGTTGATTCGATTAAAAGATTTAATCCCCAGGCATTTTATTCGATCGAAGAGGTAGGATTTGTGGAAAAAGGAGTGTTTCCAGGCAAAAAAAAGCTGGTGGGGAAAGAAGTGTAAAATGTAAAGCTAAAAATGTAAAACTTAGGAATTCAATAGTTTTTCGTTTTTAGTTTTCAGTTTTTAGTTTCCTCAGGATGGGTTTTTATGAATCCTGCTGTTAAAACTCGTTCGAGGCTCGTTAAATTAGGCCAGATTCTAAAGGGCAAAAGTCGCCTGTTGATAGTCATGCAGGATAATCCCGATCCGGATTCAATCGCTGCTGCGGTAGCGCTTCGCAAGATAGCGAACACTTTTGACAATATTCAGTGCACGATAACGCACGGCGGAACTGTTGGCCGGGCAGAGAATAGGGCATTAGTGAGATACCTGGGTCTGAATCTTCATCCCTTAGCCGAGATAGAATTTGGTAAATTTGACTGTATCGCAATAGTTGATGCCCAGCCGGCAGCCGGGAACTGCTCACTGCCTGCCAATGTAACGCTTGATATTGTCATAGACCACCACCCCATGCGTGCTGCTACGCGGTCTGTACAATTTATCGATATTCGCAGTAAATATGGCTCGACATCTACAATATTGCTGGAATATCTGGTCCAGGGGCGGATAGAACCTGATATACAGCTTGCCACAGCCTTATTTTACGGCATCCGCTCCGACACGCAGGACCTCGGAAGGCAGGCGACCCGGCAGGATTCAGATGCTATAGCGTATTTGTTCCCGATAGCTAATAAAAGGATGCTCAGCGAAATCGAAAGAGGCGAAGTTCCGCGGGCTTATTTTCAGATGCTGGATGAGGCCCTGCGAAACGCCAGGAAGCATGAACATGCGATTATCACGGATTTAGGGCAGATAGATAATCCCGATATGATTGCTGAGGTGGCGGATCTTCTGCTGAGAGAGGAAGAAACTTACTGGACAATGTGTCACGGCATATCCGGGGGCAAACTTTTTATTTCTGTCCGAACAATGAAGGAAGATGCAAGGGCGGATAAAGTGGTTCGCCGGGTCGTTGCCGGAAAGGGAACCGGCGGCGGACATCCGGCTTATGCCGGCGGACAGATTTCTTTGCTCAACGTTTCAAAATCGCGGTACGAGTCTTTAAAAAAGTTAATCCAGAGAAGGTTTCTCAGGGCAATAGGTTCTGATGCGCAACACTGGCAGAAGCTCATACCGGGTTAAAAGTTGCATAGATAAGTGTATGTAAGTTATAAAGTTGAATGATGAATTTCAATGTACACTCTGGTGTTCCGAGGAGTGTTTTTCAAACAATGTGGATTGAACAGGCTGTGAGTTGGAATAAGCAATCTTGAGCGGTAAGTAAGTATTCATCTCAGAGCGAACGCGCTGAATACGGTTTTCGATTATTTTTTGGTATTCGGGATTTATCTCAAACGCGATGTAGTGGCGATCGTTCCGTATGCAGGCTTCAACGGTACTGCCGGTGCCGGTGAATGGATCGCATACAATGCCACCCTGTGGACAGCTTGCTTTCACCATACGCTCAATAATCTCGAGAGGTTTTTGTGTCGGATGATCCTCTCGCTCTTGGTGTATTCGGTGAAGACGTGAGACAGACCACAAATCTTTTGGATTGTATCCTATTTCAAGCCATTTCTTCCCTACGAAGATAGACCTCGTCCGTGCTTTCTTTGTCTCTTCGTCGTAAGGGATTCTAATGGCATCCAAATCAAAATAGTATTTTTGTGTCTTTGCAAAGAATCCGATCGTGTCATGCACTGAAGAATATCGACGTGTGCTGCCTCCCATGCTCGGAACTTTGCGGTCCCAGATGATTTCATTAAGCATGATCATCCGTTTCTTTAGGTGCACAAAAATTTCTGGGCTGAATCGCCAGGTTGTGAAAATGTATAAACTGCCTGTTTCTTTCAGCTTGGGGATGATTAATTCCAGCCATTCCTCTGTCCATTTCAGGAATTGAGATCTTGGTTTTTTGTCGGAATCGTTTCCATAGTTTTTCCCAAGACCATACGGAGGGTCTGCAATAATCAAATCAAGGCTGCAATCCTCTATCAGGTTTATCCCTTTAAGAGCATCTATATTTAACACAACGTCATGCATTATGTCACCTTAAATCTATGCTCCGTGAATTCTCCCGAAGAAGGCGTAGGCAGGATTTCAAGAACGGCAAGGAATATGTCCTTAACCATTGCCATTTCATTTTTTATGAGTTCTATTTCGCCCATTTTTAGGATTTCTTCCCCTCTTTCGTATGTGATAAGCATATCATTAAGAAAGTCGCTATTCAATTATAATTCTGTTTTGTCCATGGGGTTTGGCAGGTAAGAATAGCAATTTCAATTTAGGAAATTTGTTGCAATTTGCCGGTCGGGTCGTTAGTATTCTCCTGGAACGAGCAAACCTGCGGTAAAACCGCAGGCTGAATATTTAGCCCCTGCGTCTTCCTGTCGCCTGCTGCCTCGACTTGCGTCGAGAGACGCAGAGGCAAGGAAGACAGGAGCGGGGGTTCTGTTGATAGGCAAGAATACAGAAAATGGCCGGGCCAGGCAGAAACAGCCACAAAGACAAGGATAGTGTGGTTAAAAAAGATATTGACGATTTTGTCAACGGCCTCAGTGATGAGCATCGGATGCTTGTGGTTCTGAAGTCGCAGTTATACGACGGCTCCTGGGAGCCGATGCTCGACGACCTTCGGCATCGTTTGGCAGGTAAGCCGTATATATTTAAGCTGGTTAACCGGATCGAAGATGATATTAAACGCATCGAGCAGATGCAGAAATTTGAAGTTGAGCACAACATTGATTTGGCTGACTACGTAAATATGCCGTGAAAAGTAGCGTCAGGCCTGCCCTGAGTGTAGCCGAAGGGACGAGCGGTAATGAAATGCGAAGGTTGTTTTGTGAGGGTCTATAAAAATGCTCCGCGTCAGAGGTATAATTCTTTTATCGGTTAGTTTTCTGTTTTTGTATATTTCGACCAAAGGTGCAGTTGGCCATTCAGCGTCGGATCCGTGCTCCGCGGCAGAGCCGCTGCGAAGGACAAATCCTTCGACCCTGCTCAGGACGAATTGGCTGGTCTCGCCGGAGCTGCTCGAACATGCCAGGCTAAAGATTCTGTGGCAAAGTGAGCTGCCAATAAGAAAAGACGAAAGCCTGGAACGATTGATTCTAATAGGTAATCGTATTTATGCGTTTTCGGACCGCAATTTTCTTGTTTCATTGGACAGAGAAAAGGGAAATGTAATATTTAGCAGGTCTGCTGCACCGGCTGGTATTCCGGTTGTAGGCCTTGAGCTTTATCGAGACAAGCTTATTTCCGTAATCGGTAATAAGCTGGTTGAGATCGATCCGCAAACCGGTGTGGACGGCAAGGCCAAAGTTCTGGACTTTAGTATCGTTTGTCCTGCAGTTCGGAACAATACGTATTTTTACATAAGCGGTCCTGACAGGCGCCTGCATATATTACAGGTGGATAATAAGCTTCAGGTGTTTGAGGTCTCTGCCGACAACGATTCGACGATTACGTCGGTTATTGCCGGTGAAAGGTTTGTCATCTTTGGAACAGACGGGGGCAATGTAATCAGCATCACGCCGGATAAGCCGAAACGGCTGTGGCAGTTTGATGCAGGCGGCGCTATCGCTGGGCCGATTGTTTGGGACAGAATGTCTTTATTTTTTGCCGCTAAGGATACAGGTGTTTATAGGCTTGATATTGACGACCCGATGACGGTGGAGCTTGTTTGGAAATTTCAGATACCATCTATACCGACTACGGCGCCGCGTGTGACGCGAGAGGTGGTTTATCAATATGCCCCTGCCAAGGGCATGGTGGCCATAGATAGACAAAAAGGTAAACAAATATGGCTCCTGGAGCAGGGAGTGGATCTTTTGGCAGAGGCGAAGAGGAAAGCTTTTGTCTTCACTAAAGCCGGGACATTAGCGGTGATGGACAATGCAGGGGCAAAACTGCTTTATACGGTAAATTTTGCCCGTGTTTCAAGATACGCAGCCAATACAATGGATTCCAAAATCTATATCGCAGATGAACGTGGCCGGATCGCCTGTTTGGAGCCGATTCAATAGGGAGGGATATTTATTAACCGGCGTATGCCATAAATTTGGGAGAAGGAGTTCAAATGAACGTGACAATCAAAACGGCTTTGATTAGTGTTTCCGATAAGAGTGGTGTGGTTGAATTTGCCAAGAAGCTCAGCGAGATGGGGGTTAAGATAATCAGCACCGGCGGTACCGCAAAAAACCTGAGCAAGGCAGGAATCGCCGTCACTGCCATTGAATCGGTTACCGGCTTTCCGGAAATGATGGACGGCCGCGTCAAAACTCTGCATCCGAAGATTCATGGTGCGCTATTGGCTCTGCGGGACAAAAGTGAGCACGTGGCGGCAATGAAACAGCATAATATTGAGCCGATTGATTTGGTTTGTGTGAACCTTTATCCATTCGAGCAGACCGTGGCGGAGCCTTCCTGCACATTGGAAGATGCTATTGAAAATATTGATATCGGCGGGCCGGGCATGGTTCGCTCGGCAGCGAAGAACCATAAATTTGTGACTGTTGTGACGCAGCCCGGCCAGTATGACAGGGTCATCGAAGAGATGAAGAAAAACAAAGGCTCCGTGAGCGCAGAGCTGCGAAGCGAGTTTGCACGAGCGGCATTTGCGGTGACTGCCTCTTATGATGCGGCTATATCCAAGTACCTCAATAAGATTGCCGGTGTAGAGTTTCCTGGTAGGATTTCAATTGCAGGCAGGAAGGAGAAATCGCTGCGGTATGGAGAGAATCCCCATCAGACTGCGGCATATTACAAGCTGCCGGATAGCAACGAGACGTCTGTTTGCAGCGGCAAGCTGCTGGAAGGCGAAACGGAGATTAGCTTTAACAATCTTATGGATGCAAATGCCGCCTTCGAGCTTGTTAAGGAGTTTGATGAGCCGGCGGCGGTTGTCGTCAAGCACCTTAATCCCTGCGGCTGCGCCGTTGATGATGATATTATCGTTGCATACCGTAAGGCGTATGAGGGTGACGTGGTCAGCGCATTCGGCGGAATTATTGCTTTGAATAGAAAAGTGGACGTGGAGCTTGCCAGAACGATTATGGAGTCTTACAGCCGGTACGGCAAGGCGCTCGGAGCCGGCGGTTTTTTTGCCGAGGTGATTATTGCTCCGGAATTTGATCAGGAGGCAGTCGAAATAATCAGGACCCTGAAAAGCTGGGGCAGCAGGGTCAGATTGATCCAGACCGGGACGATTGACAGAGCCAACGTTGACCGTGGAGAATTTGACGTTCGCTGCGTAGTGGGAGGATTGCTTTTGCAGAAAAGAGATTTGCTCGGCTGGGAGCCGGACTTGTTGACGTATCCGACAAAGAAGAAACCGGCTAAGGAGCAGCTTGAAGATTTGAGGATTGCCTGGCTTGCAGCCAAGCACACCAAAAGCAATACAATAGTATTGGTTAAAAATAGAAAAGTTGTTGGCGTTGGGGCTGGGCAGATGAACCGTGTTGAATCAGGGCTGATTGCGATTAAGCACGCCGGCGACGAAGTGAAAGACTGTGTGATGGCTTCGGATGCGTTCTTCCCGTTCCCCGACAACGTTGAAAATGCCGGCCAAGCGGGTGTCGCCGCGATAGTTCAGCCGGGCGGCTCACAAAAAGATGACGAGGTCATCGCCGCCGCGGATAAATACGGCATCGCAATGGTCTTTACCGGTAAAAGACATTTCAAGCATTAAGAGAATAATTTTTGATAAAAGAGGTGACAATCTATGCAGTATAGAATTCTGATTGAGCAGGATGAGGATGGCATGTTTGTTGCGGAATGCCCTTCTTTGCCCGGCTGTGTTTCTCAGGGCAAAAGTCGTAAAGAAGCTCTGAGTAATATTAAAGATGCGATTAAGGGATACTTAGAAAGTTTAAAGAAGCATAATGAGCCTGTTCCTCCATCAATCGAAGAAGAGATTATAGAGGTGACGCTTTGAGTAAGCTGCCAGTAGTATCGGGAAAGCAACTCTGTAAGATGCTGGATAAGATCGGATATTTTATAGACCATCAAACTGGAAGTCACATTATTCTCAGGCAGGACAGCCCTCCTCATCGCCGCTTGACCGTGCCGGATCATAAGGAAGTTGCAAAAGGAACCTTAAGAGCTATAATCCGGCAATCTGGATTGACTTTAGATGAATTCAGAGAATTGTTAAAGTAGTAGATTCCACATCGCAATGGTCTTTGCCGGCAAGAGACACTTTAAGCATTGATTTCGTATCGCGTACTGTGTCGTGCTTATTGTGTAAAAATCGATTCGACCGAGGTATTGGGCAGCCACGTAGGGCTGCCCCTACAATCCTGTAATGTATCTGGCCGCATTTACATTTTGATTTTCTTCATCGGTCTGCCAATTGGCAGGA
>CAZRNB010000112.1:0-9618 GCA_964601355.1 uncultured Pirellulales bacterium
TTTTAAGTGGTGTGACGACATTAGATGAGCTGATGCGTGTTGTTGATATTAGAGCAGATTAAAAAACTAGGGATCGGGGGTCGGGGTTTAGGGATCAGATTTTTGCTGACCCCCGACCACTGACTCCTGATCCCTTTTCATTTTTGCTTATGGCTATTTACGAATATACGGCAAAGGACCATTCCGGCGGTAATTTCACGGGACTATCCAGTGACATCATTGGTGTCGTGGCTCTGCGGGAAGAATTGGACAAGATGGGCTATGTTCTGGTTAAGGCCCGCAAGACAGGCGCTAAGGGGAAAAAACAAAAGAGAATAAAGCCGTCGGAGATTGTGGCCTTTACGTATAAGTTTGCAGGGATGTATTCAGCGGGATTAACAATCATCAGATGTCTTGAGACGCTGGAGGAGCAGACCGAAAATAACACCTTTCGAGAAATGCTCACCGACATAAGGCAAAATGTAGAAACCGGCTCAAGCCTGAAAAAGGCCTTTGAAAAATATAGAAGTCTGTTCTCGGACTTTTTCTTGGGTATGGTTGAGGCAGGTGAGTCTGGAGGAAAGTTGGCTACAGCGCTGGAAATGAGCGCCGTGTATCTTGAAAAACAGGCGGAGCTTAAGCGAAAAGTCAAGTCTGCTTTTATTTATCCGATTGTAGTAGGCGTGGTCTGCATTTTAGTGGTTTGTTTTCTTTTGGTCTTTATTGTTCCTATGTTTTCGAAGCTGTACCAGAAATTGCATGTGTCGCTGCCGGGACCAACGCAGGTGCTTGTGAGCTTAAGCGTCTTAATTAGATTTTGGTGGTGGGCACTTCTGATTATATGTGCAGCTTTGTTTATGTTATTCAGAAAGCTGCGAAAAAAGGAATTTTTCAAGGCGAAATGGGATTCTCTCAAGCTAAGGATACCTGTTTTTGCCAGGCTGAATCAGATGGTTGTAGTCTCGCATTTTATGCGTACTTTTGCCATGCTGGTTTCCGTCGGAGTGTCGTTAATTGAGGCTTTGAATGTGGCGGGCGTGGTAGCTCACAATTACAAGATTACCGAAATTGTGGAGGATCTTCAGGCATCCATTCAGGCGGGTAATCCTGTTGGAAAGTCTTTGACAAAGTATGATATTTTTCCGCCGATGATTACACAAATGGCTATATGCGGCGAGGAAATAGGGCAGCTATCCGAGATGCTTAATAAGGGAGTTGATTTCCTCGATAAGGACATCGAAAGGACGATAAACTCTTTGCTGGTCAAGTTAGAGCCGGCTTTGACGGTTATTATGGGTTCTATTGTCGGATTTATCCTTATGGGTGTGTATCTGCCGATGCTTGATTACATGCGCCATATGAAATAGAGTCGAAATACATTAAAGGCCGACAAGAATGAAAAAAACAAAGGCTTTTAACCCGTTAAAAATTCAAAATAAAATTAAGCATCCCAAGAATCGGGGTTTGCTTCTAACGGGTTTTACATTTGTTGAAATGTTGGTGGTGGTTTTGATCCTGGGGGCACTCGCGGCTATTGCTATTCCGAGAGTTACTAATGCCTCAAAAGCTGCTAAAGACAGGACCTGCCAAACCAATATTGACCTTATGAACAGGCAGATAGAGCTGTATCATTTCGCGGCCGGGGTCTGGCCCCAGCGTTTATCGGATGTCACCGGAAACGCAGACTATTTTCCCGACGGCCCGCCTGAATGTCCATTTCAGCGGAGCTATGAAATGAGCAGCAGCAATTATCATGTTATCGAACATGGCGACCATACCGGTGGGGAGCATCATGGTGGACACGGGAGGTGGTGGGGATGGTGGGGATGGTGGAGGTGGTAGTGATAATGGCCGAAAGCCGGTGGTGAAAATCATAAGATTTCGTTTATCCCACGTTAAATTTGTCTGACGCTGTGTTTCCGGTTATAGTTTCTATAGGGGGTAACTGTCAATCACGATGTATCTGGATGCAAACATCCGATAAAAAATGGATTTGCTCTGTAGAAAAGACTCTCTGTCATTTCGACCGAAGTCCCGATTCATCGGGACGAAGTGGAGAAATCTGCTTTTTAGTAGATTTCTCGACTCGCCTTCGGCTCGCTCGAAATGACGTTCTGATCTGTTTTTTACAAAGCAAAATGGATTTGGTTTCCACGGAGACAATGGCCTTTTAATCGGTTATTTGCAGCCGTCTAACTCATTAAGAATTATTCCGGCGATTTTTCATAACGGTTTTTGGTTAAGTTGTCGGTCTTACGTGACGATAGGTTGGTAGTTATTGTAAGTCCCGATGAATCGGGACAGCTACTTGGAAAGGAAAGGAGATAAAAATGAAATCGAGAAAGGGCTTTACTTTGGTAGAACTGTTGATAGTGGTTTTGATCCTCGGTGCCCTGGCGGCTATTGCTATTCCGAGGATTATTGGTGGCGCAACAAGTGCAAAGAAAAATGCCTGCGCAACCAATATCGACCTGATAAACTCGCAGATAGAGCTATTCTATGCGAACAATGACAAATGGCCGGCGGCTATAACAGATGTGACCGGAAGCACCACATATTTTCCCGATGGTCCGCCCGAATGTCCGTTTGCCATAGCCTACACTATGGGTACTAATAACAGGGTCAAGGCCTCTGAACATGTCCATTAACTACGAATGTATGGTTCGTGAGGTTGTTTGTTACCTGTGACGCGTAATACGAGTCACAGGTCATGGAACAAAATTATGGAGGTTTATGAGGGAGGGTGCGGTTGAGAACCTGTATACAGTTTCTACAAAACTAAAGCAACAAGGATGGTAGCAGTGCTACCATCCTTGTTGTTTTCTTTGCGGTGCACAATTGCTTTGATAGTCCCTTGACGATGGGGAGGTGAGATTTGCACTATGGCACAGAATAGATCGGCCTTTAGCTTTATTGAGATGTTCCTTGTCGTGATTTTTCTCGGCATATTCGCTGTTATCGCTGTGCCGAGGCTGAATTTCGGCATCGTTTCGAAGCAGAGAGTCGATACGGTCGCTAAGAAAATTGTCACGGGTCTTCGCCGGACACGCGAATTGGCTATTTCCGACGCTGCAATCAACTCCCAGGGTTACGAGCTGAAGATGGTCGGCTCCCTGCCATATAATGATTACGAAATTGAGAACATGGATACACATGAAACGGTGGATTCGTATTCTACGGGTGATGTCACTATCATCTGTCCTAATGGTCACAAATTTAGGTTTGGGCCGCTGGGAGGGCTGACAAGTGGAAGCGATAATGAACTTTCCGTTTCGTCGTCGGGAAGGAGCTTTACGATTACGATTAATTCGGCAACGGGTATGGTTAAATGCGTCAAGAATTGAAGACAGAGAACAGAAGATCCATTCTCCGTAGTACTACGAAGGATGAACAGAGGACAGAAGACAGAAGACAAAAAATTATTGTCTGTCCTCCGTCCTTCGTCTGTCGTCCTTCGTCCCTCGGCTTTACTCTCACCGAGGTCATTATGGCCTCGGCGCTGCTGATTATTGCACTGGTGCCGATTCTGAAGGCTCTGACTATTGGACATATTACAACTGTGGTTGTTCAGCGAAGAAGCCTCAGTCTTATGCTTGCGCAGGCCAAGCTTGATGAAATAAAGGCACGCTCAATCTATAACTATGCCGCCGGCTCTTTTACGCAAAGTCATTTATCGCTCGATGGGAAATACCTCTGCAATATAGACGATACTACCGTGAGCTCAAACCTTAGAAAAATAACAATCTCGGTCGGCTACGACCAGAATAATAACAATCAGCTCGGCAATGATGAAGTCGAGGTGACACTCGCTACCTACTTTGCACGAAGATGGTAAACGGAAAAAGAATACAGGAGACGGGAGACAGAATAAAGGAGTATCGTGTATTCAGCTTTATAAGACCTATTTTAGCGGTGCGAAGATTTTTTCTGTTTACGGTCATTTATGCCTTATAAAAACTTGACTGTGAAGTCAAACAACCGGATTTGCCGCAGCTTTTTCGATTTTTGCATGGATTGGCTGGTAACACAAAATCTTACATAACACCCCGTTTGTTTGTGCCGATAATATTAACAGCTTCTAAAAAAGTTATGGGAAATATAATGCGCAATCGAATTAGAGAAGTACCGTTAAGCAAAGGTATGACCATTGTTGAGATGGTGATGGCAATGGCTATAATGACTATTGTTTTTGCCGCCCTGTTGCCCCAGTTTAGGGCCATCCAGAATAGCTGGGGTTCCAAAGCAGATAACGCCGAAACGCTTCAGAATAGCAGAGTTCTGATGGACCATTTATCCCGTAACCTTTCCAAGGCTGCCAGGCTGACTGCTGTTAGTGGCCCGTCTGTAACAAATGGCTATGTCGAATTTAAAGACAATGGCGGAAATATATTGAGATATGATATCAGCAATAATAATTATGTGGAATTTGGTCCTGTTGGAAATCTTTCCGAGCTGGCAGGACCCGTCAGTCAATTAAAGTTCACCTGTTACGATGCCTGTGATTTGGGTAGTCCCACGACGGATGTGAATAAGATACGCAACATAAAATTTAATGCGACTTTTCCTGCTTTATCGTTACTGAGTCATGATAGGATTTTCAGCGGGCAGGCATATCTCCGCTCCAATACAATTTCTTTAGGGTCGCAGCTTTGCCCGGGTGTCGCCGTATCGGATGAGATCGTCGTTGAGGGGTGGGACTGGGGCGGTGGCGGCCGGATTGACGCGTTAAGCGGTGGTGCTGTCGTTTCTACGAATTCCACCGGTGGTTATAAGGTCATTGTTAAAGATATGGGTGTGATTGACGGTGACGTACTGGTTGGACCGGGCGGAAATCCTTTCTGGGTAATCTGGCTTGGGGGGTGGGGTCAAATCACAGGTTCTCGCGGCGTATTGAGCCAGGCGATTAATATTCCATTGCCCATTGCCCCCAGCATGGGCAGCAGTGTCGGTGATAAAACATATAGTTCCGGCACTACATATATCAGCAGTAATCTGCACTGCGACAAGTTTAAAATACGGAGTTCCGCTATCGTTCAAATCAGTGGTAACGTTATCATCCTGGCCGAGGATGACTTTATAATAGAGGATTGGGGAAAGTTGAAATTAGACCCGGCAGCGACGCTGACGCTTTATACAAAAGATAACTTTGAAGCTTTTGATTCTGCCGAAGTTAACGTCAATACTGCTGATCCCTCACGCTTAATGATAAACCATTTATGCGGCGACCAAATCGAGCTTGCTGATTCATCGCGCTTATATGCTACGATAATAGCTCCTTATGCACAATTATATATCAGGAACAGCGCCAGATTCTATGGTTCGTTTAAGGGCGGGGATGTCAGAGTAACGGACACTGCTCGGCTATATGCTGTGTCCGGCGGGACAATTGAACAAATATTACCTTAATTGTTTTTTATATGAAGATACTGCAAAACTATTGTGGTTCAGTGCTTCTGATGACGATTTTTGCGATAGCTCTGTTTTCTATGCTGGTTATGGGTATACTGCAGGTCAATGCCGAGGAAATTCAGCTTGTGCAAAATCAGGTGAACGCTGCTAAGGCGATGGCTGTTGCGGAAGCCGGCCTGAACGATGCGTTTGCTCAGATCAGGGCTAATAGCAGCTGGACCAGCGGGTTTGCAAATAAATCGTTTGAGGGCGGTAAATATACTGTTACCGTCACGGGAGCGCTTCCGAATCGCGCGATTACATCCACAGGAACTTCGGCACAGGGCTTTGTTGCCAAAGTGGAGGCCGACGTAACGATTAGCAGCAGCAGTCCATACATCATAAGAATTGATAGTTTAGGGATCAACGAATGAGGCTCAGCAATAAGACATCGCTGGGAATAGATATTTCTGATAACCGGATAAGCTTATCGGTGCTTAGAAGGAATAAAAAGGGCGTCGAATTAGTAAAATCTGCCACCGGTCCTGTTCTTGAGGGAGCGATTAAAAACGGCAACATCGAAGATCCTGCATTGCTTGCCAAAAGCATAAGGGAGCTTAAAAACCGCAGCAGGATACGTATAAGGCTGCGGCCGGCATCGGTGTCGCTGGTGGCTAATCCCGTGCTGCTGCAAATTATCGAGGTGTCCAGGTCCGCTGTTGGAGGGCCGACCAATGTAGGTCAGATGGTTCAAAACGAGGTTAAACACAGTGTTGCTTTGTCGGGGAAAAGAATTGCGATGGATTTTTGTGGTATCGGCTCGGCAGGCCAGTCGAAGCTGGGTTTAATCGGGTCCAAGTCCTCGGCCTGGCCCAGCAGCGACCGGCTTTTTGTCGTCGCAGCGGATAATCAAAATGTGGCTGCGATTGTTAAAGCCTGCTGTCTGGCTCGTGTTAATGTTGAGGTGATTGAGCCGCCGATACTTGCATACGCAAGAGCGTTTTACGCTAAAAAGATTGCAGGCAGGTTTGATTGCAACGTGCTTCTGGCTATCGTGCATGGCGGCACGCTGTCTGTATGCGTATTCAGGAAGCAGGTCATGGATTTTGTCAGGATCAGGGACATCGCGCACGACATGGCCGCAGGTCAGGCCTCCGCAGGACACCTTCCAGTGGACGGAGAGCATCGAGCGGGTGATTTTGGTAGTTGGCTTGCTGATGAGATAAATGCAGTGGTCCAGTTTTATGACAGCGTTGGCGACTCGGATGTTGCAGGTAAATGGGAAATCATGATGGTTGCCAATAGTGCGCAATTGCCCGATGATGCAGGCGAGTCGCTGAGGAACAGGCTCACTGCAGGCAATCTGCAGATTAGAAGGCCCGAAGACGCATATCAGGACACGCCCGTTGTCAAAGATGACCCCAAAGGGGCGGCAGGTGCTTCTGCTGTGGCAATCGGCCTGGCTATGAAGCTGCTGATGCCAAATGAGACTAACGTTAGAATAAACCTGCTTCCGCCGGAAGCAGCCGACATCAAGGCCTTCAAGAGACACGCGATCATAACAGCCAATATTTTAGCGATCATTATGTTCTGTATGATCATTGCAATCGCCGCCCTGGGATTTAAGGCGCGAAGATTGAATGAAGACATAACCAGGCAGAAAGTGAAGTATCTGTTATTGGACGTTAAGATGTTGTTCAGGGAAGATAAAGTGATAGACAGCCGTATCAGGCAGTTGTCTGGTGAGCCCGGGCGTTTGAATGAGATTTTTGATTCGAGTAAAGATGTGGATTGGCCTGCTTTGTTGAACGATATAAAAAATGGAACACCCAAAACTGTGTGTATCGCCAGTCTGAAAAGCTCAGGCGGTTCCACGATAGTTCTGGATGGTTTTGGACTGTCGTATGAGGCGATTCGCTGGTTCGTTAATATGCTGAGCGAATCGAAACACATTGCGGCAGCCTCTTTGGCCGAGACGGAAAAAGTTGACAATATAGGCGGATTGATCCGGTACTCAATCAATTGCTTATGGTCCACGGCCGGATCAGGGACCAAAGCGGCAGAGCCCCCTTTGCGGGAAGCAGAGCCCGCTTTACAGGGCTCCAGGGAGCAAGTAGAAAGTGTTAATTGATAATCTTGCTAAATTGAATAGTAAATCAAGAATTGCCATTTCCGCTGCGCTGGTTGTAATGACAGCCGCGATAATGTTTGACTGGGCAGTGGCTCCGCACGTGGTTTATTTATCTGCGACCGGACAATATGGAGCTGTTCTGGCTGAGATGATAAAGACGGGCAAGGTTCTCGAAAGCGGCGTAGAGGTCAAGAAAAAGAAGCTGCAGGAGCTGAGCGGACGTTTTGCCAATCTTCAGAGCGCTCTGTTCACGGTTAAGGATGCAAAGGAATTCTTTAGCGATTTGCAGGCTATTTCCGAGCAGTCGGGCTGTGTAGTGTATTCGTTTAATTTTGGATCTGATGACCAGCGACCTGATGCAGGACAGCTTTCCGGCCAGGCGCAGTCTCAGGGCGAAGATGCCTCAGGTATCACCGCAGGTACGGCAATGCTGGGTGTTATCGGAGGATATAGTGACATTGTCAAGCTGGTGGAAAGGCTGAAATCGCGTCCCCAGAGGGTTTGTATAGATTCGCTTAAGATGGCAGGTAACAACGACGGCACCGGTCAGCTTAAATGCGATATAGCCATTAAAATTTACATAATCCAAGATAAGGAAACTTTTAGCCATGAATAGGTCAAAATATGCAAAAATATTGTTGTGCACCTGCCTTTTGACCTTTGTCTTGCCTATCCTGAGAGAAAACAAAGGATCGACAGCTCGCGCTTCACAGTCCAATTCCGAGCAGGTCAGCCTGATGGACGTTGGCCGGGATAATCCCTTCGCGGCTATCCCGCGGAACGAAAGGATAATTCCGCAGAAAATCACGGAGCAGGCTCCGAAGGAGCAGGCTCCGATGGAGCAGATCGAAGCGCCGGAGCTGTTTCTTGAGACCATCTCTCTGCGGTTTCTTAACGTTAAAAACCTTGAAGGCGTTGTAAGGAGCATGTCATCCCACTATGGCAGCTTAGCTACGGATCCGAATACCAACTCACTGATAATTTGTGATACCAACGACTATCTCGACAGGATTATGGCCGAGATAAAAAAAATCGATAAACGGCCGCAGCAAATCATGGTAGAGGTGGTTATTCTTGATGTTCAGCTTAAGGACGACACTGAGATAGGCATTAACTGGGATTTGCTCTCTGATAAAAGATACGACATAGGTTACAGGCAAAATTTTACTCTATCGGCGGACAGGCTGAAATCGATCGCAAAGACTGATGACACGGTGGGGGATACGACGGCTTTTAATACCACGGGACTCGCCGGTGAGTTCAGTGTCATCAGCGGCACAGTCCGTAATGTTCTTCACTTGATACAGGAAAAAAGAAATGCCCAGATTATAGCCAGCCCCCGAGCTATGGTGGTAAGTGGTCAGTCTGCAAATATCAGGGCCGTTGAGGAAATCCCCTACACTGAGCTGAGCAGCACTTCCGGGGGAGGCTCGATGACCTCAACTGCATTTAAAAATGTTGGCATAAGTTTGCAGGTCACCGCTGTTATAACGGATGGCAACGACATTTTTCTGACAGTTTCTACGGAACAGAATGTTAAAACAAGCACAAGCGCAACCGGCGTGCCTGTAGTCGATACGAGAAGAGCCAATACCTCACTTTTGCTTAATGATGGTCAGATCATTGTTATAGGAGGTTTGAGGCGGCAGGAAAAAACTTTAGATGTTTATCAAATTCCGATTCTTGGTGATTTGCCGCTTATAGGCAAGCTATTTAAGAGCACCAGCACGGTGATAAATAATTCTGAGCTTGTCGTGCTGCTTTCGCCCCATATTTACAAGGGAGAGCCGGTTCCGTCGGCGGCATTGGAAAAATACAACGAAATCAAGAACAGGCCTGAATTGTCACTGCCGGAAAAAGACAAAAGTGAAGGTCTATTATGGTGAGCTTATAGATAGGCCAGTCCTCGATACTGGATACTTGATACTCTCTGAAGTTATAAGTGCCTAAAGTGAAAAGTGCCTAAAGTTATAATTCTACCTTTAGGCACTCCCGTAAGGGATGGACAATGCCATTTAGTACTGAGTCGCAGGTGATTTGAGGAATTGTTATTGCGAGGAGGCCAAAGGCCGACGTGGCAATCTCATAAATCAAATGTCAGAGATTGCTTCGCTTCGCTC
>CAZRNB010000113.1:0-9330 GCA_964601355.1 uncultured Pirellulales bacterium
CTGCGGCCAAAAGAAAAAACAAGATAGAATTACCATTGATAAAATTGACCTGCCACACGTGGATATTGTAGCTGATATGGAAAACGGCCTTCCTTTCTTACCAGATAACTCGGTTGATGAAATTCACTGCAGAAGCGTTCTCGAACATATAGAAAATTTCGAGAACTTAATGCGGGAGATTGTTAGAGTGCTGAAAAAACATGGCAAAGTTTATGTTTTTGTGCCTCACTTTTCCAATCCCTATTACTACTCAGACTACACACACAAAAGATTCTTTGGTCTATATTCCTTTTACTACTTTGTGGACACAAATAAACAGCTAAAACGGAAAGTTCCCAATTTTTATACAGATATAAGAATAAATATTATTTCACAGCACCTCTTGTTCAACTCTCCTTTTTGGGTGACACGTCAAATCAGGAAAATCTTCGGTTTTGTATTTAACTGCCATCATTCGCTACAAGAGCTCTACGAAGAAAAACTGTGCTATATATTCCCTTGTTACGGCATAGAGGTGGTTTTCACCGCGGAAAAGTAACAACTACAAGTGACTCAACAGCCCAGGACGGCTATACCGAATTGGTCAGCCAGCTTTATAGTTTCGGACTTGTCGATAATTATGGATTTATCCGCCTCAACAACCAGGCATTTGCCCCCATTCTTAGCTAAACTTCTGATTGTTTCCGGTCCCACACACGGAACATCAAAACGCATATCCTGCCTCGGCTTGGAAGCTTTAATCAGCGTCCAGCCGCCGGATTTACATAATTGGCCTGCTCGCTCAATCATTTCCGCAGTACCTTCTATAGCTTCAACAGCAAGCACTTCTCTTTCTTTCACTGCAATCGCCTGGCCGATGTCCAGCTCACCGAGCTTCTTGACTATCTGCCAGCCGAATTCAATATCTCCCTGTGCCAAAGCACTCGGCTGATGCTTTGTCATTAGGCCGGATGATGCCAAATGCTCTTTACAGTACATCGTGGAATTCTCCAGTATAATACCACCGGTTGCCAGCTCATCCGCTACCGCGCATAAAACCGAATCGTTCAGCTTATTTTTGCCTCGCAGCCGCCAGTAGTATATTCTAAATGCCCTCCAGTCCGGCAAATACTGAAGGATTCGACATGGCGTAAACAGCCGGTTCTTAGCAACTCGGCCAACCATTATTGTCCTGGTTACATTGTGTTTTCTTAACTTGCGTATCCAGCTACCTGGCCGAGCAATAGCTACTCTATAAAACACATCAACTTCATCAGCTAAGCTATTCTCTGCACTATCTGCCAAACCAACACAAATCACCCTTAATCCTGCCTTCCTGGCACCAGCAGCTACCAAAAAGGGCAACCTGCCTCCCCCAGCGATTAAACCAAGCAAATCTCGTCCATCGTCTTTCGTCTCTCGTCCCTCGTTTTACCCACTCGCTTACGCTCGTGGCTCTGTTTATGTCTCTCGTCCATCGCTTGTCATGTGGCATAGGTCATGGCTCAACATCATCCTCAGTTGTCTTTTCAGAATCGGATTCAACAGATGAGGTCATTTGCTCAATCTGATTCTGAAGGTTTCGAATATTCTGCCGCATTTCAGGCAGATATTGTATCATGCTATACGCACGCTTACCCTGGTTTGCCTCGATAGCTGGCGCACCCAAAACAACCTGGCCGTCGGGAATGTTGTTCACAACGCCGGCCTGGGCTGCGATAGTAACGTTATTGCCGATGGTGATATGACCTACAATACCTCCCTGGCCGCCCACTACACAGTGATGACCAAGTGTAGTTGAGCCCGCTATTCCTACCTGAGCGACAAGCAAACAATGTGGACCGATTTTAGTACCATGTCCTATAGTAATCAGGTCACCTAATTTACTGCCCTGACCTATTACTGTATCTCCAAGCGTAGCTCGTTCGACTCCACAGCAGACACCAATTTCCACATCGTCTTCTATAATAACTCCACCGATCTGCGGTATTTTATGATGTATGCCTTTGTAACTGGCATAACCAAAACCATCTTCGCCAATTGATGAATTCGAATTTATAATGACTCTACTACCTAATTTACAGCCATCATAAATGGTAACGTTAGGATATATGATACTATCATTGCCGATTTGCACACCCTGCCCTATAAACACACCCGGATAAATTACACAGCCATCCCCTATTCTGACATCATCGGAAATTATTACAAAATCATGAATATGACAATCTACGCCTATCTTCGCACTGTCTGAAACCGAAGCCCTGGAGCTGATTCCAACCTTTTTATGTTTGCGATGGCCATGCAACAATACCATAATCTGCATAAACGCATAATAAGGATCGTCAGCAACTAAAAGAGGAACTGCGCTTTCGGTAATCTCTTTTCCCACAATTACAGCACTTGCCTTGGTTTCTCTGAGCTGTTTTTGATACTTGCGGTTGACCAAAAAACTGATATCGCCTTCACATGCCCGGCCTAAGGTAGAGGCCGAATTGATAACAATATTTGGATCGCCACAGAGCTGACCACCAACATATTCAGCTAATTCGCCTAAAGTTTTTGAAGGCATAAAAACGCCTCTATGATATTCACTGTAAAATATAATTCGGTACTACGCTTGGTACCTTTAAGAGCCGGTAAAACATATTTTATCATTAATACCGACCCAGGCTATTATAATAAAAAAGCTCATGTGGTCAACAGCAGTATCTAACTCAAAGGCAACAAAACATCCAGAAGCTTCCGCTGCAAGGATGCTAATGGTTCCTTGGCAAACTTTGCACTTCGTTTCTCAAATACCGTTACAGCCGGCCCGATTGGTCTGTAAATCGCCGGGTCCGTTGGGCCGAAAACAGCCAATGTCCGGATGCCTAAAGCCGCCGCTAAGTGCGTAATGCCACTATCATTACCAATAAATCCATCCGCACAGCTCAAAAGTCCCAGGACCTGTGTAAGCGATAAATCCGTTAGACACTTGGCTACTTTATTTATGTCTTTAATTTTCGTCCTGGGAAATCTATGCAGCTCAGCCGGTCCCAGCAAAAATACCACTTCGATACCTCCTAAACTGACATTCTCCGCCACAGCCAAAAAATTATCCAGGTGCCAACACTTGTTCAATCCACCACTGCCAGGATGGATTACTATAAGCTTCTTTGAAAAGTCAAAGTCTATCTCCTTCAATAATTCTTTGCCTCCATCTCTATCCGCTTTGGTAGCTTTTATAAGGATATCATCAGACGGAATGTTCCTGTCCTCCAGAGACAAACCACCCTGGCTGATGAGCTGCTGTGTGTAGAATTTGGTTAAATGTTGGCAGAAATCCTTAGGTGGCTTCAACGATAGCGTTATCACTTCCGCGCTATGGCTGCAATTGGCGGTGAAAATCAGATTTTGCTCAAAATTACTATTTGGCTCACCCAGAAATGTCACAATCCAGGCATAATCATCAAAAGCATTTATCAAAGGGTCTCTATCCGCAAGGTCAAACGTCTTCGGCTCAACAAACAGCCGATGTAAATCCGCTGAATCCATGGAGCGGATGCCGTCAATACACGTTCTGCCCGGCAAAACTCCAATATACTCAGTGTGCCCTACGACATCTACTCCACCTAATTGCATAGCCTCCTTCATAAACTTAGCTAAAGGCAAAGTTAATATGCAATCACCGATTGCCCCCGGCTGTAATATTACCGCTCGCTGCATTTCTCTTTCTATTTGAGCTACCTTCTGCTGGAGCAAATCGAGAATGTCACCTTCTACAGGCATAACCTAAAGCCATATATATTGAGTTTTGAGTTTTTAGTTTTGAGTTTATTCCATTGCCTTGTCAATCCAACCGGCTCCTATAACCCTGCTGTTGTTTCCTTCCTGAACATAGAAAGCAGCAAGCTGCCCCGGGGTTATGGCAGATTTTGGCTCATCAAATTCCACTAATACGCCATCGCCCTGTAAAATAACCTTCGCAGATGCACCTTTATCATTATAGCGTATTTTTACCCTAATGAGAAAAGATGCTGCACCAGACTGAATTGATGGTTCATCGATTAGCCAATTCACATCAGTCGCATGAAGCCTTCCGTGCATAAGCTCTTCTTTTGGGCCGAGAGTGACCGTATTACTTTGGGCATCAATCTTTACCACATAGCAGGGCTTACCCATCGCAATCCGCAAACCTTTACGTTGGCCGATAGTAAATCGATGGATACCATGATGTTCGCCCAGGATATTATCACTGCTATCTATTATATTGCCATCCTTAACAAGTTCGGGCCATTGCCTCTCAATCGCCTCTGCATAATCGTGGTCAGGTATAAAACATATTTCCTGAGACTCTGCCTTTTGTGCGGTATCCAAGCCAAACTTCGCTGCCATTTCCCGCGTCTGAGTCTTTGAGAAACTGCCCATCGGCAAGATGATATACGGCAATATCTTACTGTCAATCATTGACAAAGCATAAGATTGGTCTTTAGCATTATCAGCAGCCTCATAGAGGCCAAATTTCCCATTATACTCAAGGATTCTGGCATAATGGCCAGTAGCAAGAAACTCAGCCCCTTTACTTCGTGCAAAATCCCAAACTTTGCCGAATTTCATCAATTTATTGCATAAAACACAAGGATTGGGTGTTCGGCCTCTCTTATACTCGCTAAAAAAATAATCAAAAATTCGCTCAAAATCTCTGCGAAGGTCAAGCACATAAAGTTTTATACCCAGCTTTTCGGCAACATTTTCAGCATCGGCCAGTGAACAGTTACTGTATTCACTTGTAATCATAAAAACGCCGGTACAATCGTAGCCGGCCTGGAGCAGCAAAGCGGCAGCGGTTGAACTATCCACTCCGCCGCTAATCGCAACGAAAACCTTCTTGCCATTATGAAACATCTTGTCTTACACAAAACCTCGTTACTCGATGTTCGATGAGTATCGAGTATCAAGCATCGAGAACGAATTCAGTTCTGAGGATAAACAATTATGCGGTCATGGATTATTGTCACCAAATCATTTTTCCCATCACCTGTAACGTCCGCAACGCATAATTCTCGTGGCTCAACATTAAATTCCGTGCGACCTTTGGTATCGCGATAGCTCTTCTGCTCAAATACGCTAAAACGCATTGCAGGAATAGGCTTGGTATCATGATCAAGCGCAAGTATCTCGATATGATTACGATTATATTCAACCATAATAATATCCGCTTGGCCGTCAGAGTTGATATCGCCCGCTGTGAGGTTGCCATATACACCGTCTTTTATTTTTGTTTCGTAACTGAATTGCTGCTCCAGATTGTATTTAACCTCACCACCGTTCGGAGGCACAATGAGTGCGAACTTTCTTCCATCAAACAACAGGATACATTTGCCAACGCTGCCTATAAGCGGCGCAAACAGCATCTTCAGATGAGATGTAACATCCCATTTGCCGACGTCTATTTCAGTTTCAAAGCGATAAGTTTTATCGTCACCGGCCTTTAGTATCTGAAGCCGACCTTTTTGGCCATCCAGCAGCAGGATAGCCGGCATAGCCCCTGGGCCGACGTCACCAATATTATAAGCAGCAACAGCAGATATCTGATTCTCTGTGCTTTTAGCGTTGTACTGATCAATAATGCTCCAGCTTCTGCCCTCGGCGAAAACTAAGCTCCTCGCAAAATTCTCCTGTGCCAGGAGCAGCTCCTCATTAGGCTTACCATTAATATCTGCCAGAGCTATCGAATGTAAACTTGCATCCTTAATCAAACTTGCCCGTGCTTTCGGCGAGTCAACTATTTCAAATTTATTCTTTTGTGCCTGACGAACCAAAATAGGAATCTCGTAACTAACGAATATCAGAACATCCTTCAAACCATCCTGGTCAACATCAAGCACTTTCAAACCATCAGGATTAGCAGCAAGCTTATCAAGATTCAAAGCCCCCCCTTCTTGCTTGCGTAAGAAAGCAGGAGGTGCTGCCGAGACGTTATAACATACCCTCAACGTTCTTTTATCATTAGCCTCTCTGGATATATAAACACAATCTATACTGCCATTGTTGTCAATATCAGCAAGCTCCATTGCCAGCGGCTCACCGATTAAATCAACAGGCTTGGGGAACGATAATCTATCATCCTCAAATTTACTTATGCCAATTACCTTCTCCTTAACGCTCAAAACAGCAAGCTCAGTCTTTCCATCATTCTCGATATCCGCTGCAGATAAAGACACAATATCCGCAAAAGCGGGAAATTTCACCGGCTCTGCCAACCCAAGTCCGGCTATTTGTTTATAGAAGATCATTTCTGCAGATACTGGGTCGCTTATTGCAATATCTGTCAAACCATCACCATCGAAATCACCGGCTGCCAAATCACGATTTGCACTACCTTCCCCTGAAGTAAGAGGATAAAACAAGATCGGCCAATCAGTATCTTCCAGGTCTTCCTTGACGAATTTGTAGCAAACAAGTCGTTTGCTTACCGCATTAACGGTCAGCAATTCGTCACCGGCTCTTCCATCCAGATTGCACAGCTCGAATACAGATGGCTTCTCGATAAAAAATCGGATTTGCGGTCCCAACTGGCCTGTCTCAATACCCAATCGCACATGAACCAGCTTTTCATCGTCATTTGTTATAAGGATAAGATCGTTTATACTATCACCATTCAAATCGCCCACCTTGACACCTAATGTCAGCGAGGTCGTAGGATATTTCATCGGCTCTGCTAATGATCCATCCTCTCTTTGCAAAAGGATATAGATACCGTCCTGACCAGCCAACGCCAGGTCATTTGCACCATCTTTATTCAAGTCTGCACAGGCCAGCGCATTAGAGGTTGTAAGACCATCCTCAATAGCTATTCTTTTTCTGGTATGCCAGCTTAACGATTTCACTTTGCCTGCCCCGTTAGAAATCCCGGCCCGCTCCGAATTAATAGGCACATTGTTCCTGGGATTTCTAACAGGGCCTGCTTCCGGCTCAGCTGCCTTTTGCAATATTACATATAAGCCTTTTGGCTCTCCATAAAAAGCCAGATCGGGCATTCCATCCGAATTCAAATCCCCACAGGTAAAACTATAAATTTTTTGCGAAACCGGAACACTGTACATGTCGAAACGCGTAAGAGCGCTAATGACATTTACATCTATGTCATTAGGGTCAACAGCGACCTCTGCTTCAGTCGGTCCGACGGCCTCCTTTTGAACAAGAATATCTATCCTGGCCTTTCCATTATTGACTACTGCAATATCGTTACGGCCGTCGCCATTAAAATCAGCGATTCTCAGGTTTTTTATGCCCCAATCCAGCTTGATTATCTCTATTTCTTCAAATCCATAATATGCTGAGAGATCCGCGGTGGCATGATCCAATTCGACCTGTTCTGCTTTCGCATTGCTTAAACGGCCTATCCATAGCCCCGATAAGATCAAAATATATACAATTGAGCGCACGGCCAAAACCTCCACATAAGACTTACTTTATTTTCGATGTGCTAATATACCCTCCTGCTACCATAACATCAATGATTTAACAGGGTATAACGCCTTTCGGAAGAATTATTCATATCCTATAAACGGCCCGAAGCATCGCAGTTAGCAATCAGGTAATCCATGCTATATCCAGTCAAACGTCAACCATTTATTGCACGGTTTAAGAAATGAACTCCACCTTTTAAATCTGGCAATAATTAAAAAACAACACTTGACATACGACAGTTAAATTGTAAAATGCTAATTAACTTGACTGAATCTCCAGAGTAATTAAACTGCCTGGCTGTGGGCAGTAGCAAAAAAAAGCCAATAATAGGCATTCTGGGTGGTATTGCTTCGGGCAAAAGCACAGTTGCAGCCGAGTTTGCCAAACTGGGCTGTGAAGTAATCGATGCCGATAAGATTGTCCACGAGTTTCTCCTAAAAAAGGGTGTGAGAGAAAAAATAGTCAGCCTTTTCGGCCAGGCTATTTTGAATTCGGCCGGCAAAATCGACCACAAGAAATTGGCTGAAGTTGTATTTGCCGATACTAAAAAGCTCTCGTCACTCAATAAAATAATCCATCCTTTTGTCTTAGAACGGACTGAGGAGCTTATAAAGCAATATAACCGCCAAAGCCAAGCTAAAGCAATTGTGCTGGATATGCCCTTATTAGTGGAAGTCGGCTGGACCGAGCGATGCGATAGGCTGATTTTTGTCGACTGTGAGCGAAACCGAAGAATAGACAGAGCAAGAAAAATGAAAGGTCTTAACGAAAATCAAATAAAAATAAGAGAAAATTTTCAAATTTCTCTGGACAATAAGGCTTCTATCGCCGATAATACTATTGATAACAATTCAGGCTTCCAGGCAATGGTCCGGCAAGTCGCTGATATCTTCTCTTGTATTGTGAATAAATGTGAATAAATAGGTAATTGCAATTTATTATTGATAACGGACACGAATGGTGGTGGATTTCTAAAGTTAGGTTTTATTTTTACTATTCAAAGCCCAAATCCTGCTGAATCCTGCTAGAAGATGGTTTACTAAACCATAACATTGTTTCTGTAACAGAGATAACTAATCTCAAATGCAAAAGGAGTAATCATGGCTAAAGCTGCTTCAAAAACGGAAAAGGCCACAACTAAAAAACGCAAAACCTCAAAGACAAGAGCTGCCGAAGAAGAACAGGCTGTTGTAGAGCATGCTCCTGAAGAGCAAGCCGCTGCAGAACAAACACAACAACAAGAAGAAATCCTGAACAATCCGGCCACGATAACGGCAAATCAGGCTCCAACTGTTGAACCAACCGAAGAACAATTAGACGAAGAATCCACTCATGCAAAATATGAGCGGATTAAAAAAGGCGAGCTGTATCTGACGGACCTGCAAAAACTAACTGTGGCAGAACTGCACGAGATTGCCAAAAAAGAAGGCATTACCGAATACAGCGCCCTTAAAAAACAGGACCTTATTTTCAGAATCCTCAAAGAGCGTATCCGCCAGAACGGTCTGATGTACGGCGAAGGTGTGCTTGAGGTTCTGCCGGACGGCTACGGATTCCTGCGGAATCCACGATATAATTACCTGTCCTCGCCCGATGATATATATGTTTCACCGTCACAAATCAGACGCTTTGGCTTGCGTACGGGCAACATTGTATCAGGACAAATCAGGCCGCCGAAAGATTCTGAGAAATATTTTGCACTTTTAAGGGTTGAAGCAATCAACTATGAGAATCCCGATCTGCTCTCGGATAAAATAGTATTTAGCGACTTGACACCATTACATCCTGAGAAACGTTTCATTCTCGAGACCTCACCCGATGAGTTAAACATGCGAATAATCGACTTAGTAACACCGGTAGGCAGAGGTCAGCGAGGATTGTTAGTTGCAGCTCCGA
>CAZRNB010000114.1:0-9288 GCA_964601355.1 uncultured Pirellulales bacterium
ATAACGCCATTGTCACTACCATTGCTACTATCAACATTCCATAACCTCCTAAAAATCTTCTTTATACTGATAACTAATTTCCATTTTGGTGTGCAGAGCACGCCATACTTACGGTTGTTAATCAAACTGCAAGAATAGTCTAAAATACCCGTCCGGTCAAGGGTAATTACGACACCATTTTTGTGATAGCCCTCATCTTTCTTCCTGGCGAAAACCGCCTTTTTGCACCTCTAAATACGAAAAATAGTTCTATGCACTTTGCGAGGAGAATCTTGCTTCGACATCACAAGGATGTGAACCACAGTAACGTTGGTTGCATGTCACATTTGTAGGTAAAGTTAGATCACTTTATTGCCTATTATCTCAATCGGTAATGGATGACCTCCGTTTGTCACTTCGACCGAGGCCGCATGGCCGAGTGGACTCGTCGGGGCAGAGCCTGCCGTAGCCTGAGAGGTCTGCCTTCAAAGTAGATTTCTCGAATCGCATCCCTCGACTGTGATCGGGACAGGTTTCGGCTCACTCGAAATGACATCCTTCATTTTTTTCCACAGAGTATTATCAGATACTATTACCTTTTTTAGGCTGTTTTTCATAGTGAATAAAATTGTGGTAAATGTGTATTCTTCAATTGGAGTAAGAAGCTACGCAGAAATCCGTTATTATTTTCTCAAAAAAAAGTAACCTGGAACAATGAATTATAGAAAAAGACTGTATTAGTGGAAAAACTCTGAATAATGATTTCACATTTAGCTTGTTACGAAAAAGAGATGGTAGGATGATTTACCCGCCAACTTTCAATTCTATTTGCATTCTTATTGAGTTGACGGAAAGAGGATCGCATAGAGATCGGATATAAATCTCATGGAATCTGCAAGGGGAAAAATCCCAAAATTGCAGGCAAGGTACAAAGAATAGAACAGGTTTACAATACGAGGATGGCCAGACATGGCATATCGAGAAAAAATTCAAGGGTCAGGGACCAGTGATCAAGGATTAAAATTTTTCTGTCTTCTGTCTTTGATACTTACCGCTCCCTTACAGTCGCGGCTCTGTCCTCTGTTTTCTGTCTATTGATTTTCAGGATATATAAATTCGGGTATTCGGCGGATTTTACCTTCGGCATCGACGCAGGCAAGAATACTCGAGCCTTCAGCTAAAATAATCCCATCGCAAACGCGTGTTAGCTTATAGGTGTGCTCGATTTTGCCGGCGGTGACTGATGAGCAGGTTGTTTCCAATTGAAGCTCCTCATCATACAGAGCAGGTCGGCGATATTTTATGTGCAGCTCTGCAATGACAAAAAATATGCCTGTTTCCTCAAGGTCTTTGTACGCAAAACCATTAGCCCGCAAAAGCTCGGTGCGGCCCATTTCAAACCAAATCGGATAAACGCTGTGGTGAACCACGCCGCCCTTATCGGTTTCAGCGTACCGCGGCACAATAGTTATTGTATGGCTCTGAATCGTTGCCCGTGCTGGAAAATCCACGTTTTTGCCCCTTTTCCCCCGTTGACGTCCTTCTACGTAGCAGTACTACAAAGGATGAATTCCGTCAACGGCCAAACGCCGATCACTGCTAATGCGGCATATTCTAATATCGCATTGGCGTTATGACAAATAGTTCCTGCAACTCGGCATAAATTGGTTTTTTAAATTGACAAGGGTATTAAGGACTGCTATAATAAAACTATGCCTGATAATATCTTGCGTCGTATTGGTTAATTGGTTAAATAATTGCCAATTTCCAATTACCAATCACCCGTTTTAGAAAGGGGAAAGGATGAAAAGCGGCTCGTTGTCTCGGCGTAAGCCATGCTGTGCACTACATAGCATTATTTTAACTATTATTTTATGTATTTTGGTTTTTCTGCCTTGCGGATGTGGTGGTTTTTTCAATCAGTTAGGCGAAACTACTGCTGAGGGGCATAGAAGACATGAACGTGTTCTTCGTCTTAACCGGCAGGAGATGATGGCAGATATAGACAGGGTTTTGCTCCTTGATCAGCCGAGCAGGCTTACCGATAAAAGGATACCGTAATTCGTAATGCGTATTGCGTGCTGCGTTTTGCGTTCAACGCATGATACATCACGCACGACGAGAGCAAAAGGATTTGTTTTGTGGAGACAGTCGTTGATTATTTCTACCGGGTGGCGGGTTATGATTGGTGGCGGGTTTTTATTGAGCTGTTTCTTATCGGCATCGTAGTCTATTGGCTTGTCGATTTCCTCGAAGGCACTCGCGGAGAAAGGTTATTCCGTGGTGTCTTATTCATTCTTGTTGCGGGCGTTCTTATTCTGAATTTAGTCGTTGTGAAGCTCCAGTTCCCTCGGCTTCAATACCTTTACAAGGGTTTTTTAGTCGGCATTTTGATTATAGCGGTTGCCGGTTTTCAGCCGGAAATTCGAAGAGTGCTTATAAGAATTGGGGGGTCTCGCTTCTGGGCAGGCCGTTCTCACCAGCTCTCAAGAACAATAGAAGAGATAGTTACCGCGGCAAGCCATCTTTCCGCCTCGCGTACGGGGGCCATTATTGTAATTGAGAAACACGTTGGATTAGGTGAGTTCATAGGTACCGGCATTCAAATTGACGCAAAGGTAACATCTGAGCTGATCAAGACCATTTTTTATCCTGATACTCCTCTTCATGATATGGCTGTTATAATCAGAGGTGATAGAGTGCTTGCCGCAGGGGTGCAGCTTCCTTTGGCTGAGATGGGCACTGTCAATGGTGTTGAGCTTGGCTCCCGCCACCGTGCTGCTATAGGCATAACAACGGGTTCGGACGCCACGTGTTTGGTCGTCAGTGAAGAAACCGGCATTATTTCAATAGCTGAAAATGGAAAGCTTAACCGGAACATAGATGAAGCTACATTGCGGAAGGCTTTGGCTGAGGCGTTTTCGTAGGTTAAAGCGGACGGTAAGGTAAATAAAGCGAAGCAATGATAAGAAAGATCAAATTCGGGAAAATTGCGGTTGCGATATTCTTAACGGCCCTGATCTGGATATGGGCTGACCTGGCATTGGATGAGACATTGGCGGACAGGCCCGCCGTTGTTGTTTTAGATGAATCTTCCGTCCCAAAACTTTGGGTAAGATTCGATCAGTCTTCGTTAACGGACATCAAGATTACACTTTCAGGTCCCCATGCCGCGATCACTGCTGAGAACAGAAGGTTGAGAGAAGGACAAATACGCAGATTTGTGCTGGATATTGTGCAGGAGGGACTGAATAAGCCCGGCAGCTATAGTTTAAGACTGCTGCCGTTCTTACAGAAAGATAAGCAAATAAAGCAGCTCGGCCTGAAGGTTGGAGCTTGCGAGCCGGAGGTGTTGAATGTGAATGTTGTAGAGCTTGTAAAAAGGACGTTGACCGTCGAATGTCTTGATGAGAATGGTGTTTCTTTAAAGCCCGAAAGCATTGAGCCGTCAAAAATTGATATGTTTGTGCCTGAGGATAGAAGGACTGCCCAGGTTCGATTGACCCGCAGAGAGATTGAGCAGGCCAGATTGACCTCCATCGAAAAAAGGCCTTATGTTATGTTGACCGATGACCAGGTACGAGATGCTGCTACAACTGTGCGCATCAAGATGCCTCCGGAGGCGGATCCTTTAAGCGAGGCAACTATAAAGGCGCCCAGACTTGGTATTGCGAAGAGTTTGAACCTGGAGGGCAGGTACAGAGTAGAGATAAAAAACATGCCTGAAGTAATAGGTGCGATTTCCATAAGAGCTACACCGGCTGCCAAGCAGACCTACGAAAATATGCGCTATCAGGTGATATTGGAGATTGATGACGAGGATATTAAATCCGCGGAGGGTCGCAGAGAGCTTGTTTACAATTTCCCAGAGGATTTCGTAAACAGAGATGAAATACGCTTGAACCAGCCTCGCGTTCAGGCCAGCTTCATAATTGTGTCTCTCACCAGGGATGTTGAATAATTTGTAAGTGGCGAGCTTGTATTTTAGTTAATTAGCGAAGCTGTTACTCTATATTGATGTCGGGCTTTGCGTCTGTTGTTTATTATTAGGTCTCAACAGTAGTGTCTTCGCCGTTGTTAATAACAATAATCCGCCGAGTAATAAAAGAACAATGCCGCATGTTCCCGAGATTATCTCTTCAGGCTTGACTGCAGCACCAGCAAATATATCCGCAAATGAGCTGACAAATGGCCAAACCTGAAGAACCAAAGCCCAGGAGGTTATCACTAACATAAATATCATAGGCAAAATGGTATAAATAGCGTTCTTTCCAGAGCGAACAAGCCAAACAGATATGACAAGTAGCGTAAGACTGGCAAGCATCTGATTGCTTGTACCAAAAATCGGCCAAGCAACCAGATAGGCCTTTTCTTTAGTCAGCATAAGAAAGGTAAGTGGTATAATAAGACTTACTATTGTTGCCAGCGCCCCACCGAGCAGGCCTCGCAAGCCAGTTAGCTCCTGGAAAATATAACGGGCTAAGCGAGTGGAAACATCAAGCGTATCATAGACAAATGTGGAAAAGGCCAGCAGCGCAAAAGGAAAAGCTACATTAAAGCTTATTCTCAGCAGACCCAGGTATTTGGCAAGCCCCTGGGCGTAAATGAGATTGGGGTCTGCTTTAAGCTCGCCGGAGCCGGCGGGAATTATCATTACGGTAGCCAGAGCTAAAATGGCCACAAGACCTTCCAGCAGCATAGCTCCATAGCCAATAGGACGGGCGTCCGATTCTTTATTGAGCTGTTTGGAGGTTGTGCCGGAGCAGACAATAGCATGAAATCCTGAGCAGGCGCCGCACGCTATAGTTATAAACAAAAATGGGAAAAGCAGTTTGCCGCCGGCAAGGCTATGCAGTCCCGAAATATTCAGTGCCGGATATTGGATTTTAAAACCCCCGAATAAAGCCCCAAACAAGCCGATAATGATGGTTATGTAAAGCATCCACCCGCCCAGATAGCCCCGTGGCTGCAGCAGCAGCCACATTGGAATAATGGATGCTATGAAGCAATATACGAGCAAAATGACACCCCATTGCTTTGTGGATATATTCGCAAAGAAAGCAAGAATCGGCGCCGGCAGGTGTGGCCCAATCCATATTGCTAATAAAACCAGCGGGAGAAAAATCACGGTTAGCGGCAGCAGTTTAACCTTGAATCGATGCAGCAGGATGCCCATAATCACCGCTATGCCCAGGTAGAGAATTGAAGATGCAGCTACAGCAGGTCCATAAGATGTATCCTGTGACACAGTACGGAAGGTTTGGGCTGTAATATCAGTGAAAGCGATAATCACGTACAGTAGTGCCAGCCAGATGAAGATAAGAAAAAAAATGTACATCTTGCCGGGAATGTACTGCCTGGCGATTTCACCTATCGAAGCTGCCTTGTGTTTGATGGATGCAGACAAGGCTGTCATATCGTGAACGCCGCCAATGAAGACAGCTCCGAGGATAATCCACAATGCCGCCGGCAGCCACCCGAATGCAATGCCAGCTAAGATAGGTCCCACAATTGGTGCTGCTGCTACAATGGCTGAAAAATGCTGCCCGAGCAGCAACGGGGCTCTGGCAGGAACGTAATCAGTTCCGTCATTTAACTCGTGTGCAGGTGTCTTGCGTGTATCGTCTAAACCTATTTGGTGGGCTATGAATCTTCCATAAACAAGATAAGCCAGGGCGAATACGGCGATAGTTATCAGTACAACAGAATAAACCATACAAAAATCTTACCATTATAACCGCAGCTAATGCCACAAAATTTAGGATTTAGAATTGAGAATTATGAATTTCTAAATTCTACATTCTTAATTCTTTATTTTCCTATTCTTGTGTGAGCGTACCAGCAGCAGAATCGGCACCTCCGATATCGGCAAAAGCTGCCGCAGCCTGCCTATAATAAATCGGCGATAGTTTTCATCAAATATTCTGGGATTATTTACAGACATCTGTATTGTAATTGGATTAACAGCAATTTGTTTTGCATAGTAAATGTCTGGCCAGCTTCTTGCGGATTTGCCTATTGAGGCCCTTCGACGCCTAACTGTTCCGACGCCTTCAGCCAGAATTTCCTCAAATGCCATGTTCAATTTGGCGGTCGGTATCCTGGTGGTTGTTTGCTTGAAAATCTCAACTGCCAAATCCAGAACGCTCTGGACGTTTTTTGACTTCGTTGCGGTAGTAAATGCTATAGGCGCGTAACTTAAACCGGGAAGTATTTTTGTCAGGTAGTTTTCATAATCGCTGGTGACAGCCGAGTCCCTGGCCAGGTCCCATTTGTTGATTACTATTATACAGCTTTTATATTCCTGGATAATAAATCCGGCTAATTGTTTATCGACCTGTGAGACCGGTTCAGAAGCATCGATCAAAAACAGAACAACATCGGCTCGACGGATAGATTCGGTCGCACGGACATAACCGTAAAATTCAATACTGTCGGCCATTTTTCCTTTTTTTCTGATCCCTGCGGTGTCGATGACAATAATGGTTTTACCATCCTTTTCGAAACGCACGTCAATGGAGTCTCTGGTCGTACCCGGCGTATCGCTGACGATAACTCTTTCAGAGCCGACGATAGAATTTAGAAGTGTACTTTTACCGACGTTTCGTTTGCCGACTATCGCCAATTTCATTATCGGCTTCGGAGGTCTGGCAGCTTTCAGATGCGAGAGCTTCTCAATGATTTTGTCGAGCAGAACCTCTTTATTAAGGTTATTACTTGCGGAGATGCAAAGAAATTCGCCGAAACCGAGTCTGGAGAATTCCGCAGCGGCTGGAAACATTTTGGCGGTATCTGCTTTATTGGCAACACCTATAACGTCAAGGCCGTGTTTGTGCAGAAGCTGGGCAATTATCTTATCAAGCGGCACAAGCCCATCGCGGATGTCAACCATAAACAGGACGAGGTTGGCCGACTCAATCGCACGCAGAATCTGCTGCTCAATTTGGCTACTAAGCTGGTCAGAGTCTTTTATTCCGTAGCCGCCTGTGTCGATAAGCTCGAAGTACCGATTGTTTTTTTCTATTATAGTGCTTATGCGGTCTCTGGTGACGCCGGCGGTCGGCTCAACGATGCTTATCCTTTGGCCGGCCAAGGCATTCAGGAGACTGCTTTTGCCGACATTCGGTCGGCCAATTATTGCTACTATCGGTAGTGCCATAAATTTTAGTAATGTAAACCGGCGGTAAAACCGCCGGCTAAATCCGCCATCTGCGGATAAATATTTGTCCATCATAGAACAACGACAATCTTTAAGCTCTATGCAATACAGAGAATTATAGCAGATTGACATATTGTTTTGAAGTCTTGATACCCATAAGGGATGCTTTTACTTCGGCGTGCTTAAGAGAAATTTGAAGCGGAGCCGCCATTTATTGCATAAATTTAAGTTGGTTTTGCTGTTATATTCATACGGGTCATAAAAAATATGTACGTTTTATAAAACAGAGCCCCGACCGTTAGGGAGGGGTAATTGCGTCCGCCATTCTATAACTGGTGATAGATTCTTGATTCTTGCGAATAACCAGTATCTTTTATCGAGCCTTGACTGCCATCAGGCAAGTATCCAATATCAAGTGACCAGATATATATGTTAATTCTATTAAGACATACGTAAAGTGCGTACGCGCTTTACGTATGAGCTTTTTCCTGCGATTGATTATTAAGGCCAAACAAAAGAATGAGCAAGGAGGAAATTATATCAACACCAAAACCTGAATCGCCACAACATGAGCAAGCTTGTCACAGCATTGTTAATCACAATGAAATACTTCTTCCATATCCGCCCACCACTCATTTTTCTTTCGATTGTCCAGGGGCATTTGGCAGGGTTTGCAGACAGCCCACCATTTTTGCGTCATTGGGTCGGCCGCCATTTTCGCCATGTCTGCTTCAAAATTGCCGCCCGTATATTCAAAATAGCTGAAAAGATAATACTTTCCGTCATCCAGTTTCCGAAGATAAATCGAGTAGTTTTTAATATTGCATTTCTTGATCATACTCAGGACATCGGGCCATACCGCAGCGTGCAGTTTTGTGTATTCTTCGAGTTTTTCTTTCTTGACGCCGATGACCATTCCATAGCGTTTCATAAAGACACCTTTCACTATCCAAAATAACTTTTAAGACTTCTGCTCCCAGATAACCACATCAGCTTGACGGGCTTTGGGGGAAGGAAAATTGGCTTTGTTTGGCTTTGTTTTCCCGACCTACAGAGGCGTGGTTCATTTTCACAATTCCTTATGACAAAGAAGGTTGAATTAATTTTAACCTTATTGAAATTGGCTTTGTTTTGCATAATTAATGTCAATTTTCCCCTGTAATTTGCCTCATTTTGTTGTACTGGCTTCGCCATTTAGCGGATTTTTGCGCATTTTGCGGATTGGCGAAGATTTGTGATTCTTCGGCCATGGATAATCTCCCTCTAATTTACGATTTACTACGAACTATTAACTATGAACAGTCCATTAGTTCGATGCGTATTATACCCACAACCGGTGAAAAAACAAGCAAAATCTTTTCTCGATCCTCGATGCTTGATTCTTGGTACTGGATGCTCGATTCTTAGCTAATTCACCTCTCCGCACTCATTAGCAGTTGTGACTTGCTCTCAACAGGCAGCGGTATGTTAAACATGAATTAGAAGTAATTGTTTGGGGTCAAATTGGAGGTTTATAATTTCTTTGACACAGAGATATTAGCCACAGATTCAATTTTTCTTCTTACCTTTTTGCAGATACTTTTTCACTGCCATATCAAAATCAGAGATATAATTTTTGTCCCTCTCTTTTCTGTATTTTTCAAATTCCTGTTGGGCTTTTAAGGCGGCCTGTTCAGCGCTGACCTTGCCGGCATCTTTAAGAAGTCTGCGTTCGCTGATTTTAAGAAATTCCGTAGGATGGGCTTTAGCCCATGCGGTTTTTTGTTGTTTTTGATTCATATATCATTCACGAACAAACATCTTCTCACTTTCTTTCTGGATATCATTCCAAGGCCGGCCAGGATAAATGCCTTCTCGAATATATCTATGGTAAGTTGACCATGGCCAATCTTCTACCCTCTCAACAAGCCCGTGTTTAACAGGATTGTAATGAATGTAATCAACATGGCGTTGCAGATCTTTTTCGTTACGAATCTGATGCTCCCAGAACCTTCGCTGCCAGATGCCCCGTTCACGTTTGCCAATGCGCGAAGGACTTTGTCTATATTCGGCTCCGCCAGAACGAAGGTAGCGGTGGGTAAAGCCCGCCTTGATCCTAGTCCCTATACAAGCGTGATTTTTTGTTTTTTATCACGATTTGATTCGTAAAA
>CAZRNB010000115.1:0-9087 GCA_964601355.1 uncultured Pirellulales bacterium
GAATGACGTACATTTCTGCTTGCAGATTTTACCAACAATCTTGACATGCACCCAAGTGTGGGCTTCATCAAATCTTTAAGTTGCAAAGACATCAAATCAGAAGTATAATATCGTATTGGGTATGGTTGAGGTAAAAGTATATTATCATCGAGCAGGCAATGCGCTTACCGTCTGGTTTGGAAATCCAAAGGACGAGTATGTCTGTGAAGAGACCGGCGATGAAATAGTTTTGATGAAGGATAAATCCGGACGAGTCATCGGATTTGAAAAGATAAATTTCTTATCTCTCGACTTGGCTCGAGACGGGTCTATCGCACCTCAACCAATGCGGGTTGCTTTTGAAGCAGTGGACGTTTGAAAAGACTTTGGCTGCTTTTAATAGACTGCTCCGTGAGATTAGTTTTCCGCCTCTGAAGCGGGCAGATTTAGCTCCGTTGTTGGCGGCTTAGTAGATTTATTACTCTTCACCTAATTATCGCGTGCAGCCACCGGCCAGGGGGTAAGAATCTCGGTCGAGAGGCTGATGTAAAAGCATAGAAGACTGTTATGCGCGACGGGAAAGCGTAGTATGACAAGGAAGTATTTGGCATTCGACATCGAAACGGCGAAGGAAGTTCCAGGCGAAGACTTCAATTGGAAGCCTTACCGTCCTTTGGGGATTTGTTGCGCTGCCGGATGTCCATGTGACGCTCGGCAACCAATCGTTTGGTTCGGAAAGAATCCTGATGGAACGCCTGCGCATCGTCTATCGCAGGACGAGTCGAGAAATGTCGTGCGAGAATTGGTTAATCTAGTTGCAGACGGTTACACTTTGTTGAGCTGGAACGGCTTGGGATTCGATTTCGACGTCCTTGCAGAAGAGTCTGGTTGTCACAACGAATGTAGAGACTTGGCATTAAACCATGTGGACATGATGTTTCACGTGTTTTGTGATCGTGGTTTTCCCGTTAAACTTGAGAAGGCAGCTCAAGGCCTTGGAATTCCCGGTAAACCCCCTGGAATGTCTGGCTTGTTGGCCCCGCAGCTTTGGGCGAAAGGGCGCTATCAGGATGTCCTGAACTATGTGATCCAAGATGTTCATATCATACTCCAAGTTGCGAGCAAATGTGACGCAAGCCGTCGTTTTGAATGGATAACCCGCAGGGGCTCTTTAAGCTCGATGGATTTGCCCCGAGGTTGGTTAACCGTCCGCGATGCACTACGTTTGCCCGAACCCGACATATCCTGGATGAATAGCCCTATTCCCCGATGTGAATTCAACCAATGGTTGAAGATTCGTTAGTCCGCGTAGAGATTAATGACACTCAACTATTTCTGGCTGAGTTTATGTTTGGCTGCTTTCAGCAGCCAGGCGCACCTGTTGTTCATGCCTTCGCCGGTTTTGGCTGATACAGGAGAAATTTCAATTGTCTTATTCAGCTTTCAGACATCAGCAAATCCTCATACCACGGATTGCATGGATTGTACGGAGAAGAGAATGCAATCAGCGTAATCTGCGAAATCCGTGGTTTCTTACAGGCTTCAGCATATCCTCGGAAGCTCACGGCCATAAGGCATTTGCACGATTCTCCTTCCACCGATCTTGGTTATAAGCTCCACTGTGGGCACATCCCTTGTTCGCACAACCTCGCCGATTATTTTTGCATTTTTTCCAAGCGGATGTTTTATACAAATCTTCAAACAATTATCTGCTGACTTAGGTGAAACCACTGCGACAAATTTGCCTTCGTTGGCGATATTGAGCACATCAAAGCCCAATATATCGGCTGCTGCCTGAACCGCTGGATTAATCGGAATGTCAGCCTCGCGGATTTCGATGCTCAAGGTAGTCGCTCTTGAGATTTCATTTAGTGTCGCAGCTAAACCGCCGCGAGTCGGGTCACGTATAAATTTTATTCCCTTAGTATTCTCCAGCAGTTGACAAATCAAGCCTGCAAGGCCGGCACAATCGCTCTTTAAAGACGATTGAAACTTAATATCTTCTCGCTGGCAAATAATTGTCATTCCATGGTCGCCGATGGTGCCGTTTATGATAATCTTGTCGCCGACCGCAATATTTTTCATTCCCAAGTCGACGCCTGGCAGCCTCACGCCAAGCCCGGCTGTATTTATAAAAATTTTATCGACCGCACCTGCCTCCACGGTTTTTGTATCGCCTGTCACAATATCGACATTGTTTTGGCGAGCCTGCTCAGCGATGCTGTCTAAAATCTTCTCAAGCAGATCAAACTCAAAGCCTTCCTCGATTATAAGCGACAGAGCCAGTGCGACCGGTTTTGAGCCGGAAACGGCCAAATCATTTATCGTTCCGCAAACAGCAAGTTTTCCAATATCACCGCCATTGAAAAACAAGGGTTTGACAACATAACTATCTGTGGTGAAACATACTGAGCCTGAGTCAAGGTTTAATTTTGCCGAATCGCCAAGCTGAGCAAGGACATCGTTTTTAAGTTTTGGCAGGATAAGATTGCGGATCAACTCGTCGGTCAGTTGACCACCGCCGCCGTGAGCGAGTAAGATTCTGTCGATGCCCGCCTGCGGCGGGAATTTCGAATTTTTCATTGGTCGCATCTTCTCTCCGGGCTGTATTTGAACCAGGCCGCACAGGCTCCTTCGGAGCTGACCATGCACGGGCCGACCGGCGACCGCGGCGTGCAGGTTCTCGAAAAAAAAGTACACTGCGGTGGCTCTATCAGTCCACAAAGGACTTCGCCGCATCGACAGCCCGTCGTATCTTCACTCGGCGTTTCGATTAAACCGAAACGCTTGAAGGCATCGAATCGGCTGAATTTATCTTTCAGTTTAAGCGTGCTTTTTTCGATCCTTCCCAGACCTCGCCAGTAACCATCCGCCGGTTCAAAGTATTCCGCGATCATTTTTTGGGCGTAAATATTACCATGCTCGGTCACAACCGCATTATATATGGATTTTAGCTCGGCTTTGCCGGCCTGGAGCTGCCGGCAGATTTCGGCAATGCCTTCGACAATCTGTAGTGGCTCAAAGCCCGCCACGACACAGGGTCTGCCGAAACGCTCGACTATCTCGGCAAAGGCACGGTAGCCGATTATCACGCTGACGTGGCCGGGACATAGAAAGCCATCGATATTATGATTTTTCTCCGATAATAGCGCCCGCATCGCGGGCACAACTAATTTGTGGCCGCTTAAAATACAAAAATTGTCAATCTTTTCTTCAACCGCTTCTTTAACTACCACAGCCGTAGCCGGTGCGGTGGTTTCAAAGCCTACCGCAACAAAAACCACCGTTTTCCCCGGATTATCCTTTGCTAATTGCAGTGCATCAACGCTACTTAGGACAATCTTGACATTGCCTTTTGTACGTTTTGTTTCGAGAGAGCCGTCTTTGCCGGGGACGCGAATCATATCGCCATAAGTTGCAATAAGACAGTCATCGCGGTCGGCCAACTGCAAGACAATGTCAATATAGCTTTGGTCGGTGACGCAGACCGGACAGCCTGGGCCGGATAAAAGTTTTAGACTGCTCGGCAGAATTGACTTTATGCCGTTGCGGAAGATTGAGACGGTATGAGTGCCGCAGACCTCCATTATATTTATCTGCCGGCCCAGCCGTTTGCAGGCAGTTTCTATCTGACTTTGTGCGTCGTGTATTCTTTCAAACATATTAAGTAAATCCGGATATCGAATCCTTCGGCTCTGCTCATAGCACCCTAAGGAATTTAAGGGACAAGTCTGGTTTCATGCTTTGTGTTTCGAGCTTACGTTTATACATTTATTCAATTGTGCCTCAAAGGCTAACTTATTCAGCGCAAATTGTCAATTTATGACTATTCTAATATTGGGGTGTCCGGAGAACATTTCATAAATGGATAATTTTAATATTGACATACGGCGTTCTGATCGATATAGTTAATCGTAAAGCGCACTTAAATAAGGAATTGGCTTATGGTGACGGTAACGGTTTCGCCGAAGTTTCAGGTGGTTATCCCGAAAGCAGTGCGGGAAAGACTTAGCATCCAACCTGGACAGAAGCTGCAGATTCTCCAGTTTCCTGGCCGTATTGAGTTCGTTCTGATGCAGAATATCAAGAGCATGAGAGGATTTCTCAAGGGTATTAGGACTGACGTCCGGCGTCAGAAGGATCGGATATGAATCTTGTGGATTCTTCGGGATGGCTTGAGTATTTTGCCGAAGGCCGCAACGCCAAGTTTTTTGCGCCGGCTCTTGAGGATACTGAAAATCTCATTGTATCGACTATCAATATCTACGAGGTCTTCAAAAGGGTGTTTCAACAACGAGGGGAGGATGCTGCTTTGCAAGCCGTTGCTCTAATGCAGCATGCTGCTGTTATAGATGTGACATCGCCTATTGCATTGGATGCAGCCAATCTCAGCGCGGAGCTGAAATTGCATATAGCGGATAGCCTGATACTTGCGACAGCTCGGGCTTATGGCGCCACCCTCTGGACCCAGGACGCCGACTTAAAAGGACTACCTGACGTAAGATTCACCAAGAAATAAGTGGATGCCCAATGCGATTGCCGAGCGACCTGGCTATGCCGAAGGCGAGCGAGTCACGCCTGTCCCGAGCGTAGCCGAGGGAAGCGACTATTTTTGTCTTGCCTTTGCTTCGAATTGTGATAAAAATATATATACATTCGATTAGATCACAAATTTTATTTTTCTTTGTGGAAAACCAAATAGATAGAAGTTAAAAAAAGATGGCGACGTCATGGCAAAGTTGAATTTTATTTCCGATTTGCGGGATCTTGTTGTACAAGAACTTTGCAGTCTGGGATACCCACCTAAACCTAACGATGATGTCGACAAAGTTATTCTTAGATATCTCAACTTAGTAAGAAGGCTTCCTCCTGTTGTTTCTTGGTCTGTAAAAAAATCCAA
Source organism: uncultured Pirellulales bacterium (assembly GCA_964601355.1). Lineage (GTDB taxonomy): Bacteria > Planctomycetota > Phycisphaerae > Sedimentisphaerales > Anaerobacaceae > CAZRNB01. Next base: position 4,880 of record CAZRNB010000115.1, read on the forward strand.
AGAGTTGACAAAGAAAAATCTAACGATTAATATCCAAAAAGGTCTGAATTTATTCATTAAAAAATCCGAGACTGGCGAAAATCTAAAGCCCTATCTCAGTACCAATATTGATAATCCTGACTATACGGACCTTATGTTCTATGATTGGGGTGTGTTTCATTTTCATCTCGGTATAAAACTTAAATGCGATGGATTAATAAATCGGACTGACGAATTACTGTTTGCAGTGACAGACCCTTGCGCTACAACAATGTACTTAATTGATATCCATCCTCATAAAGGAGGTTTCACAAATCAGCAACTCCTTAAAATATTGGAAGAAAATTGGCCTGAAATTCTAAAACCTTACATCCTTGATGATGTTATTAAGGTCTCAAATGCCTTTTCTGACGATGATATAAAAAAACTTCGGAAAAATCAAATCAATCCGATTATTCAAACACCCGGTGGCAAGATTCTAATACCTATGGGTGGTGGAATCTCTTTAGCAGGAACAAGTTTTCGAGATGCAGGTGACCTAATTTGGGCCCAAAAAATAACAAAGTTGATAGAAACACAAATCTTCCAAAATCGAGGTGAAATTGAAAATTATTTCAAAAAAAGATACAAGAAAATATGGGACGACCTTGAGTTTAAAATGGTATCTTTTGGATCATTGGTGAGAGTTAAAGAAGTGACGACTGGTGAGATTGTTTTTGAATACCAACAAGTACTTTGATGGGTAAGTTCCTTCGTTGAATTTTACTAAATTGCAAGATGAAACGTAGATAAATCATTGAGAATTATCAAAACCCTTTTTGAAAATTGTAATGAGGGGTTAGGCTGGATTTGCACAAAGTAGTCTGTGAGGAAATATGGATTTAGGCCCGCAACAAATTGGTAAATGGCTGGTAACCGCTGGCATTATTGTAGTGCTGGTAGGAGTATTTATGATAGTGCTGGGGAGGATTGGCCTATTTAAATTTCCAGGCGATTTGCAGTTCGGCGGCAAAAACTGGCGGGTCTATTTCCCAATAGCAAGCTGCATAATAATCTCAATTGTGCTGACGCTTATCCTGTGGCTCATCAAACATTTCCGCAGGTGAAAACCGTAGCCGACCCGGGCACGGAATGACCCCCAAGGCAGGCTTGGGGGCTAAACGAACCTTTTTATTTTACTCTTTTGAGATAGCCGTTTGGATTGAAGGTTAAGTAGAATTTCTCCCGGCTCTTATCAATAATGAAATTGGGATTATCTTTCAAGAACTCCTGAACGGCTTCCATTGGGCCGGGATAATGCTCCGGCTTTACAGGATGTCCTGCTATGTTGGTATCTTCCACAATAATGTAGCTGCCCGGAGCTACAAGCTGACTATAGAGGCTCAATTCCTGTAAGACGTGCTTTTTGGTATGTTCGGAGTCGAGATTAACGAGCACCTTATCATTATGGTTTATAAGTTTTCGGAGCTGCTGCATGACTTCCGCGGAGGTGGATGAGCCGGATAGATACGTAATTCTTTTGTGCCGTGGTTTTTCTGAAATGTCACCTAACTCTATACTTATGACTCTGCCCTTGTTCATCAGCTCACAAAGTGAGGCGAAAAACAAGGTGCCGCCGCCTGAGCCGGCGCCCGTCTCAATTATGACGTCCGGCTGGACCTCAAAGATTATTTCCTGGTAGTTCCACATATCGAGAGGACACTTGCTTATAGGTATGCCAAGCCAATATGTGCTGTTCCAGGTAGTTTTTCTTGAGTAATAATATAGCTTATGAAAGATGTTTGTTATCAGTTTTTTCGGCAGCAATTGCCTCAGTATATTCATGGTAGAAAAAATTAAATGGTAAAGCCGAGCTTGTCAAGCGGTAAAATAACGCGATGCAAAAAACTATTCGACTTTCTCATTGTATTTAGCGTTTTGGATGAGCGTTTTTGGCTCAGCCGTTGCAGGTGTACGGTGCAAATCGGTGATTTTGGGACTGCCAGAGCCTAATTACACTACTGGTTAGCCTCAGCGGCCGGCAGATGTATCCTGACAATTTCAGCGAGATGCCATATATAATTATTGAGTAAATTTTAAAGTGTTTTTATAATTTTGTATATGAAGAAATCTATTATCAACGAGCTTTTCAGCCAAATGGCCGATATTATGGAGATACTCGGCGAAGACCCTTTCCGCATCAGCACCTACCGAAAAGTAGCGCGCATCATCTCCGATTTGCCTGCCGATGTCGAGACCCTGCTTGCGAACGGCCAATTGGCTGAAATACCCGGCATTGGGAAATCAAGCCTGGCCAAGATAGAAGAGTTTGTAAAAACCGGCACAATAACTGCTCATAAGCAATTGCTTACTAAAATTCCTGCCTCACTTTTGGAACTGCTCACCATACCAAGTTTGGGACCTAAGGGCGTAAAAGTCATCTATGAAAAACTCAGCGTTAAAACCATCGCTGAGCTGAAGAAGGCTTTGCAGAATGGTTCGGTAGAGAAACTGCCCGGCTTCGGCGAAAAAAAGGCAGCGGCAATCACAAAAGGCATTGATTTTCTCGAAAAATCAACCGGCCGAATCCGCCTCGACCAGGCAATGGAGGCGGCAGATATGGTGACTTCATTTCTTCAGAAACAATCCGGCATCGAAAAAATCCGGCCTGCCGGCTCGCTGCGACGACGAGCTGAGACTATTGGTGACGTTGATATTCTTGTCTCTGCAGGTAAAGGCGAGCAAATAATACAGGCATTTACCGCTGCTCCGTTCATTAAGGAAGTTCTCGCATCTGGCTCTACGAAAGGCTCAGCGATTATTCAGACGGAAACAATTCCTGTTCATGTCGATGTGCGAGTTGTACCCAGCAAGAGTTTTGGTGCTGCTGCGCAATATTTTACCGGCTCAAAACAACATAATGTCCGTCTGCGGGAAATCGCCATAAAGGCAAAGATGAAGCTGAATGAGTATGGGCTATTTGAGGGCGAGAAAATGATTGCAGGGCCGGTCGAGGAAGAGATATATCAAAAGCTCGGCCTCGATTATATCGACCCATTATTGCGTGAAGACCGCGGCGAAATAGAGGCGGCAAAGACTCACACATTGCCTGAGCTGATTCGGCTCGAAGATATCAAAGGCGATTTTCATGCGCATACCAGCGCATCGGACGGCAATTGCGGCATATCAGAGCTTGCCGAAGCCGCGAAGGTATTGGGCTATAAGTTTATTTGTATAACTGACCATTCAAAATCATCAGCGATTGCAAACGGCCTTTCCGCTAAGAGGCTGGCTCAACAAATTAAAGAAATTCATAAGCTCAATGACAAGATAAAAGGCATAACTATTTTTGCCGGCTCCGAAGTTGACATACTGGCGGATGGTTCTCAGGATTTTGATAATAAACTACTGGCAGAGCTTGATTTTGTAATTGCATCGATACATTCCGGCATGGGAAGCCCGCGCGAGAAGGTGACGTCCCGCACGTTAAAAGCAATGGATAATCCGTATGTTAATTGCATTGCTCACCCGACAGGAAGGCTGATTGGCGAACGCGAAGCGATGGATGTTGATATATCTGCTGTAATCAAACATGCTGCCCAAACGCATACTGCACTGGAGATAAATGCAAATCCGTATCGGCTGGATTTAAAGGACGTCCACTGTAAGATGGCAATTGAGGCTGGCGTTAAGCTGGCTATCGGCACAGATGCTCATAACGTTGGCAGCCTTGGCTTGATGAGTTTCGGCATCACAACCGCTGGCCGCGGCTGGGCAACAAAAACAGACGTGCTGAATACACTTACGCCAGCGAAAATCAAAGCCTTCGTCAAAGCTAAAAGACCCGAATAAAACACAGAAGACAGAATACAGAAAACAGAAGGCAGAGGACAGAAGTTTACCCGCCTTTGGCGGGACAAAGGACAGACGAGGGATGAGTGACGTGGGACGACGTTTAGCTGGCACACCTGTAGTTCCGGCCTGTGAGATTTATCGAGCAAATTGATAAAAAGCGAAAAATTAGCAGGAAAATCCTGAAAAAAAGCGAACAAAGTTATCCTGGATACAATATAAATAAATGAGCAGGCTAAAATTGTTATAATTTGTTTTGTCATCATAATTCCTCAATTTCATTTGTATATCGCCTGCCCTTAACAAATAAAAGGTTTTCCTTACGTTCAGAATTGAGCGTTCAGCGTTCAGTTATTTTTGTACGCTGTACGCTAATCGCTGGGTGCTTGACTGAAATG
>CAZRNB010000116.1:0-8985 GCA_964601355.1 uncultured Pirellulales bacterium
CCTACGGATAGTTTGTTTTGTATTCGAGTGAATAATCTTGATTATACTCTCGGCCGGATAGACCAGTATTTAGCTGGTGTTTCACCAGTGCCTCTTGCAGCCTCGGCGACGGTACGTATGAAGCTTGCACAGGTTTTGGGTAGTCCAGATGTAAATGGCGTAAATATGAATGGTAGTTTCGCTGTGTTTGGAACGCTCGCTCCAGGAGAACCGGTGGAAAATGACTTTATTTCATTATTTATTCCGGTTACAGATTACAAAAAGTTTATCAGCGACAATCCCAAAGTTTCTCCGCCGGATGCAAATGGCGTTTTCAAAATCACCGACGGCCCAATATTAATACAGGTTGGGAATTTTGCTCTGCTTAAATGGCAGCAGAACTACGATAAACTGGTTGCAACTGCAAAATCACTCACTGCTGCTGAAGCCAAGGGCTTGGTTAGTGTGCTCGATTCTGATGAAATTAAGAAGGCTTCAGCATCGCCCCTCTGGATTTATGGAAATGTCCAATATGCCTCCAAGACCTTTGGGCCTATGCTGCTTGGCAAGATTGAAGAAGCGAAAAAAATGATGGAGGGCATGAAGACAAAAGGGCAAGGGCCAATGGGAGACCCTGCGGCGATTATGAATATGTATGCCGATGTTCTCCAAACACTGATGAAGGAAACAAAGTCATTAAGTGTCAGTATTAGGCCGGAGCCGAATGTGTGTGATCTAACTGTGAATGTCTCAGCAGTACCAGATACAAATATGGCGAAAATGTTTGTCGCAGATTCTACGGCGTCACAGGAAAATAAACTCCTTGGCTATTTGAAAGATGGAGCGATGATGAATTTTGGCTGCAAAATGAATACGCCTTTCTTCAGGCAGCTTAATGTCAAGAGAATCGATTTGATTTCGTCTATGGCAGGCAAAACTATGAAAGCCGAGGACATCGCAAAGATGAAAAAGCTGGCGACAGATGCGTGTGATTCCTTCGGTGGCTCAGCGGCATTTTCATTTTCTATTGATGCAGGCAGCAAACCGCCTTTTACTCTTAGGTATGTTGCTGAGATTATGGATGCAGATATATTTAATAAGGCTATCGAAGAAGCTATCGCAATGTTAAATAGCGGAAATTTTGATGAGTTTTATAAAAGCTTAGGTATGAAGATGAGCTTTGAATTAAAGCGGAGCGTTGATCGTTACGGAGATATTTCAATAGATGCGGCAAAGTTAGTAATGAAATCTACCGAGCCTAATTTGCCACAGGGGCAGATGATAAATGCTATGTTTGGTGAGGGATTCAATTACCGCTGGGCGATAGTTAATAAGCTTTGGATTTGTTCTGTTTCGAGTGACCCCAATTCTACGATACGACAGCTTATAGATGAGGTTAAAGCAGGCGGTCCAAAACAAATGGCCGGCGAGATGAAAGCTGCTTTGACGTTACTACCGAAGTCTGATAAGGCTGAAATCGTCGGGACATATAACTTTCTGCGGCTGTTCGGAATGATGACGGCTTTTATGCCTGTGCCAATGCCGAAGATGGATATTCCAACCAGGAGCAATATTGCATTTGCTGGCAGAGCAAGCAACGGCAAAATGTCCGTTGAGATTGTTCTTCCGAAGGAGCATTTGTTGGAAATATCAGGCTTTTTCCAAAAGATGCAACAGCAACAACAGAAGCAGATGGGAACGATAACCTCTTCTGTGAACTTAAAAAATATAGGAAATGCCTGCTTGATATATGCAAATGACTACGGCGAAAAATTCCCGATGAATTTACAGGAGCTTGTTGAGAAAGTTGGGCTGTCACCCAAGTCTCTTGAATCGCTGCGTAAGCCGAAAGATTTTGATGGCCCCAGCTACATATACATTTCTGGCCAAAATACATCAATGCCACCAGATAATATTGTTGTTTACGAAAATCCTGCGTTTTGCAGCGATGAAATTAATGTTCTATTTCTGGATTCTCACGTCCAGGTAATGAAGCCTGACGAATTTTTGCGTAGTCTTGAGGCAACTTACAAGCGGCTCGGCAGAGAAATGCCTGTTATTAAATTTAAGGACTCCATAAAACCTGCGAATTAAATATCAAAATGCTGTGCAGAAATCCTATAACGGTTGTCATTGCGAGGCCCGAAGGGCCGTGGTAATCTCTTGCTTGCAAGGTGAAAAAACAGCGAAAGGTCTGAGATTGCTTCGATTCTGTCTTCGCCAAGGCTACGACGGACAAGTCGCTCGCAATGACAATCTCTGAATCGATGTTTTCAACATAACGAACTAAATATCAAATTGTAAATCGGCCAGGGTTATTTCTTTTCCTGCACCGATGTTGATATAATTTTTGCCGAAATGTTTTTCAAATAAGTCTCGGGCTTTTTCGCCGGTACAGTGACATGGAGCTACGTATCGGGCGCCGAGATGCTTGAAAGCCGAAATGATTTTCTCGATTCCGCCTTTTATCGCCCATTCGAGATGAAAGCCGCCCATTACTAAAAGAACATCGTCTTTCATTAAATCTTTCGCTGCTGCTACCATTTTAACGATACCTGGATGCGCACAGCCAATTATCACTATTAGACCATTTTTTGTTCGTATAATCAACGATTGCTCTTTTATCAATATTCCAAGCTGGCCTGTGGAATAAACATTTTCACAAATATTCAAAGGCTGATTAACATCAACTGTTTGTGCTCCATATTTTTGGATGTTTTCTTTAAATTGTTTTGGAAATGATTTCGGCATAAAGACAGTGACGTCACAATTCTTCTGAAGAAAGCCGGCCAATCCTTTTGTATGATCGTCATGAGCATGTGAGAGAACTATAAAGTCTATGCTGTAAGGCTCAATCGCTAATTTTTTCATATTGCTGAGGAGTAATGAGCTGTCCCCTCCTGTATCGAGTAAAATAGTTTTCTCAGTGCCGGTTATAAGTGCTGAAAATCCCCACGCAGTTGCCAATCCATGCATGAAAGGATTGTTGTCATAAATCACGGTGATGCTGAGATTGTTGAAGCCCGGTGTCGAAATGGATTCTGTTGACATGGCTAATACACGTAATAATCAAACGCTTATGTGGCATAGTACTGCCAATGCCCAAAGCAGGTCCTTTTTTGCAACGACCTTTGTTTCGTACTTTTCATTTATCGGTATGAGGTGCACCTCGTTCTCGGTAGTTCTTATAAGCTTGCAGGTGACGCCTATTTGATTTGAGACACGTGCAACTCCGATTTGGCCTTGGGCCGCGGGCACCGAAGGACTCAATACCACAATGTCACCGTCATTTATCCGTGGTGACATACTGTCACCGTCTATTTGTAACGCAAAGCTGTCGGGAAACAGCTTGTGAATCTCTTTGCATTGCACAAACTCAACAACCTGTTCCTGCTCTGTTCCACCGAGCTTGATAAGACTAACCTGCCGGCTTTTGAGGCTCTCTACCAAAGTACGCGCCTGCAAATCGATCGAGACAGTGCCGTTGGCTGAGTCGAGAATAGTTTTGCCGATATGCTTAGTTACTAATTCGTCCAATTCGGTGATAGCCTGTTTCGGCTCCGGCAGAAACGTTTGGTCCCAGAAATGAATTATTCCAGCCGCAGTTCTGCCGAGCACTGGAATCCAGCCGGGACGTTCAGGCTTTGCAGGCTGATTTTTGGGAAAAAATCTGCCTTCAACTCCTTTTTTCTCGTGTAACAGTTCGATGAAGGCAAGAACCGCCTCGTTCATCTCCGGATAATTTGTCAACAGGTCGTTTAGTTTTTGCGCAAGCTCTAAATTTTCCCCGAATGCGAATTTTTTTTCGGTGCTGCGCCCGGTCAGGAGCCAATATAAATCTGCTCCTGTGACCTCACACATTTTGAGCAAAATCTCAATGGGTGGAACTCTGTTATCTTCGTAATAGCTGTAAGTAGAAGCACTTATGCCCAAAGAGCAGGCAAATTGACTTTTTCCACGCTCGCCCGCGTGTTGCCTTCGCAGAATTCTAATACGCTCAATTATCGCATTTGCGTCATAATTTTGCATTTATTTTACCTTTTAGTAAAAATAGCATTTGACATCTATCGCAAGTGCGTTAGAGTTTGCCGGAGATTGCTTTGTATTATAGTGAATTGTAAATGTTCATGTAGGTTTTTGTCAATAAGGAGAGGACGAAAAGTGGAAAAAACGAAAAGAAAAAATGCTAAAAAAGCGGTTTCGCCAAGGAGCGTGTGCAAAAACCGGTCAAAAGCAGCCGAATATGTTAGCAATTTGTTGGAATTAAATAAACTGCAAAGGGTATTGCTGAGGCATCTTGATAGGGAGGTTTAAAAGCGGTTAACAGGGCCGCGACCGTTAGGGAGCGGTAAGACGAAGGACGAATAACGAACAAGAACTATCTTTCGTTGTGCTGAACTATTATCAAACAAAAGTATTGTGACTTATGAAATTTACAAAACAAATTTTTATAAAACTTGATCGCTTTAGCATCTTTGAGAGCCTCTGATGGTGCAGCCGTTATTAAATGAATATGACTATACCATAATAGGCCTGAATCTTTTTCGGTCATCAGATTCACAATAGGATTGTTCGCCCGGCTTAAAAGGTAAAGGATTTGTGAACTGCAGCGTAATGCGACGTGAGAATCTGTTGAAGTCGTCGATGCGATGAATGTGACCTGAGCGAATGAATTCTTCCATATCAAAAGAGTCATCTGGGCCGTAACGTGGAACGCTAAAACGAGCGGTTACTTGTTGGCCGGGATAAGGGCAGGTGCTATCGGTATAGCAGGTAAAAGCCGCTGCTCTGCTTGAAATATCGGCCATTTGACCCTGTGTTAGTTCTCCTTCAAATTTTTCAGAGAACCAAATCGGCCAATGATAACGTAATCTTTGCTCTTTTCTTCGCTCATTATCTGCGTCCATTTTTGATACCTCGGTCCCCCAAATTATTTCCTCTTGATACGGATGGTTTGCATATCGTCAGATTTGAGGAGTGACTTTATGCAGGACAATCTTAAAATTGATTTTTATTAGACTAAAATGCCTATTCTGATTGTATTATAAGTGACGAACGTTTGTCCCAAGATGAAACCGTGCGGACTAAATATGATAGAAGACAAGCTGCTTATATGGAAATTCAAACGCGGCAGCACCAATGCTCTGTGCCGTATCTATGAAAAATACAAAGATAATTTGCTCAAACTTGCTTTGGCTTTATTGAACGATTCAGGTGCTGCGGAGGATATTGTCCATGATTGCTTTGTATCTTTTGCACAGTCTTCGCAGCGTCTGAAAGTTAACGGTAATTTGAAAAGTTATCTGACGGTCTCTGTTGCTAATCGTGCACGTAACTGGAATAGGGCCAAGCAGCAACAAGCAACGATCGGCCTGGACGAAGCTGGATCAATTGTTTCAAACTACAAAAGGCCGGAACAGTGGATTATTTACAACGAAGATTTGTGCCGGTTAAACGGCGCACTTTCCCAGCTTTCATATCAACAGCGAGAGGTTATAAGTCTGCATCTTCAGGGTGAAATGAAATTTAAGGCAATTGCCGAGCTGCAGGGCGTTTCAATTAACACAATCCAGAGCAGGTACCGCTATGGACTGGATAAGTTGCGGTCAATTTTAGATAGCGAGGCCAAGTTATGAGACCGTCAGAAAATATAGAAAAGCTGATTAAGAATGTAAACATCGAAACTAATGCCCGAACTGACGATGCGGTTCTCAATGAGGTCGTCAAGGCATTTGAAAAATCAAAAAAGCTCGTCCTGAGCGAAGTCGAAGGGAAAGAATCGGCGGATGTTCAGCCGAGTATCTGGGGAATAATTATGAAAAGCAGATTAACAAAACTTGCCGCCGCGGCGGTGATAATTATAGCGGTGCTCATCGGCATCAATCAATTCAGCGACACCATTGAAAGTACAGCTTTCGCAGATGTCGTGAAAAATATCCAAAATGCACGAACCTTGACTTACCAAAGTGTTTTTACAATGGCAGAACAGGAACCTCAGGTTGTCAAAACTATGGTCCTCGAACCACATCTTATGCGGGTGGAATTACAAGATGGAAGGGTTTGGATTCTCGATCATGGTCAAGGTAAAACACTCCTTCTGGATTCAAAAAATAAAGAGGTTGTAATATCATCCACGCCTCAAAAAAAATTGGGTTTATATGATACATTCCGAGATTTCAGCAATATCCCCGATTTTTCTGTCAGTCAGATTGGAAAACGTACAATAGATGGAATGAAGGCAATAGGTTTTCAGTTAATAAAAGAAAATGATGAAAATGTGATAATCGTATGGGCTAATCCAAAAACCTTGCTCCCTCTTCGTATCGAGCAGAGTACAAAAGACAAGGATGGAAAGGTTATTAAAATCGTAACCACCAACATCATTTTCGATACCGAACTTGATGAATCACTTTTTAGCTTTGAAGCGCCAGAGGAATACAGTCACAGGTTTGTAGATGGACCTGTTGAGCGCTCTGTCAAACTTGAAAAACGCTCTCAAACGCTTTCTAACATGACGCAAATTTTACTGACCTGCTTAGCATATGCCCAGGATCACCAGGGTCAATGGCCAGAAAGCCTGCAAGACCTTTCTAAGTATGGATTAGCCAAAGATACTTTGATCAATCAGAGGCAACCGGAAAGAGAAATTGGCTATGTTTATTTAAAGCCAAGCACACCTATATTACCCCAGCAGGTCGTGCTGTATGAGGTGTATGACTCATGGGGTGATGGTATTAACGTCGGTTTTGCTGATGGTCATGTACAATTTATTGAAAAAGAATCTGATTTCAAAAACCAACTCAAAAAAGTCGAAGGTAAATAATTCCGCAAATAGTAAAAGAAAATTTATGATATAAGGCCGGGCGTATTTAGCTCGGCCTTGTTATTTATAGCTTTTGAGTGTTTGCACGAGTCGGGCAAATTCTCGGCCACGATGCTCGTAGTTCTCAAACAGCGCAAGTATTAGCACAAAGAATTGTTTGGTTGGAGTAAATAGTATATTTTCAAGTAAATAGTCTTTTTGATTAATCAAAAAGACTATTCATTCTTTCTGAAGGAAGCATTAAAAATGTTAATGGTTTTTTATTCAAAACGTTTAGACGGCATATCTGTAGTGCTGGTCCGCGCTAGATTAGTCCTTCAAACCGCTGAGTGCTTGCACGAGTCTAGTAAATTCTCGGCCGCGATGCTCGTAGTTCTCAAACATATCGTAGCTGGCACAAGCCGGGCTTAGTAAAACAACATCGCCGGGCTCTGCAAGGCGATTTGCTAATTTGACGGCTTCGTCAAGAGATTCGACATTCTCGATTCTCGTCCCTCGTTTATTGAGATTGCTTCGCTTCGCTCGCAATGACATCTGGGCGTTTCTGATTGCCTCTGCGATTTTTTTAGCGGTTTGGCCTATCAGGATAGCCGCTTTGGTTTTTTCGGCGATTTTCTGGCCAAATTCGTCAAAGGGCAGGTGCTTATCATATCCGCCGGCAATAAGTATTATTGGCTGCTCAAAGGCCTCCAATGCGGTGATTGCACTTTGCGGCGTGGTAGCTTTTGAGTCGTTGTACCAGTGGACACCGTGCTTATCAGCCACCAATTCAAGTCGATGAGGCAGAGCCTTAAATGTCGGCAGAGCTTTTTTAATCTTCTCATCATCGACGCCAAAATATTTGGCGATTGCTACTGCGGCAGCAAGATTAGAAAGATTGGCTCGGCCTGGCAAAGCAAATTTGTTGCGAATGTCTCGGCTAACATCGTCTGCTGAAAATTTTATGCAAATCCTGCCGGTGTCATTCTTATACTTTTCAAACCATTCAACGGCAATTTTATCTTCGGCATTAAATATAGAAACAGCGGGATTATCTTTGTCGAGTTGCTGAAATTTGAAGATATTTTCCTTAGCGGCACAGTAATCAGCAAATGTACCGTAGCGGTCAAGGTGATTTGGAGTCAAATTTGTCAACAATGCAACTTTTGGAGCCTTTTTGATTTCTACTAATTGCTCGATTTGAAAGCTCGAAAGCTCAAGTACCACTAAATCTTCGGCTTTGATTTGATTCAATGTTGTGAGTAACGGCTCATTGCCGATGTTGCCGCTTAGCCAAACATTCTCGATACTCGATGCTCGATGCTTGATGCTCGATATTTGACTTCTGTGTTCTGTGTTCTGTGTTCTGTCTTCTATCCTCTGTCCTCTGTCCTCTGTCTTCTGTTTTCTGTCCTCTGTCCTCCCTCGTCGCTCGTCTCTCGTTCCTCGTAATAGATGTGCAGTCAGTGCGGTTGTGGTGCTTTTGCCGTTGGCGCCGGTAATGCCGATTATCGTCGCGGGACAAAGCTCGAAAAAGACACCTATCTGGGATGTGACAAATTTATTGTGCCGGCGTGCAAGCTGTAAAAACTTATTATTTGGGGGCACTACGGGATTGGCTATGATAATATCAGCCTGTAAAAAATCAGATTCATCGTGTGAGCCGAGATGATATTCAATATCCGTGTATTCTTTTAGTTTGTTTATTGAATCACTTAGCTGCTGCTGGTTTGCCAGGTCGGTTATTATTACTTTAGCACCGGCTCTTGCGGCAAATTCAGCGACATCAGTTCCGCCGCCAAATCGGCCCAGGCCCATAATCAGAATTTTTTTGTCGCCAAAAAAATTTTTCTCTGTAATTCTATATTTATCGTTTTGGGATTCAACACATTTTCTCTCACAAGATTTGTTCATACTCAAAGAATAACTGAACTTATCTTTCAGCAGCTTATTATTGTTCTTTAATACAGAGCAGGACCAGGACTTGTTTATATAATAAAGGTAGATCGTTAGTCACGACATCCCAAACAATAGGGTCTTCCACAGTGTTGTAGCAGGAGCAGGGGCAGGTAGGGTGGGGCTTGCCCCACCACGACCTTATCGGTGGGCTAACTCGTGCTATGTAGCGAAGTGCTACTTCGCAGAGTAGGAAGCCCACCCTATTCATGAAAGGCTGTCGATTGTCAAATAAGATTTTCATTTTT
>CAZRNB010000117.1:0-8918 GCA_964601355.1 uncultured Pirellulales bacterium
AAAAACTGTAAATTAAACTTTTTTCAGTGAGAGCTTGACATAGACCGTCTCCACTCAATGAAGCGAAGCGTTCAATTCCTATCGCAAGTTAATAGTTATGTGTTCAGAGTTCATAGAAGAAGAACTACGAACTACGAACCATGAACTACGAACGCCCTTGCATTCTACGCGGGGTTATTTTTTTGCAGACAAGAAATAGATTTTAAATAGAACCATTTATACCACTTTAGGAGTAACCCTAAAGTGGTATTTTTTCCCCTCCTCTTTTTTATCTATTCAATAATTAAGCAGGTCGTATGAATCTTTCAGGGACAAAGTGCTAATGTAATCAACCGCAAAAAATACCTGCTATTTGGTATTTTTACTTAAATTCACTTTTTTCGCCGATTTTGTATTGACAGACAATATGTAAATATCATACGATTAATCTTAATAACTCTGCCTCAAAGGAGGAGGTAGTATATCAATTCATTCATCACACGGATGGTTACAAGGATGAAAATGTTCTTTAGCTTAGAGAGTTGCTGCGCGTATGTATTTAATCGTTATATAGCGAGCTATTCTCTGATGAGGTGGAGGAGCAGCGGTGTCAAGCAGAACTGCCAGGTGGCTGATTGTGATGATGTCACTTGTGACGGGAGCGCGAATCAATGCTGCTCCTACCCCAGCGTCTTCACCCCTTTCCTGTCTTACGAAGGAAGACAAGGGGGGAGCGGGGGGCGATATAGATGCAAAGAACCCCGCCCAGCGCTGGGCGGGGCAATCCGTGTCACCAGCTTCTAATCTTGTTGTGAGCTTGTCCCGCTCCGTCTCGGCGATCCTCCGCCGAGACGAGTCGAATCCAACAGGCAGCCCCTCTATTGATGAAGTCGGGCTTTTTAGCAGTACAGGTAATTCAGCTTTAGCTGATATTGGTGCCGAGCTTCTAAAACCTCCCGCAGATTTCTCAAACCTCTCATCTTTGCCGCCGGGGACGAGGACATTACCTGCCGTGCCGGCTGCACTATTTATGTGCTTGACCGGATTCCTTTGTGTAACACTTGTTAGGGACCGCAAGGTTTGGCTGGCAGCCTTAACCGCTATATTATGGATAGGCCAAGCTGGATTTGCCACCCTACCGAAATTTGCGTCGTTCGTGAAGCGTGAAGCGTATATCGAAAAGAACACGAGATACGCATTAATGGAAGGAATACCTGTTCCAGCGAACAGCGAACAGCGAACAGCGTACACGCTAAACGAACTACGAACTCCGAACAACGAACTCCGAACAACGAACTCTGAACTACGAACTACGAACAAATCCCCTCAATTCGCAATAAACACGGTATTTTTCTACCTCATCCAGACAACCAACTGCTTGGCTATCAAAGTCGAGCAGTTTTTCTGTTTTTCACCTGCATTTATATTTGAAATTCAACCTCGCGGCCCGCCTACATTGGCCTGAGTGAGACTGTTTATCAAGGGATAACTAACTAACCTACATTGTATTGTGAACTACTTTAATCTAAACTGATGAAAAGAAAGAGAAAGAAATAGGAGTACAAGATGTTAAAAAAAGTATTACTTACTCTAATAGTTTTGGTATTAATGGCCCCACTATCCGTCGCAGCCCCAACGGTCACAGTAACCCGGACAGCCGGTTATAACCCAATGGGTTTCGGTGCTAACCCCGAATTTACGCTGACTCCAAATGCCGAACTAATGGCCTTGACCATCGAAACAGGCCCATTTCAGTCTTTCTGTCTTGAGGCTTATGAAGATATCCACTGGGACTATACTTACGATGTTGTTGTCAATAGAAACGCGCTTTGGGGAGGCGTTGGTCCCGCTGGTGATCCTCTTGACCCGAAGACAGCATGGCTGTACTGGAATTTCCGCCAGGGAACTCTAAGCGGGTATGATTATACCCCTGGGGCTGGCAGGATAGCTTCGGCTGAGGCCTTACAACAGACCATTTATTATATCGAGGACGAGGCCTCAATGTCATCTATCCCCTTGGCTATGACGTTTTATAACGCTGCAGTAACTGCAAACCCACAAGATATCGGCAACGTTCGGGTGTTGAATCTATACACCCCGGGACACGTAGGTGATGGTGCCTACAGAGTGCAAGACATGCTGGTGCTGACGCCGGCACCAGGCGCTATCTTGCTTGGCGGTATTGGTGTCGGCCTTGTCGGCTGGCTGAAAAGACGGAGAACACTGTAAAGGATTACTGTAGAAAACAGTAAATAAGGAGGAGATACTTAAATGAAAACAATTTTAAAAACATTAACTGGTCTTGCACTTGTGTTTGTGCTGGCCAGTCCGGCAATGGCAAACATAACGTTCAGCGATCTCGTAGAGGGAAACAGTTGGACCATTACGGGCTACACCAGCGGCATTGGGTCTTTTGACCTCGAGGCCGCAAGGATGGTATCCATGGGTGACGCATTCGAGAGTCCAGCCGTTGACGGGTTTAGGGACGCTGCCAATGTGCCCATTGCCGGTTGGGCCTTGGTTTTGGACAACCCAACACTTGTTTCATTTGCTGGACCCGCAGTGACATACTTAAAAAAGGATATACATTTTGCCGGTGACGCCTCAGACCCATTAACCTATGATTGGGTGGTATTCAGTGGTAACACGCGAATATTCGAGGTCAGGGCTTCATGGAGTGGGACTAGCTGGTCGTACAATACGCAGGGGCAGTATTGGCAGCCTGCACGTGCCGATGTGATTCCTGCACCTGGTGCGATTTTGTTAGGCGCAATTGGTGTCGGCCTTGTCGGCTGGCTGAAAAGAAGGAGGATGATGTAAACTCGTTGTGCGTGATGCGTTAAGCGTTGTGATAAGAATGGAAATTAATTGGCAGAGCCCCGCCAAATGGGGCTCTGCCATAGATGAACGCAAAACGCAATACGACATACGCAATACGAGATAGTCGGCATTGTCGGATGGCTGAAAAGAAGGAAGATGTTTTAAGAAAAAACAAAAAGAAAAAAGAAAGGCATGGAATTGCCATTCTTTTAGGAAATTTTAAAGAGGAGTATATATGAAAAGGTTAATAACAATTTGTGTAGTAACAGAATTGATCCTGCTCCTTGGCGGAGTGGCTTCAGCTAATGTTTCGACACTTCAGTTCAATGCCAACGATATTTTTAATTATGCAACAAGCGATGACACAAGACTGAACCAACAGGGAACAGCCCGCATGATATGGGATTCCCCCACGGGCCGAGTTTATCGGACGTACAACGATGCTGTCAGAGACCCCGGGGCCACTCCTGCGCAAGACCTGCAAAGTGTGGCCAATATCCTTGGCTGGACAGGCGCATCGGCAGGGTATCAGGGCATTTCACACGTGCAGCTCTGGCTTTTTGACAACTCTGCTGCCGGCTGGGGTGAGAAGGTCCTCGTGAAATCGGGCACATTGAGCGCCTCGGTGAACGGCGAATTTGGCTGGACCGTGGACGTCATCGGCGGCATTACTCACTACAACACGGAGCTTGGTGGAGATCCCTTGACGAATCAGAATGCGATCAGCAGTTTTAACCCGGCAGATCAACTCTGGTCAATCACAGGCGATTTGTACGTCGATAACGATGGCGACGGACTTTACGACACAGGAGAAGACCTGGTAGTGGGCAACCAATACACGATTTGGTTCAATGCCGCTTTCAATAACTGGTATTGCCTTGATGCTTATGGTAACGAAGCTTGGGGCGGTCCCGATGTTCAGGGAACGCTCCACGCGACGGTCATTCCCGCACCTGGCGCTATTTTGCTGGGTAGCATTGGTGTTGCCCTTGTCGGCTGGCTGAAAAGAAGAAGGGCACTTTAGTATTTTAGGAAAATATATGGGCAGGGCTCTTGGCACTGCCCATGGAATGCTACGCAAGGAGGACAGAATGAAAAAATTAGTAATAGTTTGTGTTGTAACAGGCATATTGTTGTCAATAACATCTGTCGCGCACGCTGTAGCAACATCAAACAACAAAGCAGTATTATACTGGAATACTTTTTCGTATTCATACACAGGAACGGGCCTTACCTGGTTAAATACAGAAAGTAAATCATTGGCTGCGGCTGATGACAAAAATTCAGTTCATGTTTTTAATGATGATTTTTCGGTTGGCTGGGTAGACACCTCTGCTACAGCTTCGGTCCCAAATGCATGGGCAACAGCCTGGACTAAGGATACGGAATTAGGGCAAGAAGTGTATGCAGGAAATACTGGGCAGCAGGTCCCATTCTGGGCAGAATCCGAAGCAGACGCGTGGCGGTCAGGAGAATTCATAGTAGCTGGTGATGGCACCTTTACATCCAGCATTAATTTTTATCTTGAACAAACCTTAAACACCGAGACAATGTGCGACTTGGCCGTTGGCTTCTCAAAAGCCTCGCTTTTGTTAGAGAACAAAACAGCCTCAACTATTGATGATGATAATGCCTTTGTATTTTGTGAGATATTTGGTGGTCCTGTTTCCGGTATGCAAAATTGTACTGATACATTCACGGTATCGCTGGATTTTATCGATGGAGATATTGGTTATATTAGTGCAGATGCATTGAGCAATGCTTACGTAGAATCCATTCCAGCACCTTGTGCGATTTTGCTTGGCGGCATTGGTGTCGGCCTTGTCGGCTGGCTAAAAAGAAGAAGAACATTTTAGTCGTTAGTCGATGGTCATTAGTAGATAACAAAGGTAGGATGTGCCGTGCACACCGCAATCTCTGTAAAACCGTCGCTCGTGAAGCGTGAAGCGTATCTCGATGTATGAGCGATAATTCGATTCGTTGCTCGTCGCTCGTGAAGCGTGTAGTGTAGTGCGTTGTAAGAGAAAAAGAATTAATTGTGAGCAAAAAAAGGTAGGTGGGGCTTCCCGCTACGGCTCGGCATTCTGGCTATGGCTTGGCGCTTCGCCAAGACGAGTCGCTCGTGCCCCCGCAAAAGCGGGGGTATATCGGGTTTGAAGCTATGATTGCCTCTGAATCAGTGAACGAACTTTTAGCATGACTTACATCTAATTCCTTAGCTCTGAGAACATTCATTAATTCTTCACAACAGATCTACCTTATCATAAATTTTCTTGACATCTCTCTATCGGCTTGATAAAATAAAAATAAATTCAAGGAGGAAGGTGAGAAAGCATGTCAGTAAATCACACCTGTACGCTTTCTCCCAATAATATACGTAATTAAGATACTGCCAAAAGCGGTAGAACCGTAAGGAGGAAAATCCAGCTTTTATTATTACATTGGCCTTAAACAGATTTGTTAGAAGGCCATATAGTTCTTTTTATAAGCATGAGGAGGAAGGAGTTAACCGTGAGAAGAATTGTCATCTTGGTCTTCTTTTTAACCTTGGCGCTGGCAGGCCAAACAAAAGCAAATTCCACTTACACATTCCATCCGAGCGATCCTGACATGGATAGTCTCGATCATTGGTATTATTACATCTGGAAGGTGAATTGGACAACGCCTTATAATGAGATTGTTTCTGGAGCTAATCTCTTTATTGAGAACATCAATAATTGGGGGGTGGAAGATGGCGATATTCTGTATATGCGCCTGCTGAGCGAGGAAAACATCAACCAGGCTATTACAAATTTAAGTATGGATACGCAATGGAACCCGCCATACCAGGATATTTATAGAGGCTCAGATGACCAGGCAACTGGTGATGGACTTTCCAGCTATGGTAATCTGTTGACCACTTATACTGACGATGACGCCGAACCCAATCCTGCAGAAAACTTTAGTTACACATTTACTACTCCTCATCTTGGCTTACTCAGCAGCTATATTGCAAATGACGGCGTGTTTGGTATTGGCTTCGACCCTGACTGCCATTACTACAACGAGGGCGTCAAACTTACTATTGAGACTTCTCCGATTCCGGTTCCGGGTGCGATTGTTCTCGGCGGTATTGGTGTTGGCCTTGTCGGCTGGCTCCGCGGAAGACGTTCGTTGCGGTAAGCTATCTTCTCATTAACAGCAAAAGTCATCCTGTCTTTGCGGTTGCTGAAAAATGCAGTTTAGTGACCCCCACCAGAGGCGAATAAGTCGGCTGTTGATTTATCGACCGGCTAAAATCGTTTCATCGAGGGATGAGGCACGCCAGGTTCCGATGCCATCCCACCAAAAAGGAATGTAGTCGATGATATGCTCTCCGTTGCTATTATTTTGCTTTGATATAGCTATTGCCATATTATGAAGCTCTCGCATACAACTTAGCCCCCCTACTTGCCATGCCTTAAGACCTATTTCTACCGCTTCGCATTCTGCGCGTTTTAAGTCAGGTTCCTCGACTGACAATAATGCAGCAAGTTTTTCAGCCTGCGGCTTTAGGATTTGACGCCAATGATGATAGTTCGATTCTTCCTTCGCCAGGATATCAGCTACCACTCGCTCACGGTTTTTCTGTTTCTTTTCACGCTCTGCTTTGGCCTCAGCAAGTCTTTTGGCTCTATGCTTTCTACAGGCAGGTAACAACGTCATCTCCAAGAATCCCGTTGCCGGGTCAAGGATTACCCAGATCAAAAAGGTTGTACCGAATGTTCCTAATGCAACTCCCGCTGCGAATTGGCTAACACTTCTTTCGCCTATCATTCCCAAACAGCCTGCCAGTCCGCCCAAAAAAGGAGCTGTGACATAAAACACCTTGTAATAATTAGTGCTTGTTAAGGGATGCTCGAGCGGTATTGCCTGAGCCGTGCTGATGTCTCTGAGGATTGCGAATAAGTACAAGCTAATAAGAAGAAAAATAATTAATATTGAATGACCGGACAGCGAGAATATTATCCACCAACGGACACCTGCCTGCCGCAATGATAACACCAGAATATAACCAACGCATAGTATAAACCACGACATGCTGGCTAAATGAATTGACCTCAATGTCTTGTTCTCAGACAAAGACACCTCCTATATCCGATGTTACTTTTATTCATTTAGCTTATTATAACATAATGCCTGGAAAAAATCCATCAGTATCCGCCTCCGCCATATCCGCCACCGTAATAGCTATCCGTACGGCTCAAACCTGATTGCATGATATAGGCACCTGAAAAGGCTCTGGCAATCGGCCTTATTACCTCCTCTATCACCATAGCTGCTGCCGCCAGAACGGTTGGTGGCACGTATATTATATCACCTTCCTGTAACAACACATCCTTGCTTGCATCGCCGTGAGCGCTCATGCGATCGAAATTTACTGCAAAAATCTTGGGCTTAACACTTTTATCCTCTGATGGCCTTATTACCTGGATACGTTCCTCCCAGGCTAAAGGAGTGGGTTGTGCTTCAGCAAGAGCAGATAACAAGGTATCTCTTCCGGTGTACTCTTTCGGGCCGGGACGGGCAACCTGGCCCAATACATAATATACCTTACTCAGGTATGCAAAGACACGTACATCGATTGAATCATCTCCGGGTATTGTATAAAGTTCTTCCACTTTCTTTTTTAGCACTTCCGCAACTTCTTTAGGTGTCTTTCCCGCCACTTCAATCTCACCTAAAGCCTCAAAGCTCACTTTCCCATCTGGCCGAATCCGTTGACGCTGTAAATGGATTTCCGGAATATTTGAACAATGTATCTCGATCCCGTCTGGTGGCTGCAAAACATAATTTTCAGAAACAACATTCACATCCCGGGGTCTCAAAAATGCTACTATATTTTCGGATCTGGACGAAAAGCAGCCTGTCAGGCCAATTGTGCTTAATAGCAAAAAAGTAACAAGTGTTATCTGTATAAACTTCATGGTCATTACCCTTTCCTTAATGTTATAGGACTTCTCGCCTCCGTGTGTCCTCTCTTTGGGTTTAAAAATCAGACTACGATCGATGGAGATTTGTAATTAATATCGTGTTTTGTGACAGGTATCTTCACAATTTTTTCCAAATCCAGGGCACCGCCACACCTTTTTTCAAGGCCGATATTATGCTTTGCTTTATTTTTTGTAGCTTACTTCCTATGGAGTAAATCAAAATTCAAGACTCTTTATCGAGTTGGTTGGGGTACAGGCATAATTTATACCTTGGCAACAAACTGAAAAGACATAAGGGTTTGTCCTATCATTGTAATTGATGGGTTGACAGTTCGGAGGATTTTTTTATCCTTATTCGACGTAGATTCCCACGCCTTGACAGGCGTGGCACTTACTGTTTCAGGCTTCACCTGTCCAGCAACTGCATTGCTGGAAAGTGCTATCACCCCCGTCTTCACAGGCGGGGAACTCTCGCTGAATTAGAGTCTATTGCTCAGCCCAAATATAGTATTTGAATGCGAACTTGTAATCCCATTTTCAATATTAAGCGACTTATCATTACAGTTGTTTTCACTGCGACTGTTCTCATTGTTACTCACCTGCCGCAAGAGGTATTGCCAGCCATATTGCAATTAAACGGCCTTGACAAATTACAGCACGTTATGGCATACGGTGTAATTACTCTGTTTCTCATCATCTCGTTTAATACGTCCCTTACCATACTTTCTGTTGCGATCTTCTTCTTTACGATTTCAGCCATCGCCGCAGCAGACGAACTGACCCAACCTTTTGTCAATCGAACTGCTGATTCGATTGATTGGTTAGCCGATGTTATCGGTATAATTATTTCGTTGATTTCTTATCTTCACTTTTCAAGCACAAAACGTCGGTCATCGCCAAATGTTGATATCTAAAAGCTAAAAACCTAAAGTAAAACGCTTGAAGTTAAAAAAAACCGGCCCCATAGGGGGCAGCTCGGTTCTTTTACGAAGTTCCACAGAAGCCGCCTAAAATGGAACGAAGCCAGCATGGTAGGGTCATTCATTGACCCTACCATTTTTATTATATCGGATTTGACCAATTGTGTATCCAAAAATCTCGTGTTTTTGAAAGATTTCACTTTTAGTATAAGGTTTAATCCGTAATGCTCTTCCAAGGACATACCGA
>CAZRNB010000118.1:0-8878 GCA_964601355.1 uncultured Pirellulales bacterium
TTCGAGCGTCTTTCTCCCGCTCAGCCGGACAGTCGTCCCAAAGAAAAAGTCTGTTATATGTGCGATGGTGACATCGAAGAGAAAACATTAGTAACAGTTCAGACGGACAAAGGGCCGGTTCGGCTTTGTAGTCCGCATTGCTATTTTATCATGTATTCGTGCTTAACTGAGGATAAGACTGATTTCGAGAAGAAGGTCTCGGTAACAGACTGGATAACTGGCAATTCTGTTCCAGCCGTTAACGCTGTATTCCTCTTAGGCCAGGATGAGAATACGGGCAGGCCCTGGGTCAAGGCGTTTGCTGATCGAGATTCGGCGGTTAAAGAACGCTCCGCCAGTGGAGGCAATATTCTTGCTTTTGGACTTTTGCAGGAAAAGGAATTATCCCATCGTTGCGGTTTCTGCGACCGGGCGATATATCCTGAGGACGCAGCTTTGGTTAAAGCCGACGGGCTTGACACCTGGGGTTGCTGCTCACACTGCGCTATGGGTGTGGCTGCCAGAACTGGTAAGAACATAGAAGTCCACGAAAAGGACCGCCTCACAGGCGAACCGATAATTGTCAAAACGTTTGAAGGAAAGGTATCCTCTCTGGAGCCGCCGACGGCGGTTGCGTGGTTTGGGCAGCGACAAAGACCGGACGGAACGTGGGCTTCGGCCGGCTGCTTCCACCAGGGCTTTTTTGTCAATGCCGAGAACCTTAAAAAATGGGTTGAGCAGAATCCGTTCGAGACAGGCAAGCTAATAAGTATTAACCAGGTTCTTGCCGACAAAATGAAACTGTCTCCGCAGCAAATTCAAAAGGCCTGTAAAATAGGCGAATGTGTCCCAAAATAACCATAGTATGAGGAGTATAACAATGAAGCGATTCAGTATTTTTACAATTACGTCTCTTTCTTTGTTGGTATTGGTGGTGTCCCTACAAGGGGCCGAACCAAAAAGCACAGTCAGTTCATCTCCATCATCACCCAAACCCAGCACATTAAACGAGCTGTATCCGGGCTTGACAAGGGCTTGTTTGACCTACGCCATAGCCTCAGAGCTTCCGGAAGGAGTAGTGCTCAAGGCCGGTAATCTGGTTATTAAAGACAAGGATGTCAACGAGGAAATCGCCAAAGCCCAGGAGAAACTGCGGCCAAAACTTGAGAAAAACGCCCTTTTCGTTTTGGAGCAGATCGCAACATTCAGGTTGTTATTATCAGAAGCAAAAGCCGAGGCAGCAAAAAGCGGCACAATCACGAGCGGCGCCGAGGGAACGGACAACACAAAGAAAGACGAACAGGCGATTATCCAGGATTATTTGCGTGCGTTAGCGAAGACAGTGAATGTCAGTGAAGCAGAAATTCTCAATTTCTATAACAGCAATAAAGAAACACTCGGTGGTGCTACTCTTGCGCAGGTCAAACCACAAATCGAGCAATTCCTCCTTCAAGAGAAACAGCAAGAGCTTATCAATAAATATGTGCGGACCATAGGCCAAAGAGTGCAGATTGAAGTTTCTGCCTCATGGTTGAAGGTTCAGGCGGCTTTGGCGAAAGACAATCCTGTTGACAAGGCCCGAGCAAACGGCAGAGTTTCTCTTGTAGATTTTGGCTCTACAGGTTGTGTGCCGTGTGATATGCTGGCACCGATATTAGATACACTGAAAGAAAAATATAAGGGAAAAGTTGATGTTCTCTTTATTCATGTAGGAGAAGAGCCGGTTCTTGCAAGTCGCTATGGAATCCAGTCTATCCCTGTGCAGATATTTTTCGATAAAACCGGCAAAGAGGTCTTTCGCCACGTCGGCTTTTTCCCGCGGGAACAAATCGAGAAAAAACTGTCGGAAATAGGTATCAATTAGCGGATGGAAAAACTCTTTACAACGATGACACACGCCGTTGAGGGGACACCTGCGATTGCTCTGGCAACGGCGTTTATCTGGGGGATACTTAGCATCCTGCTTAGTCCATGCCATTTGGCAAGTATTCCTCTTATCGTGGGATTTATCGACCAGCAGGGGCGAATCTCGGCTCGTCGGGCCTTTTATATATCCAGCCTGTTTGCGGTGGGCATACTAATCACGATTGCCGCTATTGGTGTTATCACAGCCACAGCAGGGCGGATGTTAGGTGACATTGGACGATACGGAAACTACTTTGTGGCGGTGATTTTCTTTGTGGTTGGCCTGATACTCCTGGATGTGATACCGTTACCTTTTGGCGGGCCGGGCCAGGTTAGCATGAAGCGCAAAGGTATTCTGGCGGCGTTCATTCTCGGACTTGTCTTCGGAATCGCTCTTGGTCCTTGCACCTTTGCCTATATGGCACCCATGTTAGCAGTGACGTTCAAAACAGCGGCGACAAATTTATCCTACGGCGTTATTCTGTTAATCGCCTATGGAATAGGGCATTGCTCCGTCATAGTGTTTGCCGGCACCTGCACCGAATTTGTCCAGCGTTATCTGAACTGGAACGAGAAATCCAAAGGAGCAATTATTCTCAAAAGGATTTGCGGCGTTATGGTTCTGCTCGGCGGCGTTTATTTGGTTTATCGTGCCTGATATTCAGAAGACAGAAGACCAGCAACAGAGCCGCGACCGTCAGGGAGCGGTTGGATAATTGTCGATTGTCGATTTACGATTGCCAATTGATTACAGAGTAAGACGATGGACGATTGATTACAGAGCCGCGACCGTTAGGGAGCGGTAAGTATCAGAGGACAGAAGGCAGAAGACCATCTTCTGTCGGCTATTTACATCAAGCCATTTCAGATTTATTCAATAAAATTTCCTAAAATTCAGAGAATAATGTTGAAGCCGCCAAAACCAAGTCTAAAATAAAAATGGTTTTGTATATCCAGTCTATATCGCTTTTATGTTGCCGCCAGGCAGGCTCCATTGCTTCAAGCAGCTTTGCGTGTTGATTTTTTATTGGTCATTCAAGGGGTAACTGGTTAATTACCAGTTGCCGATTGCCTACCCCAAATGTTGAGAAAGCTATTTATTAGTGATGGAAAAGTGGTCGATGGCTTAGATGGCGAAGCTGTGGTTTTCGTCTATTCCGCTCCCGATGAGGCCGAACGACGCTACCTCGTCGATCAGCTCAAGATTGACGAGCATACACTAAACTCTTCTTTGGACCCCGATGAGCTCAGCCGGCTTGAGTTCGAGCCTGAGCACGTGGCGATGATACTCAAAAGGCCTAAACGTTATACCGCCGAGGACAGCTTCCTTTTCAAGGTTCTTTCAACGGGCGTTTTTCTTTTTAAAGAACGCTTAATAATCGTGCTTGCCGATGATGCTGCTCTCTTTGAGGGCAGGCCCTTTATGAAAATACAATCCATTCAGGATATATTTCTGAAGCTCATATCCGGAGCCATTTTGCATTTTGTCGAACACATTAAGGGCATCACACTCATATCAAATGAGCTTGAGCAGCAAATAAACACCTCTATGGAAAATAAATACCTGCTGAATCTTTTTACGCTCGAAAAGAGCCTGGTTTATTATCTTAGCGCTATCAATTCCAACGGCATCCTCATAGAAAAGATTAGAAACAACGCCTCCAAAATAGGATTAAGTCAGGAAAGCCTCGAATTTGTTGACGATATTGTAATTGAGAATAACCAGTGCCGGGGACAAGCCGAGATATACTCACAAGTCTTGGCCAGCCTGATGGATGCCCGCGCTTCGATAATCAGCAACAACCTTAATGTACGAATTAAGACGCTCACTATAATAACAATAGTGATTATGCTGCCGACACTGGTTGTCAGCCTCTTTTCAATGAATGTCCGGATACCCTTATCCGAGCACGGACATGCATTCTGGATAATCGCCATGATGGCGGCAATTTCCTCTATGACCGTCGCCATCCTATGGTGGAAAAGGCGCTGGTAATCTGCTTATTATTGACTTTATAATTCCACATATTATCGGCTCATAGGCGTGAGATTAAATCTCGCATTACAACGGTTCAATTCAATCCGTGCCATCAGGCGTTTTCCTCTTATCTTCGGGCACAAATAAACCGAAAATAAAAATGGAAAAATAATCGGGATTAGCCGGATTCTCCGGTTAAAAAACCGCGGAGCTGCCTGCTGATTGGAGGAAGGTGCAGTATGGACATAGCGACCGTAATGGGCGTCATTTTAGGTGTTGTTGTCATCATAGGGACAATTCTCTATGAAGGGCAGCTCAGCATTTTCTTCAATATTCCGGCTCTTGCCATCGTTGTAGGAGGGATGACCTGCGCCACGATGATTCATTTCTCAATGAAGCAGTTTCTTGGAATATTCTCTGTTATCAAAAAAACGCTGCTTTACAAAACGCCTTCTCCGGAGCAGATAATCCAGCAGCTGGCTGACTTCGCAACGATAAATCGGCGCGACGGCGCTTTGGCTCTTGAAAAGGAAGTGGCCAATATAAGGCACCAATTCCTGCAAAAAGGCATTTTGATGCTTGTCGGCAGCAAGTCTGAAGAAGACATGCGAAAAGTCATGGAGCTCGAAATTCAGTACATGCAGGAAAGACACGCAATCGGCAAAAGGATACTGGATTTCATGGGATCATCCTGCCCGTCGTTTGCAATGGTCGGCACGCTGATAGGGCTTATATCGATGCTCAGTCACATGTCAAGCCCCGACCAGATCGGGCACGGTATGGCTGTGGCGCTCGTATGCACGTTCTATGGCGCAACTCTTGCCAACCTTATTTTCCTGCCCCTTGGGGGAAAGCTCGGGCTTCACTCAAAGGCGGAGACAGTCGCAATGGAAATGATGGTCGAGGGCGTTTGTGCTATTGCACGCGGCGAAAATCCAACGACCATCCGCGAACATTTGCAGATATTCGTCTCAGTCAATAAAAGAAACGACCTAGTTAAGGCAAAGGCATAATGGCAAAAGAAAAGGTTAAAAAAGAGGAAGAATCATGCGGCGAATGCGCACCGCTTTGGATCATATCATTTGCCGATATGATCTCACTTTTGATGGCCTTTTTCGTTTTGCTGACGACCTTCGCCTCTTTTAGCCCGGAGGAAGAAAAAGATCTGAAAACCGCAATCGACGCTACCCTGGCGCCGTATGGCGGCATATTCGAAGGCGGATTGTTTGGGATATGGGGAAATGATGATATGAGCGTGGGTCCTAATACGGCTGCTCGAGCCGGCAGGGGGAGCGAAAACCCAACGCTCGAACAACCCGGCGGACATCTCAACGCCACGAGTTTTTTGGACTTCCGAGACGATAAGGTTTTTACAGCAGAGTCGAAGAATATATTCTGGGCCTCCGGCACATCCATCTCCACAAAAGGCCGTGAGTTTCTTAGTACGCTTGCTGATTACACAATTAGGATGGACGCCAGAATAGTAATTAGCGAGTCAGGCGCTACAAATGACGATCTGGGTCTTCAACGGGCAATTGCCGTAACCAGGTTTCTTATCGATCTCGGCGTTCCGGAAGATTCTATTAACGTTGCAGCAGGCGTGCTTCATCACATCGGCGGCAGCGGCTTGCGCAAGCTGCAGATAACTGTTCTTGAGGATGGAATTTATAAATGAAAAAGCAGGCTCCTGCGGAAGAAAAGGGCGAGGGTGCACCGCTGTGGATTATATCCTTCGCGGATATGATTTCACTGCTCATGGCATTTTTTGTAATGCTGCTCACAATGGCCACATCGCGAAGCGGCAGCCTTTGTGAAAACGGCCAAGGAGTTTTCGAGCGCTCGATACAAGGTTTCAGAAATTCCATCTCCAGTTTTGGAATTCCGGGTCTGATAGGCTCAGGTAAAAATCTTGGCTTTGACAGGACCAAAAGATATTTCCCGGTGAGCGGCGAAGATAAATACGATACCGGCGAAAGACTCATAGATGCTGGTGAGGAAAAAATGAAAAGGATTTTCCGTCAGCTTAAAGCGGACGCTGCGACAAGCCCATCCAGCATAAAAGGGGCACGAGACTTTTTTAAAACAACTCCAATTTCTTTTTGCTCCGGAAGTTGTGAGCTGACTTCTGATGATAAACAGTACCTTGGCCGGTTCTGCGCAGATATCAAAGCCTCACTGCAGCTGGACAATATAGCTATAATTGTTGCAGGGGCCGCTCCTGATGCGGCAACATTCAAAGAAAAGTGGACATTAGCAGCCAGACGTGCCGATATAGTCGCGGAATATATAAAACAGTCCTTCCCAGGCTCTGCGGTGGATATCTTTTCCTGGGGTGCGAGCAAGGCATCCGTATGGGATAAAGACACATCCTCTTCAGCAGATAAGGCTCATATCATTTTATCTATCTTAAAGAAAGAAGAAACAGCCGAGGATTATTGAACATTCCTTGGCTTATTTTTTTTGTTAACCAGCGAAGACAAGCGTAAGATGCGATTTGCTTTGGCATTTCTGTCGCTCTTCACCGATTAGCTCTTCTGTGTTGACATTCCAGCATCCTGCTCTGTATAGTATTTGCTAAAAGGAACCAATGCTTTGTATTTATAAGCGGACGGGTTGATGTAAGGATGAATATCAGGCAATCAAGGGGATATATCAATGGACCCAGCGATTTTTAAGGCGTATGATATAAGAGGAATTTATCCCGACCAGATTAACGAGGAAGATGCGTGGAAAATCGGCTGTGCCACGGCGCGATTTCTGCCGTCTCTCCTTCACGGCTATGAACGCGGCCAGCCTAACTGCCAGTCGCTGTGTGTCGGCCGTGATATGAGAAAACACAGTGAGCCGCTGGCTCAGGCTCTTACGGAAGGCATACGTGCCACGGGCATAAACGTAGTTGACATAGGAATGATCGACACGCCGCAGATGTACTTTGCCATAAATCGTTTGGGCACCTGCGGCGGTATCCAGGTGACGGCTTCGCATAATCCGGCAAAGTACAATGGATTTAAGATATCCGGCCTGGGCGCCAAACCTATTGGCGTTGACACCGGCCTGAACGACGTTAGGCATCTGGCAACGGCCTTGATTCATACCAAAGGCAAAGCCACCGGCAAGCTGGAAA
The DNA here is from genome assembly GCA_964601355.1 of uncultured Pirellulales bacterium. Taxonomy (GTDB): domain Bacteria; phylum Planctomycetota; class Phycisphaerae; order Sedimentisphaerales; family Anaerobacaceae; genus CAZRNB01. Next base: position 6,987 of record CAZRNB010000118.1, read on the forward strand.
AGCTGGATTTGACCAATGAATACAAAAATCACGTGCTGAAATTCCTAAGCCCAAAAGTAAGAAATCTGACGGTTGCCATCGATGCCTCAAACGGCATGGCGGGAAAGATGGTGCCGATAATTTTCAGCAGGCTTTCGATAACAATAATTGAGCGCAACTTCGAGCATACCGGAAAATTTAAGCATCCGCCGGACCCCCTCGTGGAAAGAAATCTCACTCAGGTCAAATCGGCGGTTAAAAAAAATAAGTGTGACTTCGGCGTTTGTTTCGACGGCGACGCCGACCGCATGATGCTGGTTGATCAGAGAGGTGTCACTATAAGCTGTGACCTGGTAACGGCCCTGCTTGTGTCGTATTTTTTACAGAGGCATCCTAAATCAACGGTTGTTTATGACTTACGCAGCAGCCGGATCGTGGCTGAAGAGATTATCAAAAATGGCGGCACACCCAGGCGGGAACGCGTCGGCCATGCCTTTATAAAAAAGGCCATGCGAGATTCCCACGCTATATTCGGCGGAGAGCTTTCAGGTCATTTCTACTATCGCGATAACTTCTACACTGACTCGGCTTTAATTACGTTAGTGCATATTATAAACATCGCCGGCGAAGCAAAGAAGCCAATCAGCGAGCTGATTGAGCCATTGCGGCGCTATTATGCCAGCGGCGAAATGAATTTCCAGGTAGAAGACAAACAGGCCAAGATGGATGATTTGGCCAAACGTTATAATGACGGCCAAATCGACCGACTGGATGGAGTAACTATTGGGTATAAAGACTGGTGGTTCAATTGCAGGTCAAGCAATACCGAGCCGTTTCTGCGGCTGAACGTTGAGGCCAAAAGCAAAGAGCTCCTTGAAGAGAAGTTATCTGACATCGAGCAAATCTTAGGAAAGCCGGAATGAAAAAGTTATGAGTTCGTAGTTCATAGTTCATCGATGAACCATTAACTATGAACAATGAACTAAAATGATAGGGGTACCCACATGGAAATATATACAAAGACATATAAGACTCCGAATGGACTTGTCGAAGGTGTGCAAACTAAGTGGTCTGGTTTTAGTATTCTGTTAGTGGCCGGGGCCAAAGGTTTTTTGGCCTGTCCGGCTATAGACGTAGAAGCCTGCCAGCGATATAACGTTGCAGCAGCCATAGTTGAAAGCACGCCGGCCAATCCCATCGGCTCGCTCGAACGTTTTACAAACCGCAAAGTTACAAAGGCCAACGAAAAGGCCAAAGCTCTCGGCATCAAAGAAGGTATGGACGTCACCGAGGCCCTGGCATTGATAGCTTAAATGATGATGAAAGAAAAAGAAGAAATAATCTTTCAGGAGGTACAAAGGTTCGGCCTTTGGTTACGCCTGCTTTTAGTTTTTTTGATGGTGGCTGTGGCGGGTATTGAGTGTTTTGCGCTTAAGTCAATGCTTGCCGAGCCCAATCCTCCCGGCTCAGCGAACATCGCAGTGCTGATAGTTCTTGGGATATGTTTACCGCTGGCGCTTTGTGTCCTTTTTTGGGGTGTAAAACTGGAGACGGAGGTTCGTTCCGATGGCTTGTATATTCGCTTCTTTCCATTTCATTTTAGCTTCAAAAAGATACCTTTTGAAGATATACACGAATGTTATGCCCGGACATATCAACCCATAATGGATTACGGCGGCTGGGGGATTAGATATAGCCTCGGATTCAAGAGCAAGGCGTATAATACTTCCGGCAATCGGGGCGTGCAGCTTATATTTACCAATGGCAAAAAGTTACTCATAGGCTCACAAAGACCTGATGAGCTTGCCGACGCAATAGGCTCATGTAAATCAAATATTAAAATGCAAAATTCAAATAAATGGTACTACCTCATGATATTGGTAAAGCTTTATTACGTTTATATGCATCAACGG
>CAZRNB010000119.1:0-8773 GCA_964601355.1 uncultured Pirellulales bacterium
GGTGTGAAACCCCCATCGCCATCAGGTAAGACGACCGGAGCCATAAGCTGTGGAAACTCTGTCGGCCTTTGAGGCAGTTTATTATGGCTGTTCTGGCATATTTGCCTGTTCATCGTTACCTTTTTAACTTCTTGACCACCTTACAACTTGTTTTTCTTCTAATTCGGTTTTGAATAGTATTAGCAAGCCAGCAGGTTTTGCACTTAGATTGCTTCCGTAAGGCAAAACATCTAATTGCATCAAAACCACCCTTTTCATCAACGACAATGTGCCATTTATTACAGTTTGGTTGGCAAAGGCTGATGCATATGACCTAGTCGTTAGCTTTTCTTATTTTGAAATACATTCTTGTGCTCCTTGACGGACGCGGTAAGGAAATAAGAACTCTTTGCATCTGATTTTTTCTTAATTTTCATAAAGTCACTCACACTCAAATGCCATCAGTATTTTCTTTTTTGGTTCGCAGCGTCTTTACTATAGATCCCAATACGGTTGCGACACATAAACAAACCGCACACGCAGCATATATTAAAAGTGCTACAAGTAGAAAAAAGGTGGTGTTATCATTAATGCTTTGAAAGGTCTTGTTATGTGCAACTAAATACCACAATCCCCAAAAACAAAATCCGAACAAGCCTCCAGCAAACAAAACATTTGTTCTTTTCCCCAAAATACCCATTTCATCTACTGCTCGAACTATCGGAAAGAGGAGAACTAAAACACTTACACAAGCAAGACACCAATAGACAACACCTGTTTCAAAAGCCAATATGAAAATCGTCATGTTACACGCCCCTTTCTTATATTTTTTCTTTTCGATTCCACTAAATATCATTGAATAGATATGGTTTCTCATATTCATCAATAAGTTCTTTGATAAAACATTTGCCGGCAGGACAGAACTGTTTAAGAAGCAGATGTCGGCAGCCTGCAAATCTTGGATTTTCCAGGGCGAAGGCGATAATGGCCTTTAGTCGCGGGTAATCCTCGATGCGATTGCGACGGTCAATCTGTTGAAGGTAATGCCATATTTCATCAGGACCTGCCTTTATCCAGGAATAAAACTGTGATAATATTCTGCACGCCTCCAAGGCGTTGTTTTTATCCAAATCCGCCCACAACAGGCGACGAGTACAAGGTGATGTCTGCCAGCCGTCTTTAAACAGCAGGTTTTGAAGCTGATGTTGTTTTTCCTGCGTCTTTTTAGTTTCTTCGAGAAGTCTGGCGAACCACTCAGCTGCTTCAGGGTCAGTGCGGGGCATGATTAAGGAGTCTTCAGGCCTGGGCTGTTTTGAGAGTTCAGCAATAGCCGGAGCAGCCATGTATAAAAGTTCTTTAAATGTGAGCGGAATAACATATCTATTAGTTTGACTATTGATTGAGTTTGGCAATCTGATGAGGTAGTCTCGGTGGTAAACGTCGATGTCGATATTTTCAGTCACATCTTCAACGAGTTGCCGTGCCAGTTCATAATTTATCGCCGGCATTAATGGCGTGGGCTGTCCGGCGAAGACAATCGGTGGGATTAATATTACTGTTTCAGCTGCGGTACTGTTGGCATTGCCGGTGTTGTTACCGCTTTCACCGCCGCTGTTGGCGGCAGAGCCGGCGGCGCCGGCATCCATACCGTTACCGCCGCCGGTATAAATCACCTCGATACAGTCCTGGGGGATACTGAAGTTATCGCTGATGTAGAAGCATATTTCCAAAGCAGCTTTTAGAAAATTTTCAGAGCTGTTTGAGGCAATTTTGAAATACAACGGGTAAGTCCGCAGCGCTGATGGATCTGGAGCATTATATGAGCAGACCGAGATATGTAAATTCTCATTGTTGTGCTGACTTCGGGCCATCTTCACAGCCTTTTCATCTGCCATATTGATGAACAACGGCTGACGGCTGTTGGCGGTTTTAAACAGCCTGTAATCTGCATCTTTTCCTGTTGTTATATTCATATCATCAGACATTTTTCTTCGTGTTCCTTAGCTATCTTCTATTTTGATTCTTCTTGCATACGGCAACAGTTCTTCAGTAAGCTCCTCAAGTTGGGCCAAGCCTCTAACATCGAGCTCCTTGAGCAGTAAATGCTGGGGATTTTTAACCATCTGTTGTATCTGCCGGCTTACAGTTTGATGGTTCAGGATCATATGCCTGGCATAGGCATTATGAATCTGGGTTACATGATAAAAATCAGACTGAAGGTGTTTATGAATCTGGTCAATGGATCTTCCCAAATTGATAGATTCGCCAAGCTGCGGGGCAAAGATATAGTTGCCGTTATCTTCCAGAATGGCGTTTGCAGCTATCCCCTCGGCAATTAGCCTGTCTAATTCATATATATCACAGCCGGGCCGAGGAGTTGTTATAACAAACGGGTCATCACCGAGTTTGGCAAGCTCCTTGATAGAGGTCGGAAGGTTGCACAATTTTGCAGTATCTGCCATCAGTTGCGATACGGAAATTAAGCTGCGGTATTGTATAAAGTATATTCCTGGAAGACCGTTGCAAACAATACCTTTAAAGTCTCCGCCGCGCCTGCTGACCTTGTTTGCAAGGTCGACTCCCCAGTTGACTGTCCGCTCATCAGGACCGAGCACGTATTTTTTCTTGGGGATGTCATCACTGTTTTCACCTGAGACTTTTATCAGCCCATCACTTTGCGCAACCATTTTAGAGATAAGCTCATACTGGTGCTGCTCTGTATTGTATCTGGCCAGGATTACATCGAGGACATTAAGACTGCTCACAGCTGCCTGTGCATGGAGTCTGCAATGGTTATATACGACATCCTTAATTTTTTGGATATCGATGGTAGTTAAGGCATGCAGGCTGCCAAACACTCCGCATAACATCTCGAATATCTTTTCAATAGCCTTGGATTTGTTTTCCTGGAGAGAATACACCTGCTGGAGTGTGTCTTCGATAATCTTCTTATCGGCAAGATTAACACCATTGGGGCAGTAGAGCCAGTCAGGCAGGTTTTTAAGCCTGTCGGTTTTTTGACCAAAATACTCTTTAAGTGTAAGCGATGTTTGCTTGGCTTTATTAACCTGCTCAAGCTGAGCTATTATGAGTTTTTTCACTGCAGGATAGATGACCTCAGAAAGGAGTTTGCGGGCCTTAAGTTCGAGCTCGTTTTGAATCGAGGCCTCGGTGTAGCGAGGGTACCGGCGTTTTATACTACTCTTTAAGCCAAAACTTAATGCCCTCCAAAACGGATGACGCTTTTCCAGGCGTGCAAAATCCCGCTCACACTGACTTACGCTGGTCCTCAAGGATTTATTGTTCGATACAGTGCCGGCAAGCTTTTCATGGTTAAGTTTGTCAGCCTCTATAGTGAGCCGTAGCAATTCTTCCCAGAAGACGCCTGCCTGGCCAATCCCATGAAGTGTCTGGAAAAACCGCTGTGTGTGAGCATTAAAACTCTGATTGATTTCTATAAGCCAGCTGTCGGCTTCCTTGGGAATTGCCGGAATGAACTGTGCTGGCAGCTGGCGTTCGCGTATATCTTTGGATGAGCGATGGATTTCCTCACAGGCCCGGAACCCGAAATTCGTTGTGATGCGGCCCCTAAAGAGCGCAATTGCCCGGCCAGATGCATTTTTATAAGTAGTGCTGCGGGCAGACAAGAGATGCTGAACCGCCAGATCCTGACGGTGCGTTTCTTTTAACGAAAGTGCTTCAAAGGCCGTCTGCGCTTCTTTCTGACTTTGCTGAATATTTTCGGGTTTAAGCAGTTTAGCAAAAAAATCTAAACCCTGTTCAAATATAACACACTTTTGAACTTTTTTAAGATTAACATGGGTACTGGCAAGGCCGAAGGTTGAACCAATACGGTTGGCGCCAAAATCGTCCTTGACCTTCTTGTGGAGATTTATGCTCTCCCTGAAAAATATCTCTCCAAAAGGTTCATAGCAAAGAAGATCGATGAATTGCGCTACAACAGACTGCAAGTGTCTCAAATCCGGCAATTCGCCATGGTCACTACAGTTTGTAACAAATATGGGTGGCTGGCAATACTGCTGGTAGTGGCCATTGGTATAATGGGGTTCATGATATTTGCCGTCAAGCCGGACCAGGAGGCTTTTGAGGAACATATATTGATTAAGGGCGGCGTCTTTCCTGCCTCCGGGATTTAAAGGTGCCCAAAAGTGCAGAGATAGATGTTATTTTGATGTTGTTTTTAAGTTCAATGGCTTTTTCTGCTATTGAGCGGAGGATGCCAGAGAATGCGCCAGTCGCCATTCCACCGACACTGCTCGAGACGGTGATGACATCTGTGCACGGTGGGACAGTATGGGTGCCGACTTTGGTATGGGTGTAAGGCGGCTGCTGGCTATAATCCTGGATGTTTTTAAAAGCAGTCTCGAGTTTATCGTCAACTCTATTGGTATTGGCGGCAAAGATTCCATGGCCGTGACGAATACTGCCGCCTGCGCCGGTATTCTTATCGGCGATACCAGGATCAATCTCGAAATCCTTTTCCTCCATCCAGAACTTGCCTTGTCTTGCCAGCTTGAGCCTGCTCTCATAATCGCCAAGGGCGGCATGTATTTGCTCGTGCGGCATTAATTGGACGTATTCGCGTGCCTGGTCAACCGTGGGCAGTATAAGCGTGTGGTCGATATTCTGTGCATCATACCCAATCGCCTGACTGCACTGGTTGATACTTAAGCCGCGGTCCTGCTCATGACTTCGTCCCATTACCAGACATTCTGTGCCCGTGGTTCCTGAACCTATTTTTACTATGCGGCGAGGGTTAATGTAATTGATAGTTTCTTTTTCCATTTTCATTCTCCTTAGACCTCGGCGTGTGCTTTTGCCTTAATCTCTTTAAACAAGTCGATCCGAACGGTATCAGCGAGCTGCATCCTTGCAGGTAAAAGCAAAAGTTCTGTTTTGCCTTTTTCGAGCGGCAGATTATTGATAGTTATTGACTGGCTCGAGCAGTTCTTAATCCAGAACTTGCCTCTCTTTTTAAATAATTTGACGTGTTCTTCTTCGAGGGATGACTCGGTTAACGGTATTATGCTCGCAGGACTTGTGCCGATGACAATGTTGTTAATGGTATTTTCATCGCCGAACTCGTATTTTATGCCGTCATATTCAGCTACAATAATGCCCGGCTCGGTGTCGGTCACAGAGTCGTTAGCCTCTGTTTTTCTATGGTCGTTGGATATGGAAAATTTGACAATGCAATATATGCAAAGTGCAATTACAGCCAGAAGAATGAGTGGTATCGTACCGGATAAAACCTGTTTCAATTTTGTGTTTTTGCGTTCTTTGGCAGGTAGCGGCGGTTTTTCTGCCGTTTGTTTAGTGAGATTGGTTTTGTCAGGCACCTTTTGTGATGGCTCGGTTTTTTCCTCTTTGGGCGGCGGCGCTGCCTGCGGCGGCGAAGATGCTGGCGTATCCGGCAGAGAGGTGGCAGGTTTCGGCGTTATAGCTGCCGCTGAGATGTCATGATGAGGTCGAACCTTATCAAACCAGCCGGCAAGGTCGGACTTTTCAATGATAGCGACATCGAATTCACCTCTACTGCCGGCAAGCAGCAGGTCTTTATTGGCTGACCCTGCGACTGTCATCAGAAGGGAAATACCACTTAGCCTGTATACTGCTGCCTTGCGGTGTATATCTTCCACTTCTGAATTATCATAGCGGCCATCTGATATTACTATGCAGCATTTTCTTCCAGAGGGGCGATTGTTGAGCTCGCTGTATGCAAGCTGTAATGCTTCAGCGATTTTGGCCCGGCACCACCAGTTGTATTCGAGCGCCATAAGTTTTTGATTGAGTCTTGTCCGCTGGCCGGCATTGTCAGGGTCGATCCGGCAGGTTGTTTCAATAACATTTCGATCCCAGCCTGCTGTAATGACAATCAGTTCATCGCCTGTCTTAAGCAGTGACATAGCCTGACGGGCAAGGATGAGTGATCGCTTCCATATTACATGTCCTACATCACTGCAGTCGATCACGATGGCTGCAACCAGATGCTCATCGGCATCGGATGTTACCCTGTCTGAAGCAGCAGTGGCAAAGGGTACTAAGACCAGCATGATTATTATTGATGTTTCAAGAATTAGCTTTTTCATTTGTTTACCTCCTTCTGTCCTTTAAGTAAAAATAGATTGTTACATATACAAAAAGCAAAACAGCCAACGCCGCTGTGTATTTTGCAAGAGGGGGACTATCCCGAAGAGGTTGGAAGCTATCATAAAAGACCCGGAATACGTCTTTTGAAACTACTGAAATTATATGCAGCTGTGAAAGAATTATAATTATCACAAGTGCAATCAGGATTTTTTTAATTGATATCTGCATAGTTCAAGCTCCTACGAATACCTTGATAATTTTCTCTGAAGACCAAGTAGTTTTGAAAAATGTGTATATTCAACCTTTTCCAGTAATTCAGTCTCTAACCCTGAGAACTTTATTAATTTCTGGATAGCCTGGCTCAATTCCCAATCTTTTGAAAGAAGTGTAATCTTTGAAAAGGCGGTGTTTTTATACTTGGTGATGTTTGCGAGGATGTAATTGGTCCCGAGACAGACCTCCCACGCCTCTATTTGCCCGTTATTTGCAAATGTAACTATATCAGATGCAGAACCGGTATTAGCTATGGGGACTTCGGCTTTAACCGATTTAATACGCACGTCGTTTTCAAGCAGGAACTTGCCTAAGCAAACATAGAACGCGTGTTCCAAGGATGTGGTTCTTTTATAGGGACACTGCATATCGAATAGGTCAAAGGACTGTTGGGTGGCGATGAGATAAAGGGTCGAGCCGGCGTAAGATGAAATCAGGTAACCTTTTTCGCAGGCCTCGAGTTTGGCGTTTTCAAAATCTCTGCCCGAGAGTCTAAGGCGTTTGATCCTGGCAGTTGCAGAATGGAAGGGATAGCAAACACAATCAAAAATTAACCTGTGGGTTTGATGGTTGGTAAATAACGCGTTGTTTGAGGCTGGCTTCAGGATTGGTTCTTTTTCCTTTTCTGTTGCCGTTGTCTCGCCAAATTTTTCGTTATAAGCGGCTGTCTGGGCCGGTATCTCAAGCAAGTGATGCCAGGGTTGAATTTCAAGGTCAGCAGAAGTTATTTCATTTATATTCCCGACAGGCGGGGTTTCAATATAAGGCACCCAACCATGGATAATGCCCTTGAATGCAGTATTAGGTGCAAATGCTACTGCTACAGCCTCCCGTGTAGATAATCTTGTAACTGCCGCGATCTGCGCGTTATTAAGGGACATGAAGTTACGAACAACATCAAGATTTTTCTTGCCGGACATCGGGCCGATAACGGCCATAAACCGTGAAAGGGCTATCACAGAAGAATCGAGATTACCAGGCAATTGTGTAGCTCCTATTAAAGATGTCCCGCTTGAACGAAGCATGGCAAGGATGTTGCCTAACGGACTGACTCTTTTGGAGGTCCCTGTGTAATCTGCTGTCCCCAGGAATCTGGCGGCATCATCGACGATAATGATGTGTTGGAGCTTATTTTTTTCGGGAAGATACCTGGCTTGCTGGTATTTGTAATAAAGCAGATATGATAAGAGTGTCCTGCATTCCAGGTCATCAGTCAGGCAGCGGCCATTGATTATAGTGTTTTTACTGAAAAGCCTTTCGAGAGAGATGCCTTTACGACAGGCAAAAAGATTCCTGTTGCCGATTATACGGTGAAGTGCGGTTTGGGCTGCCTGCTTGTATTCAGATCTCCTGCCAAATGAGGTATTGCTTACTAAAGAGAGGTCGCAATAGATGTCTTTGAGACACAATTCCGTATCTTGTCCTGTTGTTTGTGTGTATTGCTCTTTCTGCTTAAGAGAGATGGCTGCGGCATCATTGACAATCTCAATACTGTAAATCAAACCTGCCCCATCACAGACTATCGGCATAAATTCCAGGACAAAATCTTCGTATTTAACGCCTGTTGGTGGCTTTAAATCAAAAGAGGCTTTGGCAAGGTCTATGCAATCAGCATTTAACAGGGGGGCATAATCTGAAAAACCGCCTTTTGGGTCGATGATGGTGATTACTATGTTGGGATTAGCCTTTTGAATCTGGAGGCAGAGGTGAATGATAAAACGAGACTTTCCTGCCTGCTGCGGGCCTGGGATTATTCCGCCTGTCAACAAACTATCAACCGGGATATACCAGTTTGTCCCATCCACTTGAATCAAAACAAGGATATTACCCTGAGATAGTAGTTGATTTGGGCCATAAGGCATGAAACTGTCAGGTGCCCGTATCTGACGCACAGCATAAGAATTCAAAATAATCTCAAGGCGTTGTAGGGCAGATCTTTTTACATATTCACTGCCGTAATAAGCCAGCTTGAGGAGTTTTCTTACATCAGGACGAAAGTCAAGATAAGCCTTTCGGAGCTTTTCCTCAATCTTTAGGATCTCAGGGTCAGAAGTAAACCTCTTGCGTTTCCAGAATGAATAAGAATTACTGTCAGAGTTTTTGTTATTTTCATGCATTTTCTGCCTCCCCAGAAATTATAGATGATAGTTGGTTATTTATGTCGGCTTCGAACTTGCTGCCTTTTGACGGGCCAATATTGGGGTTGCTACCTTCATAGCAGAAAATAGCCGTGGTAGTTATCAGGATAAAAAAAACAGTGGATAAGATTAGTCTAATCGATAATTTCATGGGATTTTTCTCCTTTTATATCTGGCGGCGGAAGCTTCTTGACGTCGTCAGTAAACGGCGAAAGCAAAAAATTGGGTACTACCTCATGATATTGGTAAAGCTTTATTACGTTTATATGCAT
>CAZRNB010000120.1:0-8630 GCA_964601355.1 uncultured Pirellulales bacterium
TTGTATTAGACTGCATGTGCAGAAGTGCCTCGATGCAGGTGCAACAAAAGAGCAGGTTTTAGAGGCTGCGTCCGTGGCGGTTATGATGGGCGGCGGCCCCGCTTATACTCATATCCCAGTGGTTATAGATACACTTGAGACATTGCAAAGCTGAGACTCGTGCTTCGCAGAGCAGCAAAGATCAATTTTCTTTTCAGCAGTTGCTCGCAAGATTATAATATTGAGCGTTTTGATGGAAACGAAAAACGGATTTTTCAAATTAAGGATATGAAAGGGAATTACGATGGAGATAAATTACCTGGACGTTTTGGTATTTGTCGGATTTGTCGTTGCTGTCATTACAACTGGTTTGATAAAAAGCAGACACGAAAAAACAAGCGAAGACTACTTCCTGGCAGGCCGCGGACTTAAATGGTGGCTGATCGGCTTTTCGCTAATCGCAGCCAACATCTCATCCGAGCAGTTCGTCGGTATGAGCGGCAACGCTGCAAGTCACGTCGGCATGGCCATCGCAAGTTATGAATGGATGGCCGCGATTACGCTTGTTGTAGTAGCCTTCGGCTTTCTGCCGTACTTCCTGCGAGCCGGCATCTACACAATGCCGGAGTTTTTAGAGTACCGCTACAACGCTTCCGCCAGGACAATCATGGCCGTCGCGACTCTTTTTATCTATATGCTCCTTCTCGCCTCTGTAACTTATTCCGGTGCTCTAACAATCAGCACGATGGCTGGAAAAATGGGCTATGATGTGTCTATCGCATCCGCTTCGTTAGTCATCGGCATTATCGCAATGATTTACGTGGCAGCCGGAGGATTAAAAGCCTGTGCCTGGGCCGATTTGATCCAGGGTAGCGCTTTAATCCTCGGCGGCGGCGTAATTATGTACTTTGCATTCAGGATGCTCGGCAGTGTCACCGAAGCCGCCAAAATAGCAAATGTCTCGACAGGATCCGTCGAGATTGTGCCTCTGGCCGGCGGCAGCGGAGCAATCGAACGGTTCATGGAGCTGAATAAGGTGCGAATGAGCATGTTCCTGCCAAAGGACGATAAGATTCTTCCATGGACGGCTCTTCTTCTGGGCCTCTGGATTCCAAACTTCTATTATTGGGGTTTGAACCAGTATATCACCCAGAGAACTTTAGGCGCAGCGTCACTATCTGAGGGACAAAAGGGCATCGTTTTCTCGGCATTCTTAAAGCTCCTGATTCCATTTGTAATAGTAATTCCCGGCATCATTGCCTTCAATCTTTTTGCCAAGGACATGCAAAATCAATCGGTCAACGATAATGCGATTGTGATGGCCAAATACACAAAGGCCAATGCTAATACAAAATTTGTAGAAGTCGTCCAAACGCCGAGCGAAGAGGCTATCAAGGCCTGGCAGCGAGGCAAATTCATGCTCGCCGTATATCCGGATGAAGCGGCGATAAAGGCCGTCAAAACAAGAAATCCGTTTGTTCTTCCTCTTACACAAGAAAAACTCAATACAATGCAGGTTGCAAACTACACCATTTTTGAGTCTGATGACAAAGCACATAAGGCCGCTTTGCCGGAATTGACCGCTGAACTGGAATCTTATAATAAGATGGTTTTAAGCGCAGCCACTACTGCCAAGGCAAATATCACAATCGAGAAATTTATTGTCTATAAATATGACACGGCATTAGGGCAGCTACTCAGCAATGTCCTGCCACAGAAAACCGGCGCAGTAGGATTTGTACTGGCAGCATTATTGGGCGCTATCGTCAGCTCACTTGCTGCCATGCTGAACGCCGCATCCACAATCTTTACGATGGATATCTTCAAGAAATATATCAACCCAAATGCGACTCAAAAGGCTATTGTTCTGCTGGGTCGAACATGCGTCGTAGTATTCACCGGCATTGCGATTTTCCTCGCTCCACAGTTAGGTAATCCTAAAATCAGTAACAGCATTTTCACCATCATCCAGGAAAGCCAGGGTCTCATTTCACCCGGAATCCTGGCTGTCTTCGTATTTGGCCTTATTGTCCGTAAAGCCCCGCCGATTGCCGGTGTTATTGGCCTTTTGACCAATATTGTAACATACGGCGGCATGTATCTTGGTGGCCGATACAAAGTCCTTCCGGATATTCAATTCCTCAATCGCATGGCTATCTGTTTCGGCCTATGCCTTTTGATTATGGCTATCATCACAGCGGTTAAGCCTCTGGCTCAGCCGATAGAATTCAGGAAGCAGTCGAATCTTGACCTGCGCTCCTCCAATGGGGCCAAAGTAGCCGGCATCGTCGTAGTGATTCTAACGCTTATCCTATATGTACTATTCAGTCCGATTGGATTTGCAAAATAAGGAGCATACTCGTGAATACAACAAACGACCAGCAGGCTTTTGATGTGTTAAAGCAACTGTCTAAGGAAAACGGTCTAAATGTGGCTGGCGGTAAAATCCGGCGAACATCCAGCCGATTCTGCCTGGGCGTTGAGCACGGCGATTACAACGGCACTGAACTATTCGGCGCAGGTACTGATAGATTTATATGGTTTGCATACAAGCCGAACGGAACCGACAAGATTAGGCTTTTTAGCGGGAATTTTCCGGAGGATGGCGTGATTGAATTCAAAATCGGCAATGTCCCTAAGCCAAAGTCGCCTGATATAGCCGATACATGGGGACGATTCCCGTTCGGCGTGGATTTTATCCTCAAGCGGCAAGGATATAAAATTAAACAGGGTATTGACGGGATTCTTTTCGGCAATATCCCAGGCGGCGGAATGAGCCGGTCCGCTTCGCTAAGTCTCAATCTGATTTTGTCGATATTCGACGCCAATGATATTAAGATAGAGGACAATAAAAAAATACAAATCGTTGACCTGGCACAGGCGGTCGAGAATGACTACATCGGCTCACCCTGCGGCAAGCTCGACCAAACAATGATTCTCTTTGCCCGCGAGGGAATGGGCACACATTACAATCCAAAGAACCGCTCGATTGAATACGTTCCGATCGGCAAAGGCGCAATTGATTTCAGGATTGTTGTGCTTGATACCGGCACCGACAGGCCGGGTCTTGAGAAATCAACTTATGCCGTCCGGAGAGCAGAGTGTGAGCAGCTTGTCGCACTGATGCAAAAGGCAGGTTTTAAGGTGTCATGCCTGGCCGACGTAAAAGATGATGCAACACTCAAAAAGGTTTTTGAACGCTTCGGCAAGGAAAAAACCGCTCTGTGCGATCGTTTAAAGTACATTTACGGCGCACAGAATCGATTCTACAAGATGCTAACCGCATGGAAGCAAGGTGACATCGAAACGGTTGGACGGATATTTAGAGAGGACGGCATAGGCCTGCGTGACGATTACAAAATCTCCGGCCCGGAGCTTGAGACAATGTGCGATATAGCACGGACTGTGCCGGGCGTCCTGGGTGAACGAATGTTGGGTGGCGGCGACAAAGGTGCATCAGGCGCTCTGGTTCGAGCCAAAGATATTGATGTACTCAGAAAGGCCGTCGAAACAGCTTATCCACGCAGCCATCCGGAATTTAAAAATAAATATGCCGTTCACACATGCAAAGTGGTAGATGGCGTAACTGTATTTGAAGAGCTTCTCTGATATGACAGCTCAAAACTCAAAACTCAAAACTCAAAACTTTGGAATTGTGACATCAAATAGAAAGATAGGGGAGCGATTCTATAAAATCAAGCTGGAATTTTCAGGAAATGCAGCGGAGACTTTCAAAAAGTTTAAACCAGGCCAATTTGCCCAGTTAGACCTTTCATCAGCCGCCCTGCCATCGCCAAGCAATATACCGGCGGAATTGACCGACGTATCCGGTCGTCATATATTACTTCGCAGGCCGTTTAGCTTTACCGACGTCACTGTGCAGAAAGATAAAACCATAGCAGACCTTTTATATCGTGTTGCTGGGCCTGCAACGCTGCGAATGACAACTTTGTCTGCCGGCAGCTCGCTCAGCGTAATCGGGCCTTTGGGCAACGGCTTTTCGGTATCGCAGGGCAAAAAAACAGCCCTTTTGGTTGCCGGAGGAATGGGCACACCACCATTGCAGCATCTGGCGAAGGTTCTCGCAGCCGAATATTCTAATATAGAAATCCTTGTCTTTGCCGGTGCAAAAACAGTAAAAGAGCTGCCCTTTGAGAGTATATTAGACCAGATCAGCCGGGAATTAGGTTTTTCACTGCCGGAGTTCGCCAAATTCGGCGTCAAATCTCAGATTGCAACAAATGACGGCACTTCCGGCTTTAAAGGGCTTGTAACCGATTGCGTTTCGCAATGGCTCGATGAGCATAATCCAGCCCGTGAAAGCACCATTATTTACGCCTGTGGCCCGGAGGCAATGCTGGCGAAACTATCTGAAATTTCAAACAGGAAAAATATAGATTGCCAAATCAGCATGGAAAGACACATGGCCTGCGGCTTCGGCGTCTGCCAAAGCTGCGCAATTGAATGTCGAGCAAAGGGAAGCTCCGAGACGTTTTACAAATTATGCTGCCAGGATGGACCGGTGTTTGACGCGAGAGAGGTTATCTTTAAAATATAGCTTGAGGAGACAATAATGATGATTGCAAAGGCAAGATTATATTTTCTTATTGTGCTGTTAACAGCGGGTATTTCTTTTGCAAAAGAGCTTACAACAGCCTCACCTGAAGAGGTCGGATTTTCTTCGCAGCGGTTACAGCGAATAAACAAGGTTATGCAGCAATATGTAGATGAAGACAAAATTGCAGGTGTGGTGACGCTGATCGCAAGAAAAGGCAAAATTATCCACAATGAAGCTTTCGGAATGATAGATATCGAAAATAAAAAGCCGATGAGCAAGGACGCGATGTTCAGAATTGCTTCTATGACTAAGCCGGTGACATGCGTGGCGGTTATGATATTATATGAGCAGGGAAAGTTCCTGCTGAACGACCCGGTTTCAAAATATATACCTGAGTTTGCCAAGCCGCAGGTTCTCGTGCGAACCACTTCCGGCGATAGTATTAAAACTGAGCCTGCCAGAAGAGAAATAACTATCCGTCATTTGCTTAATCATACCTCCGGCATAACTTATGACGATGGGCCGCTCGGCAGGTTTTACAAAGAGGCAGGTATTGCCACAGGTCTTAAGCCAGCCGACTGCATGATTGGTGACATGGTCAAAAAGCTCGCTAAACAACCACTTATTTCGCACCCGGGAGAAGAGGTACATTATGGCCTTTCCATCGACGTCCTCGGATACCTCATCGAAGTTCTTTCAGGAAAAGATTTCAATACATTCTGCAAAGAAGAGATTTTCGGGCCTTTGCAGATGAATGATACGCATTTTGTACTTCCGAAGGAAAAATTGCCACGCCTGGCCCGTCTGTACAGCCTGACCAAAACCGGCAAGCTGGAAAAAGATGCAACCGACCCTAACTTCCTGACTGAGCAGAAGTTTTTCTCCGGCGGCGGTGGGCTAATATCAACCGCATCAGACTATGCACGTTTTGCGCAGATGATACTCGATAGCGGCGAGCTTGACGGCGTGAGAATAATCAGCCGAAAGACGGTGGAACTGATGACGACAAATTCCGCAGGCGATAAGTATGCGCCGTTTAGATATAATACCGGCGATAAGATGGGCTATGGATTCGGCATACGAACCGAACGCGGCGAATTTGACGAGTTAGAGTCAATCGGTATTTACGGCTGGGATGGAGCTTTTTTTACGCGGTTCTGGATCGATCCGAAGGAGCAGATTGTAGCTGTATTTTTGTCACAGATGAAAAGTTACTGGTCAGAGGACTTAGCTACAAAATACCGCGTGCTTGTGTATCAGGCAATTGATGATTAGCAAGCAGTATATGGAGGTCAAAGTGTTAAAGATCGGAGCAGTTGTCCTGACTATTGATGCGGTATTTAATCTTCTTTTAGCGGCAGGCATACTTGTCGCAATTATATTTTGGGGGGAAAATCCACCCATATTGTATGTTTCGCTAAAGCAGGCAGAGATAGCTCGCTTAGATAAACAAGTCCTTACAACGTTCAAGTCTTTAGCGGTTTATTTTAATTCAGCCGTAGTTACATTTTGTCTGTTAAGTGTTTTCATGATTTGGATGGGATTGGCACATGGACAAAGCTGGGCTTTCTGGGCATTACTTATTACAATGGGAATAGGCCAGATATTAGGTTTTGTCGCCGAGTCTTTAATAGGCAACAAGACCTTAGGAGTGAATATTATATTGACAGCCGTATATTTGTTAGGAATCGGTCTATCCTGGTATGGCTTAAGGATTAAGTGAAATTTTGGTTATGAGCGAATCAATCAATACATCGGTAGATTTTGCAGGGATTCGGCTGGCGAATCCGGTATTCACAGCGTCTGGGACGTGCGGGTACGCCGATGAGCTAACTGATTTTATGGATGTAAACCAGCTCGGCGGATTTATCACCAAAAGTATCACCGTAAAGCCTAAAAAAGGCCATGCGGCGCCAAGAATCGTTGAGACCGATGCAGGGATGCTAAATGCGATAGGTTTAGCCAACGTTGGCCTTGATAAATTCATCGAAGAAAAATTGCCCATTATTGAAAAAATGACTGTGCCGGTTTTTGTAAATATCGCTGGTGAGACCGTTGCAGAATATGTGTCAGTGGTCGAACGCCTTGCTAAAGAGCCGGCAATAGCTGGCTTTGAGCTGAATATTAGCTGCCCTAATGTCGAAAAAGGTGGAATAACTTTTGGTAAAGACCCGCAATTCGTGACAGAGATTACCTCTGCGGCGAAACAGGTCGCTGGTAGCAAGATTTTAATGGTTAAGCTCTCTCCTATCGTCACCGACATCAGCGTAATAGCACGAGCGGCTGTTGAGGCTGGCGCAAATGCAATTAGTATGATAAACACCTTTACCGCGATGGTCATCGACATTGAAACTCGTAAGCCCGTCCTTGCTAATAAAACAGGCGGCTTGTCAGGCCCTGCGATAAAGCCGATGGCGGTATATCTGGTTAATAAAGTTTATAATGAAGTGACAAAAGAGCGAGGGATACCGATTTTAGGCATGGGTGGAATCAGGACAGCTTCAGACGCTATTGAATTTATTATCGCAGGGGCTTCTGCGGTTGCCGTCGGGACAGCAACTTTTCTCGATCCAGGATGCGCCGTAAAAATCGTTGATGGCATAAAAAAATATTGCGTTCGAAATAATATATCAAATATCAAAGAATTAGTCGGCTCGCTTAAGGACTGGTAATTGGTAATTGATAACTGGTAATTGGTTAAATAATCACTAATTTCCTAACGGCTTGAGCGGCCAGAGCATTCAGAACAGATTGTTGAAATGCAAGAAAAACGATAAACAAACGGATGACAGATAACGGACGACAGCACTGTTCTCCACCCTCTGTCGTCTGTCCTCTGTTTTCCGTCATCTGTCTTCAGTGATACGTCTTTTGTTCTCAGTCCTCTGTGATAGGACCTGTCCCCTCTCTTGCCATTCTTATGTGGCGAATGTGTGTGCCATAAGGCCTTAAGGACCCGCCTGAATGGCTTCATTGGGATCTCGCAGCTTCTCGAGTATCTCTTTAATGAGACTGGGCCGCCAGACTCTTCCAATCTCGGAATCTCCAGGGAGTCGTCCAGAATAAACACCAAGGAAAAGAGTCTGATAATCGCTCGAACTCATGATCATACTACCGTTCTTCGTCTTATATCCTCCCGACATGCGTAGCACAACAGGTGAGCCTGACATTCCTCCTCGTGTGGTGGCATCAATCAAAAACAGTGGTAATCCTTGATAATCAAGATTAGGTTCCGATGCGATATGCCCTGTCTTCCAAATCGGGAAGAATCCAGCACTGGTAAGACCGACAGGGAAACCGATAATCGAAACAGGCATTGCAACTTCTGGAACCATATCGACGTCTGCCATAGATAGTTCTAAAGGGTAAAGTTGAATATCATTGGTTATTACTTCCAAAGGGAGTAAAGCAAGATCAACGTCCCTTCCTCTCTTATGTTCGATCCATCTTTTTCTCCCCTTCTGGTCATACAAGGCTTCACGTTTTCGCACCCATGTTCCAAGTCTCTTTCCATGGTGCCAGATCAAAATTGCGTTCGGAGTTTTACCTTGCGGATGAAGTACTTGATTGGAATCAGGATGACGTCCAGATACAACATGCCAGTTGGTAATGAGATACTGATTCTTATTTTTCTCGACAATGAAACCAGTGGCAGTGCTAAGTACCTCATCATCCTTAACCTGAATTAGGTATAGAGGACGCGCACTCAACGGGTCAATTAATATCTTCTTTGGCTCTGACTGAGTCAGACTTGTATCAACGATGATATCGCTATCTTCCTTAGCGGGTGTGGCCTGCATTGCGAGGCAGGCAAAAGCCGCAATAGAAATAAAAAAGTAAGATATCGTCATTAGATTCTCCTTTCTTTCATAGGAAACTTAGGAACGCACCATATTTTTGCATTGGCGCTTTTGCTCTTCGCTTCCTTAAAAAATATAGCATCGCACCTAAAGCATGTCAATAGGGTCGGCCACAAAATACGTCTTTCGTATCTCGTCGCTCGTCTCACGTATAGAGATGATGGTCTTGCCACAAAGTTGATCTGACCCCAGATTATGTACCACATTGAATTAGAGAGTTATCCACGTTCTTT
>CAZRNB010000121.1:0-8523 GCA_964601355.1 uncultured Pirellulales bacterium
GTGATAATAGGCAATAGAATAACCTGTCTTTACCTATAAATGTGACATGCACCCATGGTATTGTATGTGACCAGATTTTGTGGCAGGAATATGTCATTGCAAGCCCGCTTTCGGCGGGCGTGGCAATCTCAAACCTTGATGGCGAGAGATTGCTTCGGTCGTCCCGCCCAGCGCTGGGCGGGACTCCCTCGCAATGACAAAGGCGTATAACATCCTGTAATAATTATTGTTATACAATGCCAGAAAAATTAGTCACACACACGGTATCTGGGAGTGATTCATCCTTGTCATAGATACAGACTTGAAGTGCATCCATGGATTACACTGGAACAAGAAAATTACTGGATAATAGGGTCGCCATTCACAGGCAACAAACAATAAGGGCAGGAGGAAAGAATAAAAACGAGGTATTTTTGGTGATTTAAGATGTAAAGTCTTTATTCATCGGGTTCTATGTCAGAATGTTTTTCTACGTCTTCTACTGCTGCCATAGAAAATCTTTTGTTTGCATGGATTTTTGGCAGGCTAATGCAAAAACTGTTTCCTCCGCCGCTATTCGCATTTTCTATACATATATCTCCGCCGTGCATCTCCATTATTCTTTTAGCAAGTGAAAGGCCCAAAACCCTATCCTGTTCCGGACGCCAGTCCCGATCAAGTCGGGATTGTTCTTTAATCCACTCAAAACAGTTAAAAATTTTGTCCATCTTGCTGCTTTCGATACTTGTTGAATCGTCCTGCAGCTCCATGACAATCTCACTGCCGAAGTCTTTTAATCGCACCTCGATATGACCTTTAGTCGGCGTTAAATTTATGGAATTATCAATAAGGCGGGTCAAAGCCTGCATAATTCTGTCACCATCTCCGTTTATGATAAGCTCACAGTCAGGTACAGCAGCTTTTAGCTCAATATCCTTTTGTTGTGCGAATGGTGTTAAATGAACTACGAGTTCCGAAACCGCTTTGCCAAGGTCAAATTCCGCCTGGTGTAATTTCATTTTGCCTGATTCTATCTTTGAAATATCCAATATATCGCCAACAATATTTCTTGCAGTATTGAGGTTTTTCCAAACGTCCGGATTCGACAAGCTTACCACACGTTCTCGCTGCGATATGCTATTTAGCATATTTTCATCCGGTAATAATCTCTTCAACGTCTCAGAAACCTTAATAACTAATTCATCTTTCAGCTGGCACTTCTCCTTCAATTTGAGGTTTGCTTTTCTCAGCTCATCTTCCAGAAGAACTCGCTCAGTAATATCCCGAGCAGTTCCGACAACTGCAATTTTTTGGCCGTTTTGATCCTTAATTATTGACCTTGATAGAGAGACCGGGAATATGCTTCCGTCTTTTCGCTTATGATAAAATCCAACTTCCCAGGTGTCTCCAATACCTTGAGTACGGAAGACGGCCCTTGTGTTGGCCGTCTTATGTCCTGATAACCAGAGAACACCACAGTTTTTCCCGAGTATCTCCTCCCATTCGTATCCATAAGTATCGCAGAAAGCCTTATTGACGAAAGCAATCTTATCATCCAAATCGGCGATATACACACTATCAATGGTGCTCATAATAGCTCCTGATAGCAGCCTCAGATTCTCCTCGGCTCTTTTGTGGCTGACAGCATTCTCGACGGTTATGGGAAGTGCTTTCAGATAGCTTCTTTCTATGTCCTTTGCCAGATAATCATAAGCGCCTGCCCTCCATGCTTTGACCGCTATTTCCTCGTTGCCGATCCCGGTGACAACTATAACAGGTGTATTCTTAACCATCTCAAGGATGTCAAATGTTGTACCATCCCCCAGCGAATAGTCGGATATTATGATATCAAACTGCTGGCTGGACAGTATTTTTTTAGCTTCTGCAACGGAGCCGGCTATGGTGTAATCATATTGCAGTTTTTCCGTTTCAACCAATCGTTGGAAAGCAATTTGGTCGAGTTTATCATCCTCAATCATTAGGACTTTGTAACTTTCATTACTCATGGTTTTTGTCCCCATTTGGCAATTCACTTAAAGTCCAGTACAGGTCGATTGTTCTAATTGCATTCACGAACTTTGAGTAATCGACCGGCTTGACTATGTAGCCGCCGACGCTGAGCTTAAAACTCTCCATAATGTCACACTCTTCCTTGGATGTAGTCAGAACTACGACAGGAATTTTTTTCAGCACGTCATCCGCTTTTACGATTTTTAGAAATTCGATGCCGTTCATCTTGGGCATATTCAAATCAAGCAAAATAACGCAGGGCTTTTCGTTGCTGTCGTCTCTTAAATACTCCAGGGCGTATTCGCCATTGGTCCTGTGAGCCAAAGGATTAAGAATCTTCAGATCTTTAAACGCCCGCTTAACCGTCATTGCATCGATATTATCGTCTTCAACTAACAGCACTGGCTTCGAGCTTCGCATTTTCAATCACCCCCTTTCGCTTAGGTAATGTGAATAGGAATGTGCTTCCCTCGCCCACTTTTGATTCCACCCAGATCCTTCCGCCATACATTTCAACGATTTTCTTGGCCACGGTCAGGCCGATACCGGTACTCTCCATCTCGTCCCGTGGCGACAATGTTTGAAACAACTGAAAAATCTTTTCAAAATGTTTCTCCTCAATTCCAGGTCCATTATCTGAAATACTAAACTTCCAGCTCTCCGAAGGCGGGTCTTCCTCAACGCAGCCGATTTTTATATGTCCCTGCGGCTTATCCAAAAATTTTACGGCGTTGCCCAGCAAATTCTGAAAAATCTGGATAATTCGCGTCCTTTCGAATTCAATCACGGGCAATTCGTCTTCAACTGTGAAGGCGATGTTTTCCGGCGGAGCAAGCATATCGATGATGTCCGGCACAAGCTCATTTAGGTCCACCAGAATCTTTTCTTCTTTAATACGTCCGATCCTGGAGTACTGCAGAATTCCATCAATCAAGTTATGCATTCGGTCAACTCGGCTGCAAAGTAATTCCAGTTGCTCCTTGCCGTTCTGGTCAAATTTATCTGCATAATCGGCTGTTATCCACTTGGCCAGCGTGTTGATCCCCCGCAGCGGTGCTTTCAAATCGTGCGATACTATATATGCAAAATCGTTTAGCTCTTGATTGGTCTTCTCCAGTTGTGCAAGCAGAGAAGACTGCTTCTGCTCGGCCTGCTTACGCTCTTGAAAGAATCCGCCTATTCTGTAGAACGCTGCATTGTCGGGTATGTCCGGATGGCCACGCAAATACTCTTGAATGTGTTGCCTGATTTTAGAGGGATGTGCCATAATGAACCGGCAGGCATTATCACCCCTGGCTCTACATATTATCTCAGAGGCAACCAAAGGAATCCCAAAGCTCTCCTCGCACCAGCCGGATGAATATCCGGCATTCATGGCACAGACGCAGAAACTGCTTTTCCTGCCGCTATTTTCCCACGCATCAGCCTCAAACGAAAATGGGTGATCGTAAATGAGATAGTAATTCTCATCAGGTGTCGGCCTTGACTGGGCGAATATATCAACAAAAGCCCAGCCTGTATGAGAGAAATGAATTGGCCCTGCGGAGAGTTTCTCTATCGGGTCCTGTACACCCATTTTTTGATGGAAGTTCCTCGCATCCATCTTACCGATAGCATGTGCAACATCAAAAAGGAGGCTCCTCGCTATTTCAGATGCTTTCTCATCTCCCCAGTCCTTGAACATATTCTTTATGGTATCGAAAAAATCCACCGACATCGAGGCTGCCCTGATAAGAATATATCGTTGGCCGAATATCTCTATCTTGCCCTTCGACGCATCTTCTTTCTTTTCACTGAAATACCTTATCACGTAGTCTTGAGCCTTCTTGAAAATCGGCTCAAACTGCTCTGGCACACTAACGGTATCCAACATATCCCTTTCCCTCCCTTGCATCGTAGATATCTATGTAGCGGAGTACTAACAACAGTTGCTTCAAGTTTTAAATCCACCACTTAATTTAGCTGACCCGGTGACTCACACAACGTCCAGTAGCGGTCAATTTCTCTAATGACCTCAACAAAATTTTTATAATCGACAGATTTGAGTATATAACCTGCCACACTGAGATTAAAACTCTCAACTATATCACGTTCTTCTTTAGACGTGGTTAGCACAATAATTGGAATTCTCCTTAGCGTATCGTCAGCTTTTACAGCGTGTAAAAATTCGAGGCCATTCATTTTCGGCATATTCAAATCCAAAAGAATAATGCAGGGCTGTTCATTACTTGTATCCTTTAAATACTCCAATGCCTCTTCGCCGTTGTTTTTATGAACTAAAGTATTTGGGATATTTAGCTCCTTAAACGCCCGCTTAATAGTCATCGCATCTACGCTGTCATCTTCAACCAACAATGCTGGCTTCAAGCTTTGCATCTTTAACACCCACTTCTTGCTTAGGCAGAGTAAAGAAAAACGTGCTGCCTTGTCCTACCTTCGATTCCAGCCAAATCCTGCCTCCATACATCTCCACAATCTTCTTAGCAACCGTAAGACCTATTCCCGTGCTTTCCACTTCATCGCGTGGGGCCAATGTCTGGAACAGCTGGAAAATCTTCTCAAAGTATTTCTCCTCAATTCCAGGACCATTGTCCGATACGCTGAACTTCCAGAAGCCGTTTTCTTCGATACAGCCGATCTTGATTTGCCCCCGCGGCTTATCCATATACTTCACGGCGTTGCTCAGCAGGTTCTGGAAGACCTGAGTGATTCGCGTCCTTTCACATACAATCACGGGCAATTCGTCTTCAACCGTGATGGTGATGTTTTCCGGCGGAGCAATCATATCGATAGTATCCGGCACAATCTCATTCAGATTCACCTGGGTCTTTTCTTCTTTAACGCGTCCGATCCTGGAGTACTGAAGAATTCCATCGATCAAGTTATGCATCCGGTTGACTCGGTTCATAAGCAAATCAAGCTGCTCTTTACCTTCCTGGTCAAATTTATCCGCGTAGTCAGCTAATATCCAGTTGACCAGTGTATTAATCCCTCGCAGCGGAGCTTTCAAATCATGCGATACTATGTATGCAAAGTCTTTTAGCTCCTGATTAGTCTTTTCCAGTTGCTCCATAAGCACAGCCTGTTGCTTTTCAGCATCCTTGAGCGCAGATATATTTATAAAGCTCTCAACAAGGTATTTGCGTCCCTGCCACGCTGTAGGAGTGACGGTCTTGAGAATCTGCATTGCTTCACCATTGGCTCTCAAAAGAACGCGCTCTGACTGGTCCACCGATTGACCTAAATCACTTATTGGACATCTGCCTTTCTCAGCGGGGCATATAAATTTATGGCACACTTTACCGATTATATCTTCTTTAGGCAGGCCGATTAATTCAGCGCCAAGCGGATTTGCATCAACTATTTTGTGAGTCTCGGCATCAATAATCACCACTCCGGTTAAAATAGAGTTTAGTATGATATTCAGGCGATTCTCACTATCCCGCAAAGCCTGCTCAACTTTCATTCGCTCGGTGATGTCCCGGAATATGCCCTGCAGTAGTTTTTGGCCCCTAACTTCAATGAGACTGGCTTTTATTGCAACATCCTTGATTTCTCCATTTTTAGTTATAATTTTTGTTTCCAGGGTTTGACCCTGTTTGTCTTCGAGATGCTCCTGGAAAGTCCCGCTGAATTTTCCTTTATCGTTTTCTGGCGGATGGAGAATCCGCTGGTGCTGACCAATCAGTTCTGATTTTTCCCGTTCAACCAGTCTTGTTGCCGCAGGGTTACAGTCAATTAGTATGCCTGTTTCAGCATCGGCCACGAAGATGGCATCTATTGCTCCCTCAAACTGCACTCTGTATTTTTCTTCAGTTCTACGCAGCTCCTCTTCTGCCTGTTTGCGTATGATAACTTCACTGGTAAGCTGTTCATTGGCAGAGGTTAGCTCGGAGGTACGCTCCTGAACTTTCACCTCCAATCCCTCTTTGGCAACGAGCAATTCTGAGTCGCGTTTCTGGATTTGCTCCAGCATTTCATTGAATGCATCGATAAGCAGACCCACTTCATCATTGTAATGCTTTATAGCTCTGGTAGAATAGTCCTTCTTTTCAGAAACGGTTTTTGCAAGCCCAGCCAGGCTTAGAATAGGCCTGGAAATAATCCTTTGAAGCCGTGACGACACCAGAAATACCACCAATAAGGAAATAAATACAACGGCAATGATTATCTGGATGCTGCGTTTCAACGTTGTGTGCACAAACTCCAAATCCGACTGCAGACAAACCGTGCCTATTTTTTCGTTGTCAAGAATAACGGGGCTGAATATCGTTAGTAAACCGCCGCCGAAACTATAATCTATTTTCTTGGACTCGACCGGCAGCGTTTTAATTCTGTCATCATCACGATAATATGCTGCAAAAAGCTTGTTTTGATTATCATAAACACAGCCTAAAGTGATGGAAGAATCCACACGAAGTGACTGCAAGACTTTCTCCGCATCCTTGTTGTCCTGAAAGGCCAGAGCTGCTTTACAGTTTTCTGCTACCATCGCCGCCCGAGTTGACAAAGTTCTAACCATATTACGGCGAAGCGAGTTTTGTTCCCAGGCGATAAATGCCACACCGGCCAGGATTAATCCTGTAAGACATGCCAGCATGACAATTGTTATCAGCTTGTACTTTATCGTCATGTTTCGCAAAACTGCCATAATCAATCTTTTCCCTTCTAAGATGGTTTCTCTCCGATTACTCTTTTTGCCAGTCGTAAAAGCTGAGACCGGATTTTAAGTTTGGCGTTTCTGGCTGTGGCAACATTGATTTCAAAACGAACTTTGTTGTCTTCCATAACGAAATTGATAATTCCCCCTGATTCAAGAAAATCTTCCATATCTCCTACTGTCAGGACGCTGTAGTCTTTAACCCAATTTATAATTTCCTTGAGCACTCCTTTTTCTGATTGGCAGACAAACAATAAGTGACATTTCCTGATGGCCTCAATTTGTGGATGCCCTTCAGACGATTTTTTCAGCTCTTCCAGACCTTGAAAGTGTTGTATAACGACCTTTTTTCCTTTGACCAGCTTATCCTGAATAGGCTTAAATGCGTCGCCAAAAGGATCTTTGCCGATGATGCCTATGGTTATTGGTTCATTGTTGTCGCTCAATTTTTCTTCGGGCCAGTCAGCAAAATTCATAAAATTATATAAAAATGCCGCCTTAACCTGATATTCACGGCTGGCCGTGGTATCAGCCTGTGCTCGTAGTACAAATGATGTCACAAACAAAACTAAAGATAAAAACATCAAATTGTAAACTCTAATCCTCATTTCTCTCAGCACTTATCGAAAAGAATGTTTTCTTAATGAACACTTTTTTGCCTCTATCCATACCTAAAACTTTAATTGCAGCCGAGCGAATAACGTCCGGCCGGGTGTTTCATGCGCAGTTAATTGACCTATCGCAAAGTGTGCATCATCTGTTTTGTTTAACAAGTCACTTACGCCAATCATAAATTCGCCTTTGCCTTTGGCGAACTCTTTTGCCAGACCCAGGTCGAGTCGGTGCGATGAGCCAACTTCTAAAATGGTTGTGTCAAGGTCAAGCTTACGTGTTGTTCCCGTATATTTATAGTTTGCATTAAATGTCCATCCGTCAGATAGAAACAAACGACCAGTTAATCCAACCTTGTTTTTAGCAGGAAGATAAGCGCGGACGCCTTGTTGGGAATCATCCTCCTGGAAATCATTATAAGCATACCATGCCGAGAGTTTTCCAATCTTTCCCTCGATGGCCAGTTCCACCTCGCTGCCCCAAGCATCGGCTCCGTCAATATTGTCAGCCTTATGATAAGGTATCGAACCAAGGTATGTCTTGCTATATCCGACGAGTTCTTCAAAGCGTTGGCAATAAGTGTCTGCCCGAAGTATCAGGTTTTTGGCAAGTTTTCCCGTATAACCGGCTTCCAGCGAATAAATTTCCTCGTTTTCCAGGTCATCAGCCAGTCTAACATTAAATGCATACAGGCCGGCTGGGTACGGAGGAGAAGGTAAAGGAACGCGACTGGTCACAACTTTGCGAGGTGACACGAAAGGAGTACGAAAAGCCTTGGCGAAGCTGAGTCGAAGTATGTGGTCCTTTTGTTTATCCATTGCGTAAAGAGCAGTCAACCGATTTGCCCAATCAGTTTGTGTTTCCGAATAGTAGTCTGTACGAATCTGGCCTTCAAGAGTAAGCCGGTCGCTCAGTAACCAGCGGTCAATTAAGAATGCCCCTGCAAATTGTTCGTCGAATGGACTACCTATGTAGTTAAGCTGCTGAGGGTTCTCTATTTTGGTATTGGTATCAAGCTGTATAAACCGCAAATTTCCGCCTATCGTAACGTCGTGGGCGGCTGCAACTTTGAGATTCATCTGTCCCTCGATATCATTTTGCATCCAGTTCCATTTCATAAGGGTCGGTATCATTGAACTTCCAAAATTACCGAACCACTGTAGATACCCGGTACTGTCGTTATCAAATTCGTGCTCTAACTTTGTGTAGGAGCGAACTGTTTCATACCAGCCGGTTCCCCCCGGATAATATCCCCCCCACTC
>CAZRNB010000122.1:0-8501 GCA_964601355.1 uncultured Pirellulales bacterium
AGACCTTTTTCTTAATTTGCTTAACAAACCGCCATTCGGGACAGCCACGAATGGCTTTTTATTAAAATTTTTTTGGACGGTTAAATATTGGTTTTCAGACGAGAAGACTCAAATTCAACGGCAAATTAATACTACCGACAAACAAATCGACAAAGTTGCCTATGACCTATACGGCCTAACCGATGAAGAAATAAAGATTGTGGAAGAGAATACATAGCACAAAACAAAGGAATATAAAATGTATATGTTAAGGTATTACTGCCAAGGATCGGGCGACAAAGGGATTTTGACCCTTCTACAGCAAATCAAAGACGAGCACCAGATATCATATGAAATTAATGATTTATCAACGAATGGCCAATATGACCAAGCGAAAGAGAAAGCTGCTTATGAAAAAGATTTTAAGCCGCGAGCGAAGGTGCTATTAAAAGCTACAGGAGTAAGTATAACCAAGCTGCGCTCTGCAAGGCGGGGCCGTTACTACGTTTCCTTGCCTGGAACAATCGCTCTTCTGAAAAATGGGCAGATGTTATGGTGGCTCCACATCGAAAAGGACATCAAGGGATTTCTGCGGAACCTACTTCTGTCCGGAAGGCTACCAGTATGAAGAAGGCCTGGAAGCACGAGGTCGACGCCACCGACAAACAAATCGACAAACTTGTCTATGATCTCTACGGCCTAACAGAGGAAGAAATAAAAATCGTGGAAGAAAATATGTAGGGTGGGCACTCGTGCTACGTAGCGAAGGCTACTTCGCAGAGTAGTACTGCCCACCATTACTTCGATGGTGTGCTTAGCACACCCTACCTTATGGAGAAAATTATGGCAAAAATTATCAAGGTTAAATGTACCGGTGCCGGGCAGCATATCAACGAGATTGATTTAGAAGATGTACTTGGGCCCGACGTCGTGATGTTTGGCAATCCAATTGACACCGGCCGGCCGATTCCCGAACGCATCGTCCGAAAGTGCGAGGAATGCAGCGAGGGCAAAGTTATTCTCACTCGCGAGATGATTGAAGAAAGCCTCTAAAAAATGGCAGGCGAAATGAGATGCACTCTACGGTGTACAATATCAAAAAAACGAACTGCGAAATCCTATCGCATTATCCAGCGTTTGCCTTTATAGGCTATGCCGAGGTCGGACCTTAGTTTTGTATCGCCCTTCAAATTATAGCTTAATTCCAGCGTCTTTCTCAGATAAACTTTTGTCGGCCTGCCTGTTTCATCCTTATCTATCGGATGGTCGATAGCTACCGTCTCATTACTCAGGCCGCTTATAAACACCTGAAAACTCGTGGCTCGCACATCGAAATCCGGCCAAATAATTGCGATATCTTTGGCGTTGTCCTCACCCTGAAGAACCTTATTGTCCGCCCTTTGCAAAGATTCAAGAAATGGATACTTGCTTTGATGACGCGTCTTTATCAACTCGAAAACGGCAGGCGGGATATTCTTATCAGCAGGCGTAATTTCAAAGGTATCCGTCATAAGCTCGCATTTGGGGTAGAAACCGACGTCCTGATTTGTATTATTGACCAGACTTACTATAACATACCAGTATATTCCTGGTGCGCCGGAGCCGCCAAGCTGTAATATAATTCTCTGGGGATGCTCGAATGTTACATTGACTGTCCATTCGCCCGGATTAGGAACGATTGCCGGCTCAGGAGCAGAAAAACTCACACAGGTTATTACCGCCCATATAGCCAAGGTACCATAGACAAGACTTTTCATCATATACCTCTCAGAAAAAACAGCACCTTTACAGTTTAGCTCATATCAACTCCCTTATAATTATTTTACACTAAAAAGCCGCAAAAGCCAAGAAGATTTTGCCTTTTGCTTCAAATTGAAAGACCATCCACAGGAATTTTCTCCTCCATCTGCCGGCAACCATAACCATACTTTTCCAGCAGATTACTTCTGTAAATTGAAACGCAGTATCGCGCTGAATTTCCCACCCTGGTTTTCCATTGAATAAAAAGAGGCATTTATAGCGCCAAGAGGCCGAATGGCTAAGCCCAGAGTCCTGCCTTCAATCATGCGGCCAAGCACAGGTTTGGAGATTGTAATTAGCGTCTTGCTGCCACGTCCTTCTTTCACCGCTGTATCAATAATCATCTGAGAATTAAAAACATCATCTATGGCTTGACCCCGGCAGAGATTATTGTAAGTGACAGTTTCCTGTTTCCAGTTAGGTTCTCCGCTTAATATTTCGACAATTCTTATCTGCCCGAAATCCTTAATATCATCGCAGTTTCGCTGCACCGAATGAGTCGTCAGCTCCAATAGGCCAAGTCCAGCCACCTTCTTTCCAGTAAACGCACTTAAATCCCAGCGCATAATCACAAATTGAGTCCCGCTGACAGTAAGTAAATTCACCTTTTCTCCATTCTCCTGTGCGAACCAATTGTTAAAATTCATATTAGGATATTGAACATCAATTATACAATCCTGAGCCACCTGGACTTTCTCCGTGAACACATTCGGATCCGGAATTGGCGGATGGTACGGCACCTGAACGCCTTTATCCGGCCCGGCTAAAGCCGTATTTACAATGTCCACCTTCATGTAATCCACATCCACGCGGTATTTGCCCAATCCCCAATCCATAAGGGCGAGCTGCCCGAAAACCATGTCACCCGGCTCAGCCTCGAAATCACGCGTAGTCATACTGATTGTATGCCAATTGGTCGTGTCGGGAATATCAAATTCCATAAGATGCGTATGGAAATTCACGGTTCTTTGAGTATTTAAACTCAGGTTCACTCGGCGTGGCGCATGGCTGATTCGGATTCGAGCTTCAATGCGGAACTCATAGCTGGGCTTCTTCAGGAGGTTCAGATCGAGGTCAGCCGATACTCGCCGCTTGATAAGCGCCCACCAGATATTCCGCTTATCCCTGGTAGCATCCACCAGAATCGAAGCAAAGCCATCGCCCTGCTGGAAATCCATCGTTGCCTCTCCATCTCCTGTAAAAAACGCCCAGCCGTCTATTGCTCGTGGGTCTTTGGCAATGGCAGTATCATTATGCACAGCATGGCTTACGCCAAAATCATCAATGAACTGTGCTGATGCGTGACTGTATATAAGGAACATTAAGATTATAAATACAATAGATTTTTTTGAGCTGGCAAATCTCATTCGATAATTCCTCTTAAGTTTTGTCTTCTTCGTCGTCTTCGGCGTTGCTTCTGTTTGCGAGTCTTTTCTGCCTTTAGTGCCGCTGGACTATTACTGCCCAATTTTTCCTGTTCGAGCAACTCGCATAATCGCTTCCGCGCATAATAACGATTTAAGGCTTGCGAGCGTTCCCGTGACATTTTTACTTCCAAGCCTGTTGGCAGATGCTTTAGATACACACAACTGGAAGTCTTATTCACCCTTTGGCCGCCCGGCCCAGATGAACGAACGAATGTCTCTTGAAAATCATCTTTGCGCAGTCCCACAGCCGTCATTCTTGCCTCAAGCTCATCCTGCTTTTTCTGCGTAACGCCAAAGTTCATTTATCAACATTCCTTTGCGATGTTAGACACTAATCAAACATAATGAGACCCTCGGCATAAAGCCGAGGGCTAAACTATTGAGAAACCCTCGGCATGAAGTCGAGGGCTAAACTAACTTAAGTTTTTTGACATATTCAACACGCGATTGCAATTCCTGCTCGGTGAAACAAAAACGTTTGTCAAAACCTTTCGTCCATAATTTGCCGACAAACCCTTTTGATTGCAGGACAATCCTTGCTGCGTTTTTATAATGGCTGACAACTTCTTCCATCGAGTCTCCAGCCGCTTTGGCAACAAGATGGACATGGTCGGCTTGGTAGGATGGGCAGGTCTCCTGCCCATGCTGCAAAATTCAATCTGCATGGGCAAACAAGTTGCCCATCCTACGGTTATTCATCAAGAATAGCCTTCTGTATTATTTCACACTGTTCACTCGTAAGAAATGTAATGGGATTTTTCAATCTCTGTGCGTTGGCGGCCCGCAACGCCGGATTGGCATTTAAAACCTTTCCATTCGACACATAGCCCCTGTCGTCGCCCTGGAGCCAGGTTCCATAAGTTGTCCACGTGAGCATGTATCCGAGCATTATTTGAATCCGGTGTTTAACGTTTAGCCCTCGGCTTTACGCCGAGGGTTTCATTATTGCGCTATTGCTTTTTTATTTCATTGTAAATCGTCTCAATCTGTCTGGATTCATTTTCTTGAAGGGATCAGGGGTCGGGCTTCAGGGTTCAGCATTTTAGGGGATAGGATATATCATACAATTTTTACCTTTAACTTTTAACTTTTTCTTTTCCCTGACCACTGACTACCGATCCCTGGTCCCTGACACGTGACCCCTGACTACTGAATCCCTATTTTCTTTTGATATACACGAATATAATCTATCTCAAATTTTGCTGGAAACTCTGTATTTGAGGGGTCGCCGCCGGCATGTCCGCCAATGGCAAGATTAGCGATTATATAGTGTGGCTGACGGAACGGATTCTCACCATCTATTTTGTTAAACGTTTCATTGACGTCAACCGTGTTCAAAAGCATATCATCGACATAAAGGTTAATACTATTTGCATCCCAGTCCATTCGCCATACGTGAAATTTTTTTGACCAGTTTGGATCATTAAAGTCCGTGATAGGTTTTTTAACATCGTCCCACTTTGGCACCCATCGCTTCTCTGAGGCCCACGCTGCATTTGCTAAAAGCATTCCCCGGTAGTACTCCATAATATCAATCTCGCCGCAACTCGGCCACGGGCCCTGGACGCCTAACGTCCAGAAAGCCGGCCAAAGGCCCGCTCGGGTATCAATTCGGCCTTTCATCTCGAAACGGCCATACAGCCAATCGTGAAGACGCCTTGTCGTCAGGCTCGCGGATGTATATTCGGCGAATTCTCTATTTTGCCTCCAGTTATTGCTATCGTGTCTGTAATTGGGATTTTGTTTGCGTTCGCGTCTGCCTTCGATAATCAATAGACCATTTTCACACCGAGCATTATCCGGCTGATACCACTGAAGCTCATTATTGCGGACAAAACCATTCTCGTATGTCCAATTATTTGGGTCCGGCTGCCCATCTTTATTGAACTCATCCGACCATACCAGCCCATGCTCAGTTGATGTGGGTATTTCCTGTGCTGCGATAATTGAAGTCACCAATAAGATTAAGCAGACAGTTTCTTTCACTTCCAATTTATCCATACGCTTTTTCCTTAAAAAGCGGTCAACAACAATAAAGCGTCTTGACAGCGTTAGATTATTTGTTTGTTGTCTCCAATTCTTCTACAACTGCGTTATCCAATATAAACGGCTGGCCCTCCTTTACTTCAATTTTCACGTTTTTGAGCTTGACGCCTTTGGCATTACAAATCGTCAGGCCGACGGGCGCGGAGATGCGGACGTTTTCGAGCACAACATCCGATACCTGACTCTCCGGCAGACCGATGATTATGCCCGCTGACTTCTCGCACGTGGCTGTCAGATTGCTGATGCGGATATTTCGATAGACCGGCGTCCCCTCGGCAACGGGCTGTGCAGCGTCTTCTTTGGGAGCAGAGCGCTGCACGGGGTCTCTTGCTGAGCTATTCATGTAGTAGCAGGTGAACGTGATGGCCGGCTCAACGTTTTTCATGGTGATGTCGCTGTAAGTGAGGTTCTCCACCACGCCGCCCTTGCCGCGGGCGGACTTGATGCGAATCCCATTTTCGGTGCCTTCAAAAGTACAGTTCCGTACCGTCAGGCCTCGCACGCCGCCCAGAGTTTCACTGCCGATGGACATACCATGGCCGTGCAGGAAAA
This sequence comes from uncultured Pirellulales bacterium, assembly GCA_964601355.1. Classification (GTDB taxonomy): domain Bacteria; phylum Planctomycetota; class Phycisphaerae; order Sedimentisphaerales; family Anaerobacaceae; genus CAZRNB01. The sequence goes on from CAZRNB010000122.1 coordinate 5,805, forward strand.
CGCAATCGGTAACTGTAATGTTCTCACAGGCAAACTCCCGGCCATCAACCTTGCGACCGGATTTGATCGCGATGTTGTCGTCGCCAACGTCAATGCGGCACCTGGTAATCAAAACATTCCTGCAGATACTGGGATCAATCGCGTCGCTATTTGGCGCAGTAGCGGGAGCGAGAATAGTTACGTTCGAGACGACCACGCCGTCGCAATTCGTGGGCACAAAATGGAACTTGGGCGAGTTTTGCAGGGTGATATTCTCCAGGCGTACATTCTTGCAGCCGGTCAATACAATCATATTCGGGCGGGGCAGCGTGTAGCCCGGAGTCTTGCGCCGCGCCTCCTCGGCCGGGCCCCACCAGACCTCGCCGCTTCCGTCGATCGTGCCTTTACCCGTCATCGTGACATCTGTGAGGTCTTTGCCGGTGATAAACGGGATGAAATCGCTGCCTCCTTTGGCGCTCAGCCAGTCGCCAGGCGTTTTCATAAAATCGGCGTGGTTAGTGGTCGCCTGCAATTTTGCGCCCTCGTCGAGCTGCAGGGTGATCTTGCTCCGCAGGGCAATGGGCTTACTCAAATAATTACCGGCCGGAAACCGAACGATGCCCCCGCAGGCCTGGCCACATTCGTCAATCGCCTTTTGGATGGCTTCGGTGTCGAGCGTTTTGCCGTCGCCTTTAGCGCCGAATTCGTTGACATCGAAGACCTTGGCCGCTGTGCTATTGGAATCTTCGCTGGGTTCGCTACGCAAGCTTTGCTTTGGTTCGGGCACTGCACGGACAAGTTTCGCGCAGAACAGTACAACGTTAGCCAACAGCAGCAAAACGAGCAGCATCCGCCACCAATCCAGGAGCCTTATCTTGTTTTTACAGCTTTTTACCATTTGACATCTCCTTCGAAAATGACAATACGATCGTTCCCACGAACAGTCATATAATACGCCACCTTCATATTCTATACGAACAGGCATTGTCCTGCATCTTAAAATAACCAGCTTTTCAATAACTTGTCAAATAGTCCCAATCATAAAACCGGCCTTAAAATTATCGGGGGATTTCCGGGATAATGATTACCATCTGCTTAAGTTGACAGATGCCTCTTCTTCGACTAATATTCGTATGATGAAACCAAAAGAAAAACGAGAAACGATTAACATACTCGGCATTGAAACCAGTTGTGACGAAACTGCCGCTGCGGTTGTGGCTAACGGCCATACCATTAAATCATCTATCGTGGCTTCGCAAACTAAATTACATGAAAAATACGGCGGAGTTGTCCCTGAAATTGCCTCACGCGCGCATATCGAAAAAATATATCCTGTTATAGCCGAGGCTATGGAACAAGCCGGCGTTGGCAAAGATGATATTGACGCAATAGCTGTTGCTAATCAGCCGGGCCTTACCATCGCTTTAGTTGTCGGCGTCACCGCAGCAAAAACACTCAGTTTTGCCTGGGATAAGCCGCTAATAGCAATCAACCATTTGCACGCACATCTGCAATCAGCTATGTTAGCCAAAGAAGATTTAGAATTGCCGGCAGTCGCCCTTATCGTATCAGGGGGACATACCTGCCTTTACGATTACCACTCACCACTGGAACCAAAACTTTTGGGTTCGACAATCGACGATGCAGCCGGCGAGGCCTTTGACAAAGTTGCGAACATTCTAAAGCTGCCCTACCCCGGCGGGCCAAGCATTGAAAAAGCTGCAAAGACTGGAAACCCAAACGCTATCAAGTTCCCCCGCTCAATGCTCGGACGGGACTCGCTGGATTTTTCCTTCAGCGGCATCAAAACAGCGGTGCTGTATTACTGTCGCGGTCAGGATATGAAAGGAAAGGACAGGGTTGATTCAATGAGTGAGCAGGAGATAGCCGATATTGCAGCGTCGTTTCAGGCGGCGGTTATTGACGTGCTCGTGAAAAAAACCCAGCGGGCAGCCAAAAAAATCGGTGCAAAAACAATCTTACTCGGCGGCGGCGTAGCAGCCAACAGCGCTCTGCGAGACGCGCTACAAAATATGTGTGATAGCACAATACCGCCCAAAAAACTGCTCGTTGCGCCAAAACAATATTGCACTGACAACGCCGTTATGGTAGCTTCTTTAGGATATCATAAATTTAAGGCCAAGCTCTTTGCAGATTTAACACTTGAGCCAAAAGCAACCGGCTGAAAAATAACCACGGATTACGCGGATTGCACAGAAAAAAATAAAAAGATTATAATCAGCGTAATCAGTTAAATCCGTAGTTTCAGTGTAATCCGTGAAATCCGCGGTTAAAAGGTAGGTGACATATTCAGGCTGAGCAATTAACAAAATTATTACGGCAGGTTAAGAACGGCAAAATTAGCATCGAGCAGGCGGTGGAGAAGCTTCGGCATCTGCCGTTTGAGGATTTAGGTTTTGCCCGAATTGACCATCATCGCCAAATCCGCCGAGGTTTCCCGGAGGTCATCTACTGTCCAGGCAAATCTGCCGAGCAAATAATCAAAATATTCGAAAGCCTTGCTGCGATAGGCAATAATGTCTTGGCAACAAGAGCCGAGCCGCATATTTTCGAGGCTCTGGCTGAAACGAAGAAATTTCCTAAGGCCCGCTACGAAAAATTAGCCAGGGCAATTGTGCTTGAACAGAAAAAGCTGCCGACTTCTAAAAGTGTTTTGCCGATAGTTACGGCTGGGACCGCCGATTTGCCGGTAGCATC
>CAZRNB010000123.1:0-8497 GCA_964601355.1 uncultured Pirellulales bacterium
TAGTTCTCGGCCAAAAAGGCCGACCACAGATACGACACTACGAAAATGCTTTTGTACCGTAGAGAATCACCCAATGAGAAATAGTCAAGAAAATCTGTTTGACGTTGTATTGTCCGGATCATGGTGGAGTCAACAAAAAGAATTTCCACCATGTGACGAATGGAAAGGCGAGGTTGAAAAATACCTGCAGTTTATGAAGAACAAGGATTGGTTGGACTTAATGAAACCGCAGTTACAGAGCCGAAACTACGACTCTTTCCTGTCAGAGATATTCGCAGCATACTTCATTGAGAAGACCCTGGGTTTTGAAGTAACTCGTTGGAATCCGGTAACAACCAAACACGGCCACAGTGTGGAGTTTTGTATTAAGGACAAATCTGGTGATGAAATCTTTTGTGAAGTAAAAAGTCCCGGCTGGAAAGGGCAGTTGTCCAAAGAAGATATCCAATGTGGGCGAGCTAAACAGCACAAATTTCTCCTGTCTTGCGACTCAAGATACACGAAACCGTATCAAAATATCCGACAAACAGTTTGCAAAAGTTACAGAAAATTTTTGCCCCACAAGCAAAATTTACTAATAGTAACAGATGACTTGTTTCGGCCTATATCAATAGGACCTATTAGAGATTGTGGCCAACATAAAATGCCGATGAACATTTGGTATGCTTTGTACAACACCAACAAAGATCATTACGGAGGTCTTGGATATTTCAAAACAAAAGATTACGAAAACCTGGGAGGAATACTATTTTTAAACAATAGGTGCCCAGGAAAGTTCTTTGCTTGGTTCGAAGCTAATCCAAATGCCAAGATTCCATTGAGCAAAGAGTTTGTTTCTGAAGCTCTAAAACTTAACGAACAGCGTATTAAATGCTCCCAAAACGATTACATTAAACACAATGGAATTGATTGATACACATTGTCATTTAACCTTTGACGTTTTAGAACGCGATGTTGACGCTGTAATTGCCCGCAGCAGAGCCACGAGGGTAACCGAGTGGGTAACCGTCGGCACAGACCTGCTGGAAAGCCGAAAGGCTATTGAGCTTGCCGAGAGATTTGAAGGTATGTACGCTGCTATCGCAATCCATCCGCACGAAGCTAAAACTGTAACCGCAGAAACCATCCAGGAATTAAAGAAACTTGCGCAACATAAAAAAATCGTTGCTATCGGCGAAACAGGCCTGGATTATCACTACGATTTTTCGCCACGAGAGGAACAAAAAAAGGTTTTTGCCGAGCATTTGAAAATAGCCGCTGAATTGAATCTGCCGGTTATTATTCATTGCCGGGAAGCATTCGATGAGACAATGCAAATTCTTGAAGAATACCGAAGCGGTATCAAAAGAATTGTTTTTCATTGTTTTAGCGGCTCCGCAGAGCAGGCAAAGATAGTTCTGGATAAAGGTTTTTACATCTCTTTTACCGGCGTAGTTACATTCAAAAATGCTGAAAAGACACGTCTGGCGGCAAACGTTGTACATTTGGATAGATTGATGATAGAAACGGATTGCCCCTATATGTCGCCTTCGCCGATGCGAAAGCAGAAGGTAAATGAGCCTGCCCTTTTAGTCCATACCGCCAAATTTTTAGCCGAGCTAAAGCAGATGGACTTTGTTGATTTTGCGCAGGCGGTAACGGCTACAAGCAGAGTCTTTTTCGAAATATTATAGGGTATGCAACGCACACCATTTTACTGCTTTTATGAATCACCCGGTGGTTTAAGAGGCTGCGCCGCCTTATTGTCACGCGCGAGCCAGACTGCCATTTCGCCGCTGCCGCGATGCGCCCAGGCATAATACGGAATCGCTACGAAATCCTGCTCCTTTTTCAAGATTGTTTTGCCGTCCTTATCGTAGCTTAAACCGTTTGCTTTGCCGCTAAGAACCGTCACGCCGTTGAGCAGGTTTTTACGGCGTTCCGCCTTTAATTTGACAATATCTGACAGGACAAGGTTAAGAACGTGACCGTTATTATCCGGCCACTCGGCACAATACACGATTGGGCCCCGCTGTAATGCAACCTTGCCCAAGTCGTCTGCGACCTTATCATTAGCCAGCACACGCTGAACCGGCATCGGCAGATTCAGCTCAATTACATCACCCTTTTTCCACTGCCGGTCTATATGGGCATAGCCCTTTTCCACGTCCAAAACGTATGCCTTACCATTGACTTTAAGACTAATTTTTCCGCCCGCCGGCAGCGAATCCATAAAACGATACAAGTCACTCGGAACGGATTTATTCTGCGTCCAGATAGGAATACGGATACGCAGTGAAAATTCCGCTATATCCTCCGGCTCAATCGTTATCTTGACCTTTCCATCCCATGGATATTGTGTCTGCTGTGTTATGCGCACCGCGGCATTTCCCATCTTTACGGTCGCAGTGCTGCTGACAAACAAATTAACGTACAGAGCATCGTCTGTATGTGCATATACATACCCTGGCACGGAAGGTATAAAGCGTGTTATGTTTCCGGGGCAGCACGCACAATCGAACCAGGAGCTACGTTTGTGCTGGCCGTGTGACTGGAGTGGATTAGGATAGAAGAAGCTGTCACCTGTAAGTGACACGCCGGAGATCAGACCGTTATAGAGCGTCCTCTCCAAAATGTCGATGTATTTTGCATCGCCGTGCAGCAGGAACATGCGGTAGTTCCACATTACGTTTCCGATAGCCGCACAGGTCTCGCAGTAGGCTGTTTCGTTGGGTAAATTATAAGCTTTGCCGAAGGCCTCGCCCTGTCCAGTGGCACCGATTCCGCCGGTCAAATATAGCTTTTTTGTAACGACGTCTTCCCATATCTTATCGATGGCCTGGAGATAACCACTATCGCCCGTCAGCGCCGCCACGTCAGCCATGCCGCAGTACATATACATAGCCCGCACAGCATGTCCGACGGCTTCGGTTTGCTCAATGACCTTTTTATGATTCTGGCTGTACTCATTGCCGCTACCGCGAACATCAAGGAAAAATTTTGCCAGGTCAAGATACTCTTCTTTGCCCGTCACACGGTACATCTTGACCAGACCCATTTCAACAATCTGATGACCGGGGCAGTAGCTGAGTTTTCCTGGACCAAAATCCCGGCAAAGCAAATCAGCGTTTTTAATTGCGACATCGAGCAGAGACCTTTTACCCGTTGCCTGATAATGTGCAACAGCCGCCTCGTACAAATGCCCGCAATTATAAAGCTCGTGACTGAGATCAGGGTCTTTTTCCCAGCGTTTCGCACCCGCCCATTTATGGGGATTATTAGGGTCGATAGTACGGGTAGTATAAAGATAACCGTCCGGCTCCTGGGCCGCGGCGATTTTTGCAATAAGATCATCAAGATATTTCTCAAGAGCCGGGTCAGGATGAACACTTAGCGAGTACGAGGCTCCTTCCAAAATCTTATATGGGTCCGTGTCGTCGAAAGGAAACTTGCCGCGAAATCGGCCTTTCATCAGGCCGCCTGCTATCGCAAAGTTATCGATCCTTCCGGTCTCTTCGCACTTCTTAAAGGCGTGAGGGATAGACACACTGCGGTTGGTCTCTATCCGAGGCGCCCAAAATTCATCCTCAACCTTCACGTCGGTAAAAGATACCGGCTGAAAGGGATAATCTCCTTTAGCCGCGATTGAAGAAGCACCGGCCTTTTTCAAAACCCGCACGTCATAAACTCCGCTTGTCCCCTTAGGGGCTTCGGCCTGGAACTTGACGGTTATCTTATCCTTACCCTTCAATAACTCATCGCTCAGCGGATATACCTTCGCTTCGGTTCTCTGCTGCCCTCCACCACCAGAGAACTTCTCAGCAGCAATCTTGATGTCATCCACGAAAATATCAAACGCAATTCCTTCCTGCCCAATGTCACCATAAGTTACGCTCAGCTCCTGTGGCTGGTCAGGCAATATTTTAAGCTTCCAGGAGAACCAGCCGTTAATGTTAGCCAACCTGAACATACGGTCATTGAATTCGTGTATCTCCGAATTTTCACCCTTTATGCTATGGTCTCGCTCGCTCTGCTCTTCGCCCGGCTTGACAGAATCCACTGTGCGGGCATCAAGCTCCTTCTGCTGCATCAGATCAGCCTTGTATTCCGTCTCTTTCTCCCGCCACTGCGATGGTGTGTATCTGTCCCAATAAACTATATAATGACGGTTGTCGTGCATCTTGTAGAACGGCTCAAAGGTCACGCCGCCGCCACCCTTTTTGCCTGGAATACGGAATACGTCCGCAATACCCTGGAACGTGTTCGGCCTGCCTGCCACCGGCGCCAGACCGGTGACTGATTGGCCACCTTCAGCAACTACCGCCGGCATGGGCCTGTTGACATCTACCTCGGCGCACAGCACAATCGGGCCGTTGAGGAAGGCAAAACGATTAGGATTATCCTTGAAGCCTTCAGTACGTAAGCTGAAAGGCATTAAAATCTTTACTGTATCATCGCTCTTCCAGGTGCGATTCAAAGTCGCCCATGTGCCGGGCTTACTGTTAATGTTTTGCTTCTCACCGTTGACCAGGACCTCGATGCCGTTGACTGCCCATAAGGGGTGCCGAATATTGAGGGTCAATTCAACCGGCTTATCACAGGTAAAAACGAGCCTGCTATTTGCTTCATCGGGGAACTTAGTCTCCTGGCGAAGCTTGAGCCCCTTGTCCTGCCAGGTCAGCTCAGACGCGATGAATAGGTTGACCCAAAGATTTGTATCATTGTGGAAATAGATACTGTCGCCGTATTTGGCATGGTTTTCAATGCCGGTGCCGGTGCAGCACCAGAAGGCGTTATAAGGCGTGCTATAAAGTTTCTGGGAGCCGCTTCGCAGAGGCACATAATAGCAGGTCATGCCGTCCCTGGGATTCTGAGATGCAAGGATATGGTTGTAAAGCGCCCGTTCATAATAGTCTGCATATTCAACCTGTGGATCCCAGCAGAATAAATGTCTGGTCAGCTTGAGCACGTTGTATGTGTTGCAGGTCTCGGTCGTTTTAGGACCAAGGGCCTGGGAAAGCTGCTCCTTAGGCGAAAACATTTCGCGATTACTATGTCCGCCTATACAATAGGAGCGTTCTTTGACGACGGTGTCCCAGAAGAAGACCGACGCGGTCTTTAGCCATTCTTCGCCGGTCAGTTCGTACTGCCGGGCTGTTCCGATGAATTTTGGAATCTGCGTATTGGCGTGCAGGCCGGTGAGCCGGTCTTCGCGCTTTGAGGCAGGTCCGATGACCGCCGTGTGGTTGAAACGCTGAGCGATTTTTAAATACTTATCTTCGCCGGTGAGGCTGTAAAGATTTGCCAGCACTTCGTTCATGCCGCCGTGCTCGGTGCCGAGCATCGCCTGCATCTGCTCGTCGGTAAGATTGGCATTTCGCGTGATGACCCAATCGCCAAACTTTTTGCACGCGTCGAGCGCCTGCTGGTTGTCGCAATAAACATACATGTCGAGCAGGCCCGCGTAAATCTTGTGCAGGGTGTAGTAAGGCGCCCAGACCCGCTGTTGTTTCTCAACGCGGTCGATGAAGTTTTCCGGGTAAGCGCTGAGATAGCCCGTGCCGATCTTGGCCTGGCACTCAGCCAGACCAGTGACCACAGCATCGCCTTTCTCTTTGAGCTTCTCATCGCCTGTGCCGGCATACATCAGAGCGCAGGCGGTCATGTAGTGTCCTACGAAATGCCCTCGCAGCTCGCACTTGGGTTCCTCCCAGCCCCCAAGGGGTTGTGCAGCGGATGGTAGGCCTGCATTGATGCGGAAATTATGCAATAAACGTTCGACGTCAAGCGAGAGCAGGTACTGCTGATCAAGCTCCATCGCCTGTTTGAACAGGCCATCGAGCAGGCGCACATCTTCCAGGCTAAAAGCCCTTGCGGCGAGCGGTATAACAGGTTGCACCTTGAACCTCGATTCTCGTCGAGTATCAAGACTGGTTCTTTCGCCTGCGTTCAATTGTTGCAGGGTCAGCATTATCAAGCTAACTATAACAGCAATAAGTCTTAGTTTCCTCACACGGTTTTTTTGCATTGCAATATCCTTCTATTTATCGTGTAATCAGGTTATAAGCGAGTGGAAAGTGCCTAAATGGCGTAAGCCATCCCTTACGGGAAAGTGAGCTTAATCCGCCTACAGCGGATAAAGTACTTAAAGTGAGCTAAAGTTACAATATATAATTTTAAGCAATTTAGTCACTTCAAACTTTAGGCACTTTAGTCACTACGCTAATTTGTGCCGATAGACTTCCCAGCCCAAATAATTATCGAGAGCCTCGGCGATGCAATCGGCCTTTTGTGACATATTTACAGCAACGTGATGCTCGAAGCCCATCCTGCAGACGTATTTCAAAAGTCCTTGGAGGTTCGGGATTTTCATTACGCCGTAGCCGCCGAAGGTATCGAGCTTATCGCTTGTAAATTCACCTTCGCCCACGTAAATACTGATAACGCCGGCCGGATCGTCGGTGGTCGCTCTGCAGAAGGTGGCCTTGCCCGGAGCAATCCTGCCAACAATGGTACCATAAGTATTATCTTTCCCGACAGAGCCGGCAATAATCTCCTGGTAGTCCATCCTGGCGCTTTTGAAGAACGACCGGGGGACATTACTGCAATGGAATAAAACGGCTTTATCAGGATCGTCACCGTAATTGTTGTTCCAGTCAAGAAGCGCGGAAGGCTGCCCGCTTGCAAGCTGTAAGATATACATACCCAGCAGGCCTGTAATATCAACTTCACAGGCGCTCGGCAGCAGTGACTCGCTCATCATGCTCATAATCGTGCAGGGGACAACGCCGAAAAATTCCTGCAGGGCCGTCCAGCACTGAATCGCGGTGCCAGCAAGCCCGCAGTCTCTGACCCATCGGTCTGCAACGCAGCTAAATTTTGCCATCTTCAAAAGCATATCGGCAGGAACTGATTCAGTTGATGTGTAGTTTTTAATAGAGTTTAGTTTCTTCTTTACATCTTTATCGTTGTCGGCAAGGCGAGCGATTCTTCCGAGGATTTCAGACAAATCTATCGTTTCTACCGAGATGCCGGAAAGCTCAAGGATTTTTTCGCTGTAGCGGACGGTATTAAATGCACCCGTGCGAGCTCCGATTGCGCCGAACCTGGCGTTCTTCAGCCCTTTGACAATTCTGCATACCGACGCAAATTCGGCTAAATCTTTTGCAAATTCAGGCGAGGCAACTTTAACTGTATGTGACGTTGTCAAAGTATATGGAATGCCTGCCTGCCTGAGATTGTTACAGACACTGATCTTGCCGCAGAACGAGTCGCGTCTGTTGGCTATGCTCATTTTGCCTGCCTCATCAGGTTCCGCCTGAATCAGGATCGGCACATCGAGTCCGGAGCGTTTGATAGTCTCGGCGACGGCTTTTTCATCGCCGAAGTTCGGCAGCGTTACAATTACTCCGTCGATGACCTCACGATTCTGGTCGAAAAACGCTGCACATTTCTTTGCATCTTCAAAGGTCTCAACCGCTCCGTATTTTGTTTGCTGTATTGACAGAATAACTGAGGCAAAGCCATTTTTCTTAAGAACATCCAAGATGTCTTTATGGCCTTCCTTAGCCAATATATCCGGGAAAAACCCGCGGTTCCCTACGATTACTGCAAATGTGTTTTTTCTCATTTTCGTCTCTCCAGAAAAACTTCAGTTTTGTTAACCTGCGGTAAAACCGCAGGCTAAATATTGTAAATTATTTAGCCCCACGTTTTACGTGGGGTTCACATTTTTTGGCCGTAATAGGCGTTTTTGCCGTGTTTACGCAGATAATGTTTATCCAGCAGGGATTTACTGATAGGGCCCTGATTTGGATTTATTGTAATAGTGCCCAGAGCCATTTTTGCTATTAACTCCAGGACAACGTTTGATTCGACCGCATCGGCCGGCGTGCTTCCCCACGTAAAAGGCCCATGACATGCCACTAAAACAGCCGGGTACTGCCGGGGGTCCAGATTAGCGAAACGCCTGACAATTACCTTGCCGGTATTCAACTCGTAATTATTCTTTATCTCGTCCTCGGTCATCAGCTCGGTGACGGGCACCGGGCCATAGAAGTAATCAGCGTGTGTTGTGCCAAAACATGGGATTTCTCTGCAGGTCTGCGCCCAGGCGGTTGCGCTAGGCGAGTGGGTGTGACAGACGCCGCCTATAGATTTGAAATTTCTATAAAGCTCAAGATGGGTCGGCGTATCCGATGAAGGCCGCAGCCCGCTGAAGGCGGGTTTGTTCCAGTCCAGCCCGCCGAAGGCGGGTTTGATCCTGTCCAGCCCTTCGGGCTGGTCGCCCTGGCCTTCGATTAATTTGCCCTCCAGGTCAAGCAGCACTATTCTTTCCGGGCTAAGCTCCTCATACATAACGCCGCTTGGCTTAATGGCTATCACGCCTGCGGAGCGGTCTATTCCGCTGACGTTGCCCCAGCTACAGATGACGAGGCGTTGTCTCTGCAATTCCAAATTTGCTTCATAAACCGCCTTTTTGAGATGCTCATACATATTTGTCGATTTACAATTTTTG
>CAZRNB010000124.1:0-8313 GCA_964601355.1 uncultured Pirellulales bacterium
ACCAAGAATTTACTAAAGGCGATGATGAATTAAACGAAGCGGTGGAAGATCTCAAGCAATTAGAGGCAAGTATTTCTTTTCAATCTGAAAATCTTGAACAACTAATAGATTCTATTGTCAAAGTCCGAGATATTCGGGATCGGATAAAGGGCAGATTAAAAAGAAAGGCATTGAGAGAAGAGAAAAAAGACGACGCGAAAAAAATTGTTAAATCCGCAGAGGCACTTGAGAAAGCTATCCAAAATTTTATCAATCAGAGGCGAAAAGGGAAGAAGACCAAAAAAGGCAAAACGCCAGAGACTAAATCCCAAGAAAGGGTAAAAGAATTACCTGAGACAAAACCTAAAGAAGAAGAAAATCTTCCTGAAAGTTTGTCCGAGGTATTTGAAATATTAGGTTTATCGGTATCAAAAGATATTAAAAAGGCATTAGAAATAATTGATGAAAAATTTATTCAAGCATCAACTCCTAACAAGACAGAATATCTTTTGGCCCTTAAAAATCTCAAAGATGAATTAGAAGACATCATTGATAATGGATAAATATGGGAGAGTTCAAAGACCACGTTTTAAAAAAAGTTATACGTGAACAATGGTGCAAGCCTTTGTTGTCATTTGTCCATGAGACTTTAGGTTATAGACTAATATATCTTGGGCTACCCGGGCCACAAGCGCTTGATTTGTTAACGTGGATTGATTCTATAGAACAAGTTATTGCTTTCCAATGTAGAGATTATCCTAAGCCATCATCTATTTCCCAATCCAAGTCTGTAGTTCAAAATCTGGAAAGTAAGCTAAGAGAATTAGAGCGTGTAGGCAAAATTAAAACGTTTGCAGTATACGATGGGTATATAGAAGAGGTTCTTTTGAGAGGTAGGGATACCAATGGTAATGCTTTTAATCAACAGGATATTGTAACAATTTATAATTTGGACTTTTGTAATGGAATTACTGTTCCTTTAGAAATAAATGACGATAAAGGAAATCTTCAGAAATTTTATAAGTCGGAAGCAATTAGAAAGTTATTGGAAATTCAAAGAGATCTCCCTTTTAATACGCGATGTAAAAAATTCATCATGTTTTTAACAATCCACTCTGGTTTTTGGTATGAGGAAAAGAAGAGATTTATTTCCCAGACGCAGGATGGAGAAGTAAAAATTTACATAAAAACATTAGAAAAACTACGTGGACCAGATCAGCGAGTAAAATTACTTAAGGCATATATATATCAGATAATAAAAAATTTCTTTTGCCATTGTGATTTCACGCCAGAATTTTTACCAGTACTAAACTACAGGGGGATAGGTACCGATAGAGATAATTGGCTAATGCATTTCACATTTGTAGGTTCCCTTAATAAACAAGTGTCTGGCTTGGCCCCATGTTTTCAAAATCCTAACGACTTTTTATATCAGAAGTTTTTGACTGTTAATAACAGAGGTCTAACCCAAATGGCAATAAATGGAGTTGAAGAAGCTGATTGCCCTAGTGGTTTAATAGCAGCTTTTCAAAGTTCTGAATCCTACAAACAGCTATGGACATAAAAAGAAATAAAGTAAAAATTTTACTTATTGAACCTGATTTTCCTATACCTACAAAGAGCAAAAACCATGCTCATTTTCTGCCGATTGGATTATTGAAAATCGGGACGTATCACAAGCAAAAAGGGGACAGAGTCAAGTTAGTGCGTGGCTTAAAGCGATGCGGATTCACTCCGGACAGAATTTTGATTACTTCAATTTTCACCTATTGGTCGAAATATGTCCATGAGGCAGCAAAATTTTATCACAAAGCATATCCGAAGGCGCGGATTGAGATAGGTGGAATATATGCGTCTTTAATGCCGAAACACTGCAAGAGAAATTCGCCCTTTGCGTATGTATATAGGGGATTATATCGGCATGGGGTTGCTGAAAAAGTTATTCCGGATTACTTATTACTGCCTGAGGACCTTGATTATCAAATTATTCATACATCGAGAGGATGCACGAGGAAATGCACTTTCTGCGGGACATGGAAGATAGAGCCTGAGTTTAAATGTGTAGAGTCTATTTTGCCGTTGATAGAGATAGATAAACGGCGATTAGTATTTTATGACAATAACCTTCTCGCAAACCCACATATAGAAGAAATTCTTCGTGAGATTTCTGAGTATCGAACAAAAAAAGGGCATCGCCTGAGTTGCGAGAGCCAGAGTGGGTTTGACTTGAGATTGCTGACGCCTGAACGAGCAAGATTGTTGAAGGTTTCTCAGTTCGTAAATCCGCGTATAGCATGGGACGGACCTTATAAGGACTGTGCGAGGATTAAAAAAGCAATTGGATATCTCAAAAATGCAGGATACGACCACACGGATATTTTTGTGTTTATGATTTATAATTGCACGCTTTCGTATCAAGAGATGAGAAAAAAACTCGATGCTTGTAGGCGATGGGGGGTGCGCATAATAGATTGCAGATATCGGCCGTTGAACTACACAGAAGATGGTTATAAGCCAGGACGAAGACCGCAGGCGAAAAAAGATTACTATATATATGAGGGGTGGAAAGATTGGCAAGTCCGCCGGTTTAGACGATGTGTAAGAGAGCAGAATATAGCAATTCTGTTAGATTTGCCTAACAGAAGATATATTCCAGGTTGTGAACGACGAAAGGTTGCTGTGTAGCCAAGTACGAGTTTGCTGTTTCCTTCATTATCTCCGTATTACATCGACCACCACAAAAAGCTTATATTAGCCCTGATAAAAAGAAAAACAAGCAGATTTTACCCACCAAAAAATGAAAAAATGCAGAGAGATATTGGTAAATGGTAATTGGTTAAATAGAAATTGGATTCCCGCTGGAGTTTATCCCGTACCACGATACGGGGCGGGAATGACAATCGTCGAAATGCACTTCACAAGTGATTAATCCTCCTTAATACCTGCTACGCCGCAGCGGACACGGCGGGTAATTATGACATGTACCCCTGGCAAATATTGTTGTGGAAAAGGCTTGCAAAGAAAACCAAAGCCGCTATAATAACCGGTTTGATATAGTGGTTAGGTTTGAAGGTGAATATATATTCTATCTTGTATCTTTAGTATTACGAACGGTTTGCATTTAGTACAAGTTACAAACTGCAACCCTGAAGGCGGAACTTAAGCAAACACGAGATAGAAATAACCAGGAAAGGTTTATTCAAAAAATGTTGACAAAGCAGGATAAAGAAAAAATTATTGGTGATTTCCAGTTTTGCCAGGGAGATACCGGCTCGTCCGCGGTACAGATTGCTCTGCTTACGGAAAAGATTAATAATCTCACTGAGCATCTCAAGACTCATCGCAAAGACCATACATCCAGGAGAGGCCTTTTAAAAATGGTCGGAGCGAGAGCGGCATTACTAAAGTATATAGGTAAAAAGGATGTTAACCGTTATCGAGAGGTCATATCTCGGCTCGGCTTGAGAAAATAAGACTCGAGATCTTCGCTCGATACTGGATACTCGATACTCGTCGAGCATCGAGAATCGAGAAACGAGTGTCAAGTTTTGCATTGTTATAGAGGTAACGTATGTCGGATGTATATAGAATTGAAAGGCTCATCGGCGGCAGAACCTTATCGATCGAAACCGGTAAGATTGCCAAACAAGCTGATGGAGCCGTAGTAGTTCAATATGGCGAAACGGTTGTTCTTGTTTCGGCAGTAGTTGCTCCATGCAAGGGTGAAGATTTTGATTTTTTCCCTCTGAGTATTGAATATCGCGAAAAGACCAGCGCAGCGGGCAAATTTCCGGGTGGCTTTTTTAAACGCGAAGGACGGCCCAGCACAAAGGAAATTGTAACATCGAGAATCATAGACCGGCCGATTCGGCCGCTTTTCCCTGACGATTATCAGCAGGAAGTGCAGATTATAGCCTCCGTTTTAAGCGCCGACTCTGATAATGACCCTGATGTGCCGGCTATGATAGGAGCAAGTGCGGCGCTTGCCATCAGCAAAATTCCATTTTTAGGACCCATAGGCGCCTGCAGATTAGGCAGAATAAACGGCCAGTTTGTAGTCAATCCCACCCACAAGCAAATGGACGAGAGCGACTTAAACCTTCTTCTTGGCGGACACAAAGAAGCAATAAATATGATCGAGGTCGGCGCTAAAGAGATTTCCGAAGAGGAAATAGCTGATGCCGTTCTGACTGCTCAAAAAACCGTTGTTCAGGTTTGTGAAATGATCGAGGAATTCAGCGAGAAAGTCGGCGTCGAAAAGGAAATCACGCTCAACGAGATAAATGAAGAGCTTTATTCACATATTAGCTCGCAAATACAAGACAACCTGCACCAGCTTAAGCAGATACCCGAAAAACAGCAGCGCCAACAATCAATACAGCAGTTGTTTGAGCAAATTTGTGAGCAATATTGTACAGGCGACACGGCACTTCGACTTGACGGTTCAGACTCGAATGCTACGGCTCTGAAATGTGATAGGGTAACGCTCAAGCAAATCTTTGAAAAGATAGAGTGCCAGGTTGTTCGCAAGATGATACTCTCAGGCAAGCGATCAGACGGAAGAGGCTATCGGGATATTCGTCCTATTACGTGCGAAGTAGGAATTTTACCCAGAGCTCATGGTTCATCATTATTTACACGAGGAGAGACACAGGCTTTAGCCAGTGTGACCTTAGGTACCATCAGAGACGCACAAATTATAGACGGTCTATTGGACGAATATGCTCAAAGTTTCACTCTTCATTATAATTTTCCGCCGTTTTCCGTAGGTGAGGTGCGTCCGCTTCGCGGGCCTGGCCGCAGAGAAATCGGTCACGGCGTCCTTGCTGAACGTGCTCTCGAACAGGTAAGGCCACCGGAAGATAAATTCGCTTATACAGTCAGGGTGGTCTCTGATATTACTGAGTCCAACGGCTCAAGCTCCATGGCCTCGGTTTGCAGCGGCTCTTTAGCCCTTATGGACGCGGGCGTTCCAATCAGCAGAGCCGTCGCTGGAATCTCGATCGGAATGGTCAGTAATGAAAAGGGACGGTATGAATTACTGACCGATATCATCGGCGAAGAAGACCATTTTGGCGACATGGATTTCAAGGTTGCCGGCACCTCTGACGGCATTACGGCAATACAACTCGATCTCAAAGCAAAGGGATTAGAGCATAAAGTAATGGTCGAGACTTTACAACGCGCAAAAGAAGCTCGAATGCAAATTCTAAAGATTATGAATAGCGTTATAAGCCAGCCCAGGGCCGAATTGAGTAAATATGCCCCGAAGCTGATAACCGTCGAGATAGACCCTGAGTATATCGGCAAAGTAATCGGCCCCGGAGGGAAGATGATTAAGAGCATCCAGGAACAAACTGAAACCACTATTGAAATCGAGGAGGACGGAACAATATATATAAGCTGCATTGATGGTGATGGTCACCTTAAAGCTAAAGAAATTATCGAGTCACTCACACAGCCTCCACAGGTAGGCAAGATTTACGGCCAGTCAAAAATAGTCTCAGTAAAGGACTTTGGCGTATTCGTCGAGATTACACCCGGCGTCGAAGGTCTCTGCCACATTAGTGAGCTGAGCAGCGGTTATGTTAAAAATGTTGATGATGTCTGTAAAGTAGGTGACATAATACCTGTAAAGCTAATAGCAATTGACGAGCAGGGCCGATTAAAACTTTCCCGCAGAGCTGCTCTCCTTGAGCTGCCTAATGTTGAGGAAAAAAAGCCTGCTGGGAAAAAATAATAAGCGGAAAAGTTAGTTAAAGATAAATCTTCTACAATTTGCAGATTTACATTTCTTGACGTATGTTTTCGGCTTACCAAGAGTTTGATCAGAAAGAAAGTGACGGAAATTGGCATATTCAGGAGCTCGAAGAATTGAGCAAGCTGACGGGCGTCCTTGCTCATGAGATCAAAAATCCTCTCTCCACTATTAAGATTAATTTGAAACTCATTAAAGAAGAGCTGGAGAGCTCGAATTTCGCCGAGCCTGCGGGAATCGGTTCCGACTTGGACAGGCAAAGGCTCACAAGAGCGCTTAGAAAAATAGCCGTGATACAAAAGGAGGCAGACAGGCTTGAGCATATCCTCGATAGTTTCCTCAGGTATATTCGCATGGCTGATTTGCAGATGGCTTCGGTCGATATTAGTGAGCTTGTCAGTGACATGATTGATTTTTATTCGCCACAGGCTTACAGTCACTCGATAACTATCCGACAGAGCTTGTATAAAAAGCCTCTTGTCTGCAAAGCTGACGTGGATATGCTGAAACAAGTGATATTGAATCTGTTTATTAACGCCCAGCAGGCAATGATAAGCGGGGGAGAGCTGATTATCAGAACGAACGTCCGGGATAAAGAAGCCGTCATCCAGATCAGCGACACCGGCAGCGGCATCGCACCGGAGAAGCTCCCCTTTATTTTCGATGCTTATCATTCGTTCCGCCCCCGGGGCAGCGGCCTGGGTCTGCCCACGGCAAAAAAAATAATCGAGGCGCATAATGGCACAATATCCGTTGACAGCGAGCAGGGTAAAGGAACATCATTTACTATAAAATTGCCTTTGTTTATTGATGATACCAGCCATAGTGAGGAATTAGCTTGAAAGAGCAAAAGAGCGTAATTCTGGTTGTTGATGACGAGCGTGATCACGCAGACGGGATCGTTGAAGCGCTTGAAAAGGTGCCTGTCAAGGCAATCGCTGTTTATAATGGTAAAGACGCGTTAGAGATTGTGCGCAATCAACAGGTTGACGTTGTCGTTACCGATTTGAAATTGGGCAATAGCTTTGACGGAATGACAATACTGGAAGAAGCAAAGAAACATGACAATAGAACTGAGGTTATCTTAATAACCGCTTACGCAACTATTGATACCTGTAAGCAGGCCATAAGACAGGGGGCGTTTGACTACCTTGTCAAGCCGATAGATATTGATCAGCTTCGTGCTTTAGTGGTTCAGGCTGGCCGAAAAGCCTCAGCAGCTTACGTTCGACGGGCTGAAACCGACAAGGCTAAAGAAAAAGATTTTGAATTTGATGGGATATGGGGTGCAAGCCCCACGATGAAAGGTGTATTTGAGGTGCTGCGACGCGTAGCGCCGACCAACATATCGGTTTTAATAGAAGGCGAGTCAGGAACAGGCAAAGAGCTGACGGCAAGGGCTATACATAACAACTCATATCGCCGTGATAAACCCTTTAGGCCGGTAAATTGCGCCGGCCTTTCTGAGACCTTACTGGAGAGCGAGCTATTCGGTCATACTAAAGGCGCCTTTACCGGTGCATCCTCCTACAGAAAGGGTTTATTTGAAATAGCCGACAAAGGAACGCTGTTTCTGGACGAAATCGGTGATATGCCGCTGAATATGCAGGCCAAGCTGTTGCGTGTTATTGAAGATGGTGTCGTTATACCGGTAGGCTCGAATAAGCCAATTGTCGTGGACGTTCGCATCATTAGCGCAACAAACCATGATTTGAAGGAGCTTATAGAAGAAAAAAAATTCAGGCAGGATTTATACTTTAGAATAAAGGGTGTAAATATTTCGCTTTCGCCTCTGCGCGACAGGGCAGAAGATATACCCGTTCTTGCGGAGTATTTTCTCAAAGAGGCCGTCGCTGAAACAGGCTCAAAAGTCACTACTATAACCGGTGCCGCGATGACTATTCTTTCGAGCTATGACTGGCCGGGTAATATTCGGCAGTTGCGAAATTCTATCAGGACGATGGTTGTAATGTGCGACAGAGACAAGATTGATATAACGGATATTCCACCTGAAATAGCAAAAAGGCCTCAATTGACGGCAGGCAGCAGGACGTCATCCACACTGGCAGGCGTCTCCCTGAATGAGCTGGAAAAACAAGCCATCATAGAGACATTAACAAAAAACCAGGGCAACCGTGAAAAAGCCGCGAAAATCTTAGGCATCGGCGAAAGAACCCTCTATAGAAAAATAAAAGAATACAATCTTTAAGCCATAGATACCTTGGGTACAAGTTTCACGGATTTCACAGAAAAATATTGCCACGAATGAACACAAATAAAAAAGCAGAAACATATCTTCCTATACAATAATTGTTATAAATGTGTTAAATTATAGGATTGTATGGTAAAGGATAGCATAGATATCCAGCCTCCCTTTGCAAAAAAGGAAAGGGAATTTGTTTCTCGAAATAAGAGTATTTATACTCAGAGAAGAGATTTTGATAGAAAAGGACTTTTAGAAAAAGAAACTTGGAAGTTAGATAATGGAAGAGTAGTTGTTGTTTTAGATGATGGCGTATATATTTCCAAACGAAAGGCTGAGGAACTTGGAATGCAGCATATTGAACCTTCTGCTA
>CAZRNB010000125.1:0-8194 GCA_964601355.1 uncultured Pirellulales bacterium
ACGAGTCCACCTTAAACAACCCTGTTTTCTGTCTTGACAATGGGTAGGGGTATACTTTATGTTTTTAATACGACAGATAATCTTAATTGAATCATCCAAGTTTGGCAATTCATTTATAATGGAAAAATTCTATCAGAATTGAATAACACTGAAATAAATCGGCCTATGGCGGACAAGCATTAGAAAATAAAAAACCCCGCAATGAAAAACCCACGTAAAACGTTACAATAAAAAACCCCGCCATGAATGGCGGGGCTAAACGATTTGTTTAGCCGTCGCCGTACCGGCGACGGGTTTTCCTCACGCGATGTTCTTACGCAGATTTGTGGTCTAAGAAGCC
Source organism: uncultured Pirellulales bacterium (assembly GCA_964601355.1). Lineage (GTDB taxonomy): Bacteria > Planctomycetota > Phycisphaerae > Sedimentisphaerales > Anaerobacaceae > CAZRNB01. Next base: position 341 of record CAZRNB010000125.1, read on the forward strand.
TTCCAGCTTGCGGGCACGAACCGGATGCTGGAGTTTGCGTATAGCTTTGGCCTCAACCTGCCGGACACGCTCACGCGTGACTTTAAAGATCCTGCCGACCTCCTCAAGTGTATAGGTATAGCCATCGCCGATGCCATAACGCAGTTTGATAATTTCGCGCTCACGATATGAAAGCGTCTTTAAGACCAAATCGACTCTCTCCTTGAGCATTTCCTGCGTGGCTGAAGCGACCGGCGAATCGACCTCATCATCCTCGATAAAATCGCCGAAGTAGCTGTCCTCACTTTCGCCGATGGGCCTGTCAAGACTAATCGGATGCTTTGATATGTTAAGCACCCTGCGGGTTTCTTCTATGCTCATGCTGGCTTCAGCAGCGACTTCTTCAATCGTCGCCTCTCTGCCCAACTCCTGATGCAGGATTTTGCCGGCAGCACGCAATCGGCTCATCGTCTCTATCATGTGAACGGGAATGCGAATGGTGCGAGCATGGTCGGCAATGGCGCGAGTGATAGCCTGGCGAATCCACCAGGTGGCGTAGGTGCTGAATTTGTATCCTCTGCGGTATTCATATTTATCAACGGCTCGCATCAGGCCGGTGTTGCCTTCCTGGATCAAATCCAAAAAGCTCAGGCCTCGGTTGCGATATTTCTTGGCGATAGAGACCACCAATCGCAGGTTTGCGCTGGATAGGCTTCGCTTTGCATTTTCGTATTGAGTGAAGGTTCTGTCCATTGCGCGCAGCTTTTTCTCAAGCTGTTTTGGGGTATCGTTGATCAGCTCACAAAGGCCGACCATTTCCTGTTGTGCCGCCTCGATGTCTTCGGCGGTCATCTGGTCATTGACGCCTGCTTCTATAAGCAGCTCTAGCTGCTGTATTTTCTGGTAGATGCCGTGCAGCTTATTTTTCATCGGCTGAATTCGGCTGGTTCGCAGACTAAGCTCTTCAAGCAGTGTTGCGATCTTTCGTCTGTTTCTGAGTATTCGCCTCAAGTCCGTTTTCTGCTCCGTTATGTTCTGAGTTTGGTTAGAATGTTTAAAAAGAGTCTGGTTCATTTTGAGCAGTTTATTCACGGTCTCGATATTCGCCAGCAAGCGTTTCTTTATCACACCCTTTGTAAGCGATGGTGCCGTTCCAGTTTTAAGGGTCCTGTCAAATGACATTGAGCCGTCATATACTTGCTGCAATAGCTCAACGGAGTTTCTTGCGCAATAATCACATTGCAGCATTTTTCTTCTGAAAGCCATCCGGGTAATTTCAATCTTTCGAGCGAGAGCAATTTCCGACTTTCTTGTCAATAGTGGGATTTGTCCCATTTGAGTAAGATACATTCGAATAGGATCGTCGATGCGTCGAGAGATTTCACCTTCGACCAGCTCTTTTTCGAGCAACTCATCATCTTCTATATGTTCTTCGGTGGCGATTTCCTCATCGCCTAAAGCCTCTTCGCCTGCCTCAAAATCCTCCTCGTCCTTATCCTGCCGATGAGATTCCACGTCAGCCTCATCTACCAAGCTGATGCCCAGTTCATCCAGCGTCGCCACCAAACCATCCAGCCGGCTGGGACTGACGATCTCATCAGGCAGATCCTTATTCATTTCCTCATAAGTAAGGAATCCTTTTTTTCGGCCCTTTTCGATAAGCGTTTTTACCAGCTGCTCCGCATCCTTAATATGAGTGTCACTCGCTCCATTTGTGTCCGCCACCGATGGAACGGACCCGCCGCCATCGCGGCCGCCAGTTTCATTTTCACCCGTAGCACCCGTCTTGTTTTTATCCATACGCTTTTTTTCCACCTCAGGCGTTTTCATATTGTCATCTTGAAATTCAGAGATTTAAACTCCATATTTACATTTTTTTCATTTCAAACTCAATATTCTCCTGCCAGCTATACCATTCCCAATCTATGGCGATTCTGTTCCGAAGCACTTTTACTTACAAGCCGGAGATACTCTGCCTGATCCTCTGCTGTCTTTGGCCGGCTCTTGGTTTTTTGAGTCTGGTATCTTTGCAAAACCTCCAGCGCATCGGCCAATCGCGATTCAAAATTGCCCTTGCGCTCTCCGGCCTCGGCCAATTCCACAACAGCTCCGCCGAGCCTTACAGACTCGGCATTTGCCAGCACCGTCTCCAGCGAAGCATTCACGTCGGCTCTTAGCGCTTCAAACAATATCCCTGCTATTTGTTTCAATATCGGTACATCGAAGTCATCTGCTGAAATTTTTTGTCCAACCGCTTCATACAGCCGGGGCTTATTTAACAGAACCTCAAGCAGCTCCCGCTGCGATACTGCAAACAGGCCTTGCCCATAGTCAATCTCCTGTGCCTGCTGATTTGCCGCGGCGGAACCCGAATTTTTGGCCAATCTTGAGACTCTTACGCGCAGCTCAGCATCTATCTCTTTGGCGCCTGTGCCGATAATTTTAGACAGACGATTAACAATCAATCCTCTATCTATAGGCGACAGGCTGCCGGCCCATAGGCCGGTAGCAATGGTCTGTAAATATTCATCGATAGCCGCCTTTCTGCCGGCTAAAGTCTCATCGTCGGCAAACTTCTCCATCAGCCGCTCCCACTTAAACTGAAAAACATCTATCGCCTCTTCAATAAGCTTCTCGAACGGCTCTTTGCCTGCCGCCAATAGGAAATCGCAGGGGTCTTTTCCTTTCGGCACGGACGCAAATTTAATATCTATACGCTGCGACAGACATATCTCCAAGGCCCTGTTGGCGGCCTCAATGCCCGCCGTGTCACTATCGAAAATCAGAATTACCTTTTTTGCATACCGCCGCAGCAGCCGGCCGTGGCTGTTAGTGAAGCTGGTGCCTAATGTAGCAACGACGTTATCACAGCCGAGCTGATGCGCCATTATGCAGTCGGTGTAACCTTCCACAACAACCGCAGTCCCCGTCGATACAATTTTGTGCCGGGCGTGCTGAAGACCATATAGTGAGCCGCCCTTGTCAAACAGGACCGTCGTCGGCGAATTTATATACTTGGCGCCTGTCCCATCCAGCGTCCTGCCGCCAAAGCCCACAACCCTGCCAGTGACATCAGTTATGGAAAACATCAGCCGATTTACAAACTTATCCTGCTGGCCTGTGACCAGACCCGCCCGCTCTAACAGTTTCAACGGAATGTTTTTGCTTTTTGCTGCCTTAAATAGGCCGTCCGGCGAATCGAGAGCCAGGCCAAGCTGCCATGTCTTTGCGCTTTGGGGCGTTATCTTTCTTTCCGCAATATAATTACGAGCGATTTGGCCTTTTGTGCGGTCATTGAGATTGCCCTCGAAGTATTTGGCCGCCCAGGCATTGACCTTCGCGAGCTGGTTGGGATCAACCTCCGGCTCTTGGCCGTCACTTTTTGCTGGCCTTGCAGGCTTTAGTTTTATGCCGGCCCGTTCTGCCAATCTTTCTATTGCCTGGGGGAAGGTCAGGTTCTCGCGCATCTGGATAAACGTTAAGACGCTTCCGCCGGCGCCGCAGGCAAAGCACTTGAATATCTGCTTGACCGGATTAACGTACATGCTCGGCCTATGGTCGTCGTGAAATGGACACAGCCCAACCATTTCTCTGCCTTTTCTGCTGAGGCTGACGTGCTCTCCTATTACGTCAGCTATATCGTTCGCCTGCTGAACACGGTTAACCGTCGCCTGGTCAAATATTCCTGACATACGTTTGATTAGCCCCCCAATTTATTGGGGGGTTGTTTTCCCCATTTCGAATTCCGCCTTTGTCGGGACAGAAAACATCTGTCTTCTGTCCTAATATGTACAAGGTTAAATTATTCTCCCGCGTAAAACATCTTATGCTGGGGTTCCTGCTCTCTATCATCATTAGATATAGGATTACAATTTAATATAGGCGTAATAGTCAAAAAGTCAAGCAACATTATAAAAAGCCGTTTTTAATACTGTTAATGGCGATTACAAAGACTTTAGACACTTGGTGAAATGAGACTCTTCAGATTATCAGGGCATCAAGGTATCTCGCCGCGATGCGTCGCAGCGGGCAGGTAGTGGGTATCAGGATATTTGGGTATCAGGATAACCTGATTTTCTGGTCTTCTGGTATCCTTCTTCCTGATCTTCTGATGTCCTGATTTCCTTCGCAACAGGTTATCAGTGTATCAGCGAAACATCTTTGCCAGCTCTAAAATTGCAGAACCTGTAAATGATTGTGCAACAGGGATGCCATTATTGACCAAAAATCTCTTTATCCTTTCGCAGAAAGATTTTTTCTCCTCCTCGGTCTTTGCTTTGGCTGCTTCTTCAAAACTCTTTTCAATTACAGATTGCTTATCAGCAGGTAATTTCTTTATCGCGCCGATAAGTTCCGAAAATTGTTCTTTTGTGATGCCGAGGTTTTGGTTATACACTATTTTGCCAATCTTATCTGCCAAGGTCACATTCTTGGCCTTAATATGTAAATTTTTTATTTCCATAATACTCCATTTCAAAAATAGTAACGCTGTGAGATTGCCACGGCCGTTTTAGACGGCCTCGCAATGACACAGCCCCTTTTGTTTTTGCGAGGAGTCCCGATACATCGGGACGACGAAGCAATCTCAATTCATTTTGTTTATTGATTTCCTACATTTCGTTAGTTTCTATCTTTCCAATTTCGTCAGCAAAAGTTGTATGGTCGCCATGGATATCAATATGTTCGATTTTGATTCCTCCTGTCGATTTATCTTTTCGTATTTCCCTTTCTTCAGGTGTTTCGATTCCATCGAGCAATTTAGAAACTGAATATTCTTTACGCAGTTTACCAAAGAATATTGTGTCCCTTCCAGTACGTTCATACCCAAGCAAATCTTCATATTCAACCGCAAAATCCTTTTCGTCCGGCAGTGGCACCCATTCTTTGAAATCGAGTTTTTGGAAACTGCTATTAATGTCCAATAGATTGTCTCTGATAGCAGAGAAGTAGTCCCGCTTTTGTACTCCGGCCACACGAATATTGATCCGCCTTTTATTTTTGTCTATTTGAACTAAGGCCCGTGCATCAAAATTCTTATTACGCATAACCAGGCCTGTTCGCCAGCACAATTGTTGATCAACATCCTTTTGTCTTTTCACCATAAAAGAAGGCAGGATTGATGAAGGAAGAAAATCATACTCGAAGTAAAAACTCAGAGTATCTGTTTGAGGGAATTTATAATCAGGCTCATCGGCCTTTAGCAAGTCCGGCACCAGCATATAATCGGCTTTATCGTGTCTATCCAGCTCAAAACAAAGTTCAAACTTCTTCATAACATCGATAATATATTGCTCTTCCGGGTGTGAGTATTTTTCACCATCTCCGGCTAAATCAGGAAGCACTTCCTCATTTAGGATATAAGAAAGCGAAGATTTTGAAAGGATTCCCTGTTCTTCTTTTAATTTTTTGGAATTTATGATTTTATAAATCGCCTTGGTAATCCATTCGGGATTGAGCACCTGTTTATCAAGAAGGTCGAAATCCTCATAGTGTAAGGCCACGCCAAGGATATGCAGGTAATCTATGAGGGTTTTTCGAGCATTAGATTCTGTGACTTTTTCCTCCTGACAGATATTTTTATATTGATCAAGTGTAATATAATTTTCCTTAAGTTCCTCGAGACGTTTTTTAACGTTGAACCAGCTTAGAGGCAATTCCGTTTGTATCATCTCAACCTGTGCGATTTGTTTTATAAGGGCCTTTTTAAGATCCTCCAAGCCGGTCTTTTCCCTACAGGAGACGTGGTAAAAGCCTTTGATAGATGGGTACTTTCTTTGCAGTTCCTTTTCGTTGAGGTTATATGGGTTCTCATCGATTTTGTTAATAACCACCATGATGGGCGAATCACCACCAAAACTTTCTATTCTTTTGAACCAGTCTTCTGGATCAGGCTCCTGCCGGGCGTTCATAACCAAAATGTATAGACTTCGTATGGAAAAGAACAATTGATGTGCAGCCTGCATAATTCCCTGCCCGCCGAAATCCCAGAAATGGATAGTGATTTTTTTACTGTCTGTCTCAATCTGCCAGTCATCTCTATAAACGCCGTGTGTCTGTTTTTCATCGGGGTCAAATTTGTCATAGATTATTCTTTTAACAAGGCTTGTTTTTCCTGCACCGCCATCTCCAACCAGAAGCGCCTTCACTTCATTGAGAAGCCTTTTTTCTTCTTTGGCAAGGGACTTAAAATATTCGCGAATTGCTTTTTTGCCTTGTTCTACAATCTCGAATGGCGGGATTTCCACCGGATTTCTACATAGATTGATCCCTTTCTCAACCCATATATTTGTCCATTCAATCTCCCACGGAAAATCGGTTATCTCCAAAGGTAGTTTTTTAATTTTATTGTAGCTTAAATCCAAATTGGTTAAATTCGTCAGCCCTACCATTGCAGATATGTCGATAATTTGATTGGAGCCTAAATATAGCTCTGTTAAATTCGTCAGATTTTTTAGGGGAGATATGTCGCTGATTTGATTTTCTCTTAAATCCAGCATGTTTAAATTCGTCAGGCCTTTCAGTGATGATATGTCATTGATTTGATTTTTGTATAATCCCAGCCCGGTTAAATTCGTTAGCTCTTTCAAATGGGATATATCATTGATTTGATTATAGCCTAAATCCAGCTTTGTTAAACTCGTTAGGCCTAATAGAGCAGATATATCTCTAATTTTATTGGAGTATAAACACAGATCGGTTAAATTCGTCATTTCCTTCAAGGCAGATATGTCGTTGATTTGATTGTAGCCTAAATCCAGCGTGATTAAATTCGTTAGATTTTTTAAGGGTGCTATTTCGCTGATTTGATTGGAGCTTAAATCCATCGTGGTTAAATTCGTCAGGCCTTTTAGATAAGATATGTCACTGATCCGATTGTTTTTTAAATCCATCTTGGTTAAATTTGTTAGATTTTTCAGTGTTGATATATCGCTGATTTTATTGGAGTATAAACACAGCTCGGTTAAATTTGTCATGCCTTCAAGGGGAGATATGTCGCTGATTTGATTGCCGCCTAAATACAGCTCGGTTAAATCCGACAGATCTTTGAGGCAGGATATATCGCTGATTTTTGTAGCCCATAAACTCAAGCCAGTTACATTTCCTCGCTCATCAAGGACATATCTATTTTCAGGATGAACAAAATCAATTACCTTCAATTGGGGAATCTTTTTGTTAAGCTGTTTTTCCAATTGCCGGATGATATCGAGGTCTTTTGACATGAGGGTATCCTTTAATGTTAGAGGCTCAAAAAGAAAGAGTAATACGATTCGTTGTTTGTCACTCCAGCGCAGGCGGGAGTCCAGAAAAACCTTAAAATAGTGGATTCCCGCTTTCGCGGGAATGACAGTCGCAAAAAATTCTTCATTTTGTTAGAACCTATTAGTTTCCGGCAAAAGTTTGTCTATCGGCCAGGTTGATAGTCCGCTGGTTTGCTTGTTTGATTATACCGTTGTGGGGCAAAAAATGCAAATTGGATGAAGAACCCCCAAATGAATTTGGGGGCTAAACGTTTATCCGCCGAAGGCGGATTAAACTCCGCCATCATGCCTAAAAATGTTGGCACACCCTAAAGATATTGTTGAGTTGCATTTTGCATGAACTCAATATATAATCTTATCACTTATTGGTTATTGGTGTTATTACACAAAAGAAAGAAAAAATGTAAATGAAAAAGGAGGTTTAACATGAGCAGGATTCGAATTGTTTGTGTCGGTTTGTTGGTAATTATGGTCCTGTGCGTTGCTCTTCAGCCAGCAAGGGCAGCCGAACAGAAACAGGCGGCCAAGCCACAGGTCGTCATTGATGCAGGTAAAACAGGCGAGCCGATCTCCAAATATATCTACGGCCAGTTTATCGAGCACCTCGGCCGCTGCA
>CAZRNB010000126.1:0-8080 GCA_964601355.1 uncultured Pirellulales bacterium
CCACTGGCGTTCGGCTTCGGAATAAAACAGTGTCCCAGCCTTCTCAAGTTCGGTATCCTCATTCACGGTACCATCGTTGTCGTAACGCATGTACATAGCTTGACGGCCACTGTGAACAATACTGCTTTCGGCAAACGGAGGTTTAAGGTGACCCACAGTCATGCCGGTATTATTCACAGCATAATCAGCCCATGTATTGTATATCAAATTATTGACGTCATCATAGTCTTCAAAATCGTCCACAACAAGGAAGTTGCCTACCGTAAAGCTCCAGACGTTGCCCTTCCAAGTTTTTGCACTGCCGATCTCATCGATTCGCCAGTAGTAGGTTGTGTTCCAGTCAAGTGTGCCGGGGATGTAGCTGGTTTGCCCCAGGTCCTGCCTGCCTTTATAGATGTCAACGGTTATTGTAGTCGCATTTCTAACATCATTTTCATTGGTACCGAAGTAGACATCATGCTGTAGGGCGCCATCACCAGAAGTCCAGCGAAGCTTCACGTAGTGCTTGACATTGACTTCCCCGTTAGCCGGGATGGGTGAGCTCGCCTTGCGAGGCATCTGCAATGGGCCGGGCGGGATGATCTGCTTCGGCGTCGATGGACTCTGCCAAGACAGTTTAATAACTGAGTTACCGGTTTCCTCACGCCATTCCAACACAATATTTACTATCTGTCCTGCGACAACATCGAACGTGTATGTGTCTTCTGTGGCAGTATGAATAGCCCAGTTGTCGATGACCAATTGACCATCAACGTAAAGACGGACGCCATCCTCACTTGTTGTGATGAGTGTCATCGGCTCTGTGAACGCGAATTCCAGGTCCGCTGTCCAGCGAGCCGAAATGTAGTCGGATATGCCAGGAAGAACCTCCACGTCCCACTCCCACCTATGGTCGATCGAATCCTCGATCCGCGTTAGAATAGGACTACCCTCTAAATTCATGTTGCCGAAGTAATCAGCCTTGGCGCCCAAGCCTTCACTGGCAATGGTTGTGAAGCTCCAGAGTTCACCCGGATATATTTCGGTGTCGCTGTGCTCATCGACCTTCCAGTAATAGGTTGTGGTCTCGGCAAGTGGGCCTGGATTAAACGTGGTAGTAAGCTGGTTACCTTTGAATGTTCCACCGATTCCTGCCGCTACGTCAGCCGCATTCAATCCGAAGTACACATCATGGGACTTGGCGCCCTTACCAGGCCTCCATTCCAGGCTTGTATTGACATCTACCCACCTCATACTGCTTTTTGGTGTCGGTGTGTTCGCGATCACGGGTGCGGCAGTGAAGCTCCATAGGTTGCCTGTATGTTTCGTCACCCCATCAGCCTCAATCTCATCGACCCTCCAATAGTATCTCTGGCTTGGAGTAAAATCTGTGGGGTAATTGTACTCGGTGGTAGACTTTGGGAAGCGTGAGACCAGGTTTGCGGGCCCGAGGTCTGAGGTAGTCCCAAAATAAAGGTCGTGCCACTCAGCCGATACTCCTGCTTTCCATTTCAGAAGTGTTTCCATAACAGCCGGTGCTCCATTGGCCGGATTCGGTTCGCTTGCGAGATGGTCCATATCCCTTATCCAGGGTGAGAGGTATTGGCCTTCAATAACAACAGGACCAGTACCGATCACCGGGCCGCCCCAGCCAACTGCCAGGTTATCGCCGCCGCCGCCTTCGGTCATAGCCACCTCGACATAATATCGCTTGCCGGCTTCGAGGGTTATCAGAGCAGACTTCTGGGCGGTATACTTTGTCCATTCAAGGGGATTGTTCCAGGCAGTAGCAGTAGAAGTACCCATAACGGTTGCAATCATCACGATATTGGCCGGGTTGTCATCGGTACTCAAGAAAAGCTCACTTTCGTTATCGCTTGATATCCAGAACGTGTAGTCGCCGTCTGCGGGTGGATAAAGGTAGCCGCGTACGCGCGTGGCGTAACTGTCTCCAATGTTTGTTAATCCTACAAATCTGGTGCGCCATTCCCAGTTGTCCCATCCGTTTGGCCATTTGGGATTTGCGTATGTTTGCCTCAAACTATCATTTATACCGCCTCCCCAGTAGTACTCGAACAGGATATTACCTTGTCCAATCTGGGCATTGGCCGAACCTGCAGTTAGGCCCAGCACTATGATAAAAGAAACCAGATAAATCAATCCACTACAGCGGATATTCGCCTCTCCGCATCGGGTCTTCGATTTTCTACACATAATATTCCTCCTTCAAAAAAGGAATTTGAATAACAGCAACTGCGCCTCGGCCACACACCAAAACACACGCTGTTTTCAACTTACCCCGTTAGAGATTTCTGTTTTTGCTGCTCTATACTTAAAAGGTATTCTAATATGTGATATTACCTCCTACCTTCAAAAAACCAATAGCAGTCACTCTGGATATATAGATTAACAGCATGATATGCAAAGCTAAATTCTATAGTTTTTGCCTTATTATTTATATCAAATTATCCACACGGACTCAAATAAAAACTTTAGATAACATTATATTGTGGACATTTACCTATTTTTTTATTGACAGAGGCTTCTGGCAAATAGTGACAGTCACGAATGGCTATTCCATGAGCTTTTTACCTTTACAACTCTGCGAAGTAGCAACCCGTCCTCAGTAGCACTGCGGACGTGTGGATGCTTCTTTGCTACTTAGCACGAGCGACAACCACGATCCTTGCGGGGATTATCTCATGGGATTAGAACAGAATACTCCCAAAAAAACCTTCCATGGCTTTTCCTTAGACGTGTAAAACATCAACAGTTATAAAAAATACGCACGGTGCGGGTAATATCTGGTTGCTGTTTTCCTAAAATATTGTTAATAAATCAGCTTAATTATGGCAGAAAAAGATAAAATCTATCGCATTTTTATAAGTGCCGCTGAGCCAAGCGCAGACGCTCACTGTGCGGGTCTAATAACTGCTATACAGCAAAGCGGTTTTACTATTGAGTTCGTCGGAGTGGGTGGGCCCAAAATGGCTGAGGCCGGCTGTAAATTATTAGAGCAGACCGGCGACAGGGCCGCGATGATATACAAGGCATTTCGTCAAGTCGTCTATTATTATAAGCTGTTAAAACGCATAAAGCATTTTCTGCAAAGTCAAAAGTCCGCAGGATGCCTCCCGACAGGGATCCCTTACGGGATTGCGGCAGTGGATTTAGTTATTGTCTGCGATTCGCCCTCTTTTAATTTCAACGTGGCAAAAGCGGCTAAAAAAGCCGGCATCAAAACTCTTTTTTACGTTGCTCCACAGCTTTGGGCATGGGGCAGCTGGCGAATCCGCAAGCTCCGCGAGTATTGCGATAAGCTCTGCTGCATACTGCCCTTCGAGCAAAACTGGTTCAGCGAAAGGGGGGTTGATACTATTTTCGTAGGAAATCCGCTGCTTGATTCATGGCACAGCCATGAGGTGCAGTCCGCCATCGGCGGATTCAAAAGAGATTATATAGATTTTGATCCAGGCAGAAAATTAAGCATAGCGCTCATGCCCGGCTCGCGTGCTGCAGAAATTGATTCGCTTTGGGAACCGATGCAGAACATAGGGCTACGGATAAAAGAAAAGTATCCGTCTGCGACTTTTGTTACAGTGGCAGTGGATGCCGAGCGAAAAAAAGAGCTTGAAACGGCGCAAATAGCCGGCTTTGTATGTCAATATACTATTTGCTCGGTTAGTGAAACCGCTGCCGCGGCGGATTTTGCGATTGTCGCAAGCGGAAGCGCCACGCTGCAGGTGGCAGCGGTCGGCTGTCCGATGGTGATAATGTATCAATCCAGCAGAATCCTGTGGCATTTGCTCGGTCGTTGGATAATCAAGACAAAATATCTGTCGCTTGTCAACATTTTAGCAGGCAAGGAATTAGTGCCGGAGTTTATGCCGTATTTTAGCTCGATTGAGCCGATAGTGCAAAAAATCGAGCAGCTTTTGGAAGACAAATACAAATTAGCCCAGGTAAGTGACAGGCTGATTAAGCTGACCGAGCCGTTGGCTGCGAAAAACGCCAGCGAAGAAGTGTCGAAGATAGTTATCGAAATGCTGCGATGAGCATCGACAGCAGAAATAATTCGGGTGAGAAAATGTTTATGTAAATTAACACAGGGTAAAAATGTGATTTTTTATATTTGGGGGAAATTGCAGAATTTTTTAGATTATGTTCGGAAATGTCTTGCCTAATCGTAATATATTACCCAAGTTAAGGGGTTTTAGGATAGGAATTGGCAATTTACTGAGAACATGGGTACAATACATCATTTAGTCAAAATAATAGACATGCAAAAAGTGTGCAGAAATGCGCGGAAATTTGCAATAATTGAACAGAAATTTGCAAAAACGCGCGCTTTTTAGCAGAAATTCATCAAAAATTTAGCACTTTTTAAGATTAACATTTTGTTAAGATGAGATAGATAGGCAAGACCATAGTTAGTAGCTCGTCGCTCATGACACGTGACTCGGTTTCGTATCTCGTGAAGCGTGAAGCGTATCTCGCAATAGGAGAAAGAAAACGTTTAGCCGGCATACCTGCGATGCCGGTAGAAGTATTTGCGGGAAAATACTATTTATTGGGTATAAAATGCTTATTATAATATTTTGATGCTACTCTGTGACCCGTCCTCCGTGCCTACTCCGCCGATTCATCCTTCGCAGTAGCTATGCTACGGAGAATGGAAGCGGCTGCGAAGGCCGGAAGCACTGCGGAGGGTGGAAGCGCTGCGAAGCACGAGATTTCAGCCGATAATTGATTTAGCCATGCTGTGCAATGATATTGTGGATGGGTCGAGGAAACAAATATCACTTCATAACCTTCAGTTTCAACTTTTCTTTGTCGGATTTTGGGGGTAAAATGGATTTGCAAATAGCGGTTGCGGTTTTGGGTAGAATTGGGAGATAGAAAGAGGGATATATAATGAGGAATTAGGTGTATGTCCGTAGTTTTATGAAAGTCTTGGATATTTTTGGCAATGATACGACGAATTTGGTAAAGGTGAGCATATGATAAAAAAAATTACAATAAAACACTTTAAGAAATTTGAAGATGCTTCATATGAAGTGAATCCTGCAGTTTCTTTGCTTGTTGGGCCTAACAATGGAGGTAAGACAACAGCCTTACAGGCAATTGCTTTGTGGGGTTCTTTAATTCAAGAATGGAACGAGAAGAAAGGTAAAGCTTCAAAAAGTACGGCCAAAAAAAGGTCTGGTGCCCAAGTAACGAGAAACGCTATTTATGCTATTCCGGTTCAAGAAATGAGATTTTTGTGGTTTAATACATTAACTCAAACCGCGGAACAACAGCACATTAAAATCCAAGTTATCGCTGAGGGTGTAGATAAGAACGGTGAAGAGTGGGAATATGGTATTGAATTAAATTATGGTGGTCAAGAAGTGCTATATTGCAAACCAATGGACTTAAAAAAAGATATTCCAGAGGATGTCTACAAAGTTTTTCATTTACCGCCATTATCGGGAGTTCAGACACAGGAAAGAAAAGTAGAACTTGGAGCCCAAAGGCATATTATTGGAGAGGGTAGACCGGGAGAAATTTTGCGAAATTTGCTTTTGCAAGTTCAAGAAAAAGGCAAATGGGATGATTTGTGTGTACAGATTAAAAATATGTTCAATGTTCAACTCGAGAAAATCTCTTTTAATCCAAGTACAGACGCCCATATTTTAATTCGTTATCGTGAAGTATGGTCACATGGTAAGGGTTGTTTGCTTGAGATTGCAAATGGAGGTAGTGGTTTCCTGCAATTTCTTCTATTGGCAGCGTTTTTGTATGTCCATGAGAATTCTATTTTGTTGATTGATGAGCCCGATAGCCATATGCATGTTAGACTGCAGCAAGGGATGTATGACTGGCTTCAGCAGATTGCGGCGGAGAATAATGTCCAGCTTTTAATTTCTACGCATTCAGAGGTTATAATTAACAGTACAGATACGGACTATGTTTACACTTTCTTTGGGAATGTTCCAAAACCTATTCAAGGTGATAAACAACAAATAGTAAACGCGTTGAAGAAAGTATCAGCGATTGATATTTTAAATGCACAGGAAAAGAAATTTATATTGTTTGCGGAAGGTGTTAGGGATTTTCGTCTTTTGAAGGCTTGGGCTGCCAAAATGCAACATGATGTTAGCAAAGAATTAAACGAGGTGTTTTTTGAACCAACCGGAGACGACCAAATTAATAATGCCCGTATTAAATTTAATTATTTGCAAGTTGTGGAACCGAAGCTAAAAGGATTTTTTATTAGAGATAATGTCAGCAAAACCGATGAACAGCACGTTCCTCCTGGTTTAAAAGTGTATCATTGGTCACGAAAGGAAATAGAGAATTATCTCATTATTCCAGCTGTTCTTGAAAAATTCGTTCGCAAAATGTCTGCGGGGGAATTATTTACTCAGCAGATTGAAAAAGCAAAACAATATTTAAAAGATAACCTTCCGCCTAAGGTTTATAATAACCCATTTAACAATGATATTGATGGTAAAGGAAGTGATTTTCTCAATAAATTTTTCAGTGAAATTGATATCAGTATCAATAAAGGGGATTATTGGCAAATTGCTGATGTGATGGATAAGAGCGAAATTCATCAGGATATAAAAAAAATGTTGGACGATTTACAAACAGCGATGCAAAGTGTCATTTTAGATAGAAAGGATGATGAAGAAGGTTAGGCGTAAAGATGCCGGATAGGGACGTTGAGACAATTCCCCCGACAACGACCCGCCACATAGAAAGCGGGTAAACATTCGAGGGCAGGCAGGATTTGATTCCCCGCTTGCGCGAGGATAAGTTTTTATCAGTCCGCCTATGGCGGATAAATATACGGCCACGGTGAGATAATGGAATTGGCGGGGCAAGCCCCGCCCTACGATACTTAGACATACAAGGAATTAAGGTGATGTTATGTGTAATGAGATTATGAGAACGCCAGCGGGAGGGAGTGACCCTCCTTCGCCGGACGGGCTTCGGAGGGTAGTAAATTCGCCATTCGAACGCATCAAGCGAACCAATGATGCGTGAATAAATCTGCCGAAGGCGGACAAGTGCCTGGATTCCCGCCCATTCGGCTATCGCTCAGGGCAGGCACTGCGCGGGAATGACTCTCCGCTGCACTATGTGTTTTAGATGGCAGGCAAAAAACGGTCAGCGAAATAAGCAAAGGCGGGCAAACATTCGAGGGCAGGCAAGATTTGATTCCCCGTGGATTTGAAAGTCATAATAACCCCCGGCATTGCCGGGGGCTAAAAAAATAAAAAAATCGCATCGCAGGACGTAACACCAAGAACCCTTTGCGGTTTTAAAACCCCCGGCAATGCCGGGGGCTAAAAAAATAAAACATCACAAATCCCTTGCAATGCAAGGGACTAACAGTTAAAATTTATAAAATGGCGAGAATGATTGGTTTTATGGCGACATGGACCACTTACGGGACGTGGCTGCAAGGCAATAAAAAAGGTTATGTCAAAAACGGAATCACCTTCGAGGCTAATCCTGAATTAGAAAAATCCAATAAAGAATCACTCAAGCACGACGAAATAAACATCCCAAAAAGTCTTCGTATAATAGTCAAAAACGCAATTCTCAAAGAAGCGGAAGAGATTGGCCAAAAAGTTTATGCAATAACAGTATGCAGTAATCATGTACATATTGTTGTTGAAAGTATTGGTAAAAGTTGCGGCTATTCGGTCGGCCGATTCAAAAAATCAGCAACAAATGAACTTAGAAAATACGGTTATAATGACAACGTTTGGACAAAGGGATTCGATAAAAGATATTGTTATCACGAGCAGGAATTAGAAAAGAAAATCAAATACGTTCAACGTCACGAAGATTAAAATTTTAGCCCTCTGCATTGCGGAGGGTTCGTTTAACTAAAAATCCCTCTATAAATTAAGGGGCGAGATAATTTTTAACTGTCGCCGATACAGCAAGGTCACGGCTCATATAGGCCGTTCGCCTCAAAGGCGGCCAAGACAGGGGCCTGGCGCCTCGGTATAAAGACGTCCGGCACGAACCTTACCGTCCAATGTTCCGTCTCCGGCAGGACAGCCGACACCTCATTAAAGACCTCCCACCACCGTGTTAAAAG
>CAZRNB010000127.1:0-8010 GCA_964601355.1 uncultured Pirellulales bacterium
TATATTTTAGATAACCTTTTAATTCGCCCATATTTGCTCATAGTTCATAGTTCATTGAAATAACAACAATGAGCTATGAACAATTAACGAAAAACTTCTTCTGTGGCCGGCGTCGTCTCGGTATCACGCTGCTCGACTGCACGCATCTTTTCTAAAGACAATCGATAATCTATCGGCATCACCTTCACAAACTTTCCCACCATGTCCGGCCAGGCATCCAAAATATATTTTGCACGCTGACTGTTAGTCCACATCAGATGCCGTTCTACCAAATCGTGCAGCAGCTTCTCATCCTCCTTGCGCCAAACGCTCTCCAGCTCGACCATATCAAGATTGCACAGGGTGTCAAATAGCTGAGCTTCGTCAAGGACATAAGCCACGCCGCCGCTCATGCCGGCGGCAAAATTACAGCCGGTCTGACCCAGCACCACTACTGCGCCGCCGGTCATATACTCGCAGCCGTGGTCACCCAGGCCCTCGACAACTGCGATTGCACCGCTATTGCGAACGGCAAATCGCTCGCCCGCCATGCCGTTTATAAAGACCTCGCCGGCTGTCGCACCATAAAGCAGGGTGTTTCCCACGACGATATTCTCATGTGACAAAAACGGCGAATTTTGCGGCGTCTGTACAATGATTCGTCCGCCGGAAAGACTTTTGCCCAAATAATCATTGCTTTCGCCGATAAGCCTCAGTGTCACGCCGCTGACAAGGAATGCACCAAAACTTTGCCCTGCCGAGCCGCGAAAGATAATTTCCAGCGTCCCATCAGGCAGACCCTTTGGGCCATATCTGGTAACAATACGATTGCTGAGGATCGCACCAACAGTCCTGTTAACGTTGCGAACAGGCATTTCTATCACGGCCTTTTTGCCGTGCTCGATTGACTCTTTCGCCTTTTCCAAAATCTGCCAATCGAGATTGTCTCGTATTGCGTACTGCGTATTGCGTATTGCGTTGGAATATTCATGACGCACCCCGCATGACACACCCCGCACAACGCACGACGAATCCGGCTGCTGGAAGATGGCGGAAAAATCCAGGCCTTTAGCCTTATAGTGGTCTATTGCCTGACGCATTCTTAACCGATCGGCTCGGCCAATCATTTCATCAAATCTTCTAAAGCCCAGCTCAGCCATAATCCGGCGTACATCCTCCGCTACAAAGTGCATGAATCTCTCAATATATTCAGGCTTTCCGGCAAATCGTTTTCGCAGCTCCGGGTCCTGCGTGCCGATTCCAAACGGACAGGCACCTTCGTGACACTTTCGCAAAAGCGTGCAGCCGAGTGTCACTAAAGCTGCGGTACCAAAACCGAACCGGTCAGCTCCAAGCAGAGCCGCCACGACGACGTCTCTGCCGGTTTTTAACTGCCCATCAACCTGCACTCTGATCCGGTCTCGTAATCCGTTCATAACCAGCACCTGCTGCGTTTCAGCCAGGCCAAGCTCCCAGGGACAGCCGGTATGCTTAATTGAAGAAAGCGGGCTTGCACCGGTCCCACCGTCATGACCGCTGATAAGAACCTCATCGGCATTGCCTTTAGCGACCCCGGCAGCAACCGTTCCAACCCCAGCTTCCGCAACCAGCTTCACCGATACTAATACCGACGGATTACCACACTTTAGGTCATATATAAGCTGCGCCAAATCTTCGATCGAATAAATATCGTGATGCGGCGGCGGTGATATAAGCGTCACGCCAGGTATGGAATGCCTGAGCCGGGCAATCTCTTCCGTCACCTTGTGACCCGGAAGCTGGCCGCCCTCGCCGGGCTTGGCGCCCTGAGCCATCTTGATTTGCAGCTCTTTGGCATGTGCAAGGTAATCGATAGTGACACCGAATCTGCCGCTTGCCACCTGCTTGATTGCGCAGTTTTTTGAATCACCGCTGGAGGCCTGGTCATATCTTGACGGGTCCTCACCGCCTTCGCCGGTGTTGCTCATTGCTCCGAGGCGGTTCATCGCTATAGCCAGGCACTCATGTGCCTCTTTGCTGATCGAGCCATGACTCATCGCGCCTGTACAAAATCTTTTGATAATATCACCGACCGGCTCAACCTCACTTATATCAACCTGCTCACCCAGTACAAACTCAAAAAGGCCCCGCAGCGTGCAGAGTTTTTCCGACTGGTCATTGACTGCTTTTGAATAATCGGCGTAGGCATTTGCATCATTATTCATTACGGCATGCTGCAGCCGCGATACCGTAGTCGGATTCCACAAATGGTACTCGCCGTTGCGTCGGTAATGATATTCTCCGCCGAAGTCCAGAGAACCCCCAGTGAAACCGGGGGCTAAATATTCGGGCTTCGCAAACGCCGAACTGTGACGGGCCAGTGCTTCTGCAGTAATCTCAGATAATCCTATTCCGCCGATTCGCGAGCTTGTGCCGGTAAAATATTTATCAATAAGCTCACGGTTCAATCCGATCGCTTCAAATAACTGGGCTCCTATATAGCTGCGAAGCGTGGAGATGCCCATCTTGCTCATGGTTTTTAGCATCCCCTTCTTCAGAGCAGCGATATAATTATCGACTATCTGCGTCTGCTCCATCTCTGCGGGCAATTCACCCTGGCGATGCAGCTGGCCGAGCGATTCAAACGCCAGGTAAGGATTAACTGCATTGGCGCCGAAACCCGCTAAAAGGCAGAAGTGCATAACCTCTCTTGGCTCGCCACTTTCGACGATCAGGCCTGCCTCGCCTCGAAGGCCGCGATTAAGCAGGCCATGATGGACTGCAGCCGTTGCCAAAAGCGATGGAATTGCCGCCTGCGCATCGGAGGTGTCACGATCACTAATGATTATAAGTGAAACCCCATCCTGAATAGATTGTATGGCAGCATCGACCAATGAATCCAGCGCGCAATGGAGACTGTCACCGGCATCATGCCGTCGTTGTGAACCTGCGGTGAAACCGCAGGCTAAATATTTAGCCCCACGTCCTACGTGGGGTCCTTCTGCCTGGAAAACAGCAGGTATAGTAACGACTTTGAAATCTTCTCTGCTTACTGCCCGCAGCCGTTCGATATCCTCATTAGTCAGAATCGGATGATGCAGCTTAAGCTGTCTGCAATGCTGCGGCGTCTCAGCCAGTATGTTCCTTTTTTTGCCCGTAAAGGTCATCAGGCTCATCACCAGCCCTTCACGCAGCGGGTCGATCGGAGGATTGGTCACCTGCGCAAAAAGCTGCTTGAAATAATTGAATAAAAGCTTCGGTTTATCGGAAAGCACAGCGAGCGGCGTATCGTTACCCATCGATCCAACGGGCTCCTGACCATGTAGCGCCATAGGTGTTAAAATCATCTTGAGCTCTTCGGAAGTATAACCGAATGCCCTCATCCTCTGAATTATCGTCACGGCATCGCTTTTAACCGATTTTGGCGAGTCGAGCCGCTCGTCCCTGCCCGGGACAGGCAGACTGCCAAGCTCGATCCTGTTTTCTGCCAGCCATCTGCGGTAGGGTTTTTGCCTGGCGGTCTTGCTTTTTATCTCATTATCGGTAACTATCCTTCCTTCAGCCGTATCCACCAGAAACATACGACCCGGCTGAAGACAGCCCTTCCGAAGTATCCTTTCGGGAGGAAATTGCACAACGCCTGCCTCGCTTGCAATAATAGCCAGGCCATCAGTTGTCACCAAATAACGGCAGGGTCTTAAGCCATTACGGTCCAATGTCCCGCCGATCAGCCTGCCATCGGTAAAAACCATCGCCGCCGGCCCATCCCACGGCTCCATAATTGAGGCGTGATACTCATAAAAAGCCCGTTTATCAGTACTGATATGGTACTTTAAGCCGAAGGCCTCAGGAATCATCATCATCATCGCATGAGGCATGCTTCTGCCGGCCCGAAAGAGAAGCTCAAGCGTGCTATCGAAACATGCAGAGTCGCTCATCTCAGGCGTCAGAACCGGAAGTAAATCGCTAATATTATCCCCGAATAGCTCACAGGTCATCTTCTCATGGCGAGCCCTCATCCAGTTGCGGTTGCCGCTGAGAGTATTTATCTCGCCATTATGGGCTATATAGCGAAACGGCTGGGCAAGGCGCCAGTTTGGAAAAGTATTGGTGCTATATCGCTGATGAACTACCGCCAGTGCCGATTTGACCCGTTCATCAGCAAGGTCAGGATAATATGCAAACAACTGCCAGGCCATGAACATGCCTTTATAGCAGACTGTTCTGCTCGAAAGTGAAGTTACATAAAAATCCTCTCCATTGTCAGCGAACTTTTCACGTACCAATCGCTCTGCCCGTTTGCGTGCCAGGTACAGACGCCTTTCAAACTCCTCTTCAGAATAAAGGGGTCGGGGGTCAGGGGTCGGGGGTCGGGGGTCTGACCTCTGCTCCCTGACACCTGAACCCTGTACATGCCCATCTACGAAAATCTGTTTAATAGAAGGCTCAGCAGCCAATGCTATTTTCCCCAGACAATCATTAGCTGTGGGGACATCTCGCCAGCCAAGCACCTTCATACCGTAACAGGCGATCGCAGATTCTAAAATTTCGTCGCATTGTTTCCGCAATTGTGCATCTTGTGAGCCGAATACCATTCCCACGCCATACTGAGCGGGTTGCGGCAGAGAAAAGCCCTGTTTCTCTTTGCATTCGGCAAATAAAAGCTCGTGCGGAATTTGAAAAAGAATTCCAGCGCCATCCCCTGTCATTTCATCGGCACTCGCCGCTCCGCGGTGATGAAGGTTCAACAGTATCTCTTTGCCATATTCGATTATAGAGTGGTCGCGCTTTCCTGAGATATTGACAACCGCCCCTATCCCACAGGAACCGTGCTCATACTTGGATTCATATAAACCCCGATTTTTTAACTGCATTGTTGCTAAATTCCTTGTTTTAAGACAATTCCTGGCAATTCGTTAATTGTTCATTGTTCGTAGTTCATTGTTATTATTTCAATGATCTATGAACTATGAACTTTGAGCAAGAATGGCTTGCGGTTTTATAGCTACCAATAAAACCACCCTGTAAATAGTATATCCAGCTTTTCAGACATCAATGAGCAAATTCCCTTAATAAGTAATATAAGATAAATAGATATTATCAGAAAATATTCTAATGACTAAGCGAAGGCAAAAGAAAATCATCATAAGCGTTTCAACTTATGATGATATTCTTTTAACGATTCTCAAAATCTATTTTTGGGGAATTTATGATATAATCAAAAAAACGTAACCGTTCACGGCTTAAAATGTTGAATTTGGTCCAGTTTAAGTCATTGCGAGCGATGCAGAGCCGAGCGTGGCAATCTCTTTGCTTGGTGAATTTGAGATTGCTTCGGCCTAAAGGCCTCGCAATGACATAAAAAGGCCGATTTGACCCCGTGAACGGTTATAAAAACGAATATTAAAACCAAGTTTGAGGCAAGGCTTGCCCTTTCAAACCGATTTTTTCAAACCGGCCTACTTCGGGCAAGCCTCACCCGCAACCCAATTCCAAGCCATAATAATTTAGAATTTAGAATTATGAATTAAGAATGAAGAGACGTAATTCTAAATTCTTCATTCTCAATTCTAAATTCGTTAGTTGTCGTAATACAGATGGAACTCATAAGGATGCGGCCTTAAGGCCATCTCATCAAGCTCCTTAGTCCTCTTCCAGTCAATCCAGGTTTCTATCACGTCTTTGGTGAAAACATCGCCCTCCAGCAGGAATTTGTGGTCCTTTTCGAGTGCATCAATCGCCTCTGCCAATGAGCCAGGCGCCTGTTTGGTCTGGGCCAGCTCTTCCTTTGAAAGTTCATAGACGTCCACGTCCATTGGTTTGCCGGGGTCAAGCTTGCGTTTGACGCCGTCATTGGCGGCCATAAGCATCGCTGCGAAAGTAAGGTAGCCGTTGCAGCTCGGGTCCGGGCAGCGGAATTCGACTCGTTTGGCCTTAGCGCTCGGCGAGTACATCGGGATGCGGCAGGCAGCCGACCGGTTGCGCGCGGACATACACAGGTTTACCGGCGCCTCAAAACCAGGCACAAGCCGGCGATATGAGTTCGTTGTCGGCGCGGCGAAAGCCAGGATGGCTGGCGCGTGGGTGATAAGCCCTGCGATCGAATGCAAGGCCAGATCGGAAAGACCGGCGTAGCCCTTTCCGGCGAACAGGTTGACGCCCTTCTTCCAGAGCGAGAAGTGCGTGTGCATACCTGAGCCGTTGTCCTGGAATATCGGCTTTGGCATAAACGTCGCCGTTTTGCCGTGACGCTTTGCTACATTCCTGACGATGTACTTATACCACATAAGATTATCGGCCTGCTCGACCAGTGGCGCGAAAAGCATATCGATTTCGGCCTGCCCACCGGTGGCAACTTCATGATGGTGCTTCTCGACCACAATCCCGACCTTCTGCATTTCCTCGACCATTTCGGCCCTGATATCCTGCTGGGTGTCGGTCGGGCTTACCGGGAAATAACCGCCTTTGTAACTCGGTTTGTATCCGAGGTTCGGTTCCTCGAATCTGCCCGTGTTCCACGAGCCCTCGACAGAATCGATATGGTACATCCCCGTGTGCTGGTTTTGCTCATAGCGGACTTCGTCGAAGATAAAGAATTCCGGCTCAGGGCCGTAATATGCGGTATCCGCCAATCCAGTTTTTTTCGCAAATTCGGCCGCCTTTTTGGCAATATTGCGAGGGTCGCGATTATAATCTTCGCGCGTGATGGGATCGAGTATATCCGCAAGGATGCTCACCGTAGGTTTTTCAAAAAACGGGTCCATCACCACGGTGCTCAGGTCTGGAACCGCCATCATATCTGACTGGTGAATCGGCTTCCAGCCGCGGATTGAGGAACCGTCGAAACCGAGACCTTCCTTAAAGGCCTTTTCGTCTAAGAACTCCACCGGGAAGGTGCAGTGCTGCCAGGTACCCAGAAGGTCGACGAACTTCAGGTCCGCCATCCTGGCGTTGTTCTTTTTAGCAAACTCAAAAAATTCTTTAGGCATCATCTGTTCCCCTTTCAAAATTGGGTTGCTTCGAAATCGTAAAACTTAAAACGTAAAACTAAAAATTAAGGAATTCAACACTTTTAAGTTTTTAGCTTTTAATTTTTCGCTTTCCTAACCAATTGCCTCTACTCCTGTTTCTCCGGTCCGGATGCGAATACACTCCGGCAAATCTAATATGAAAATTTTTCCATCTCCGATATTACCCGATTGAGCACCTTCTACGATAGCGTCAACCGTCGGCTTGACATAAGCTTCGTTAACCGCTATCTCGAGCTTGACCTTCTTCAGCAGACAACCTTGCTCCTTGTGGCTGCGGTACACCTCGGCAATGCCTTTCTGACGGCCTCGCCCCACGACATTAGATACCGTCACAAGGTGAATCTCCTTCTCGTTCAACCTCTTTAATACCTCATCTAAACGATCCGGCTGAATTATACCTATAATGTATTTCATGCCGCCAGCCTTTCATAACCTAATCAATCAATGTGTAAGCAGCCTCACGATGCTGAGTGAGATCAAGGCCCACCATCTCCTCGTGCTCACTAACTCTAAGCTTCATCACTATGTCCACTATCTTGAGCAACAGCGCACCAACTATGAATGAATAAACGATCGTGATAAGCACAGCTTTAACTTGAATCCATAATTGTATCGGATTACCATGAAACAAACCATCTGCTCCATCGGGATTAATTGTCTTTGTTGCCCAGAGGCCTGTTGCAATTACGCCCCAGATGCCACCGATTCCATGCACCCCAAAGGCATCCAATGAATCATCATAACCCAGCACGCCTTTAAGATTTGTAACTGCCAGCCATGGGAAAAAACCAGCCCCTACACCTATACCTATTGCTGCCATAGGTGTAACAAATCCGGATGCTGGGGTGACCGCTGCCAATCCGGCCACTGCGCCGGTAATCATACCGAGTGTTGTTGGTTTCTTGTACTTGAGCCAGTCAAGGATAGCCCACGTTGTACCGGCAACTGCACCGGCTATGTGTGTTACGGCGAAGGCATTTCCTGCCAGACCCGATGCTTTCAAAGCGCTACCCGCATTGAA
>CAZRNB010000128.1:0-7998 GCA_964601355.1 uncultured Pirellulales bacterium
CCAATATGCCCAATTTTCTTGTTATTCTTTACCAATATCATGAGTGAGTACCATTTATGTAGTTGTGAAGAAATAGTTAAACTTAAGTGGTAATCACAATGAAAAGCAAAATTCTAAAACGATTGAAGGAAATGGATACTAATGTCAATCGTACGGCTATACGTGTGGGAGCAGTCCTTTTTAGTTTATCCGCAACCTTCTTCTTTTGCAGGAGCATGATTTTTGTGCCTGTAGAAGACATGATATCGCTGACAAAGATACCTCTTTCCCCTATAGATATCGAACAACTCCAAAGAATGATACAACAACGAGCAGATAGCCAAATCGGGATTTTTCTGCTTGTGATAGGCGCATTGTTCTCGATTTTGAATGCTTCTTTGCCAGTGGTTTTTGATGATAACATGAATTGGAAGGGAGCCGTCGGGATTGCTATTACAGTAGGGATTTTTTTCGGGGTATCAATATATGTTTCCTCTCATCTTCAGAAAAGCGCATATAAGAAGGCTGTTGACAGGATTAAATTTACGGTGGGTGAAACATATCCTACATCTACTGAAAAATTAGAGATTACTTCGTCACCCGCTACATCTAAAAACCGATTGTATTCCTCAAAATAACAGATACGTGTGGCGGCCTCAAAGCCGAAGGCTTTGGAGATGACCATCTCTTGTTTGAAAGGATCTCAAATGGAATTGTTTGTCGACAAATATAAAAACATATCTGGAGTAGAGTTCTCCTACAAAGTTAGCAGAAGCAATGTGCCTGATAATGCAAATTATTATCTGTATAACATATTACTGGAAGAGACCAAGACAAATCATAAAATAAACCTTCTATTGTTTATTAGGAAATCTCAACTTCATAAAAGTTGGAATGACGCGGACAGATTTGTTCGGGGACGCCCTCTAAAATTTCTTAATAAGGTAATCCTCGATGAATATGAAAAACAGACCATTCCAATAAAGTGGCCGGGTGGTAAGGATTGGTTCATGTGGGGTTTTCTGCCTGACATTTAACCAATGTGATATTGGCATTTTTCAGACCGAACTCAGAGCAAAAAGGTAAATGTTTGAGATGACGTCCATCCTCAAGGCCTTTGGCCTTAGGGATGATAGCAGCCGTTGTCTTCCTTCTTCGTAGTGCCTACTCCGATGTAGCGGCTGCGAAGGTCCATTCTCCATAGTACTACGAAGGATGAATGCCGATAACGGCTAAATATTTAATCCTCCGGGGGCGGATTGGATTTTTGCCCATTCGTCTTTGAGCGTGACGGTGCGGTTAAAGATGAGTTTGCCATCGCAGCTATCCGGGTCAACGCAGAAATAGCCGAGCCGTTCAAACTGGAAACGCTGCAACGCTTTTGCACTTTGCAGTGACGGCTCAACCTTACAGCCAGTCAGCACTTCCAAAGAATTGGGATTTAAATTGGCGGTAAAGTCCTTGCTTTGTCTTGTCGGGGCGGAGCCTGGCGAAGCCTGATCGACTTCCTCCGGATTTTCCTTCGTGAAAAGATGGTCGTACAGCCGAACTTCGGCGTCAATTGCATGTCGTGCGCTTACCCAGTGCAGCGTTGATTTAACCTTGCGGCCCCCGCTCTTGTCTTCGACAAGAAGACGCGGGGGGAGTTCGCCGCCGCGCGTGGCTGGGTCGTAAGTACAATGCAGCTCAATAATCTCGCCATCAGCATTTTTAACAACATTTGTACACGTGACAAAGTATGCGTATCGAAGCCTCACTTCTCTGCCAGGAGCTAAGCGGTAGAACTTCTTCGGCGGCTCCTCCATAAAATCCTCCTGCTCGATATAAAGCTCTCGACAGAATGGAACTTTCCGCGTTCCAGCACTTGCATCTTCCGGATTATTTACAGCATCCATTTCTTCGGTCTTATCTTTAGGATAGTTGTCTATAATGACTTTTAGCGGCCGAATGACGGCCATTACTCTCGCAGAGGTCTTATTCAGGTTTTCTCTTATGCAATGCTCTAAAAGTGCGATGTCAACGGTGCTATTGAATTTATTGACGCCGATGACCTTGCAGAAATTGCGGATGGATTCCGGCGAGCAGCCACGCCTGCGCAGGCCGCAGATTGTCGGCATTCGCGGGTCGTCCCAGCCTTTCACCAGGCCTTGCTGCACTAATTGCAGTAGCTTTCGCTTGCTCATTACCGTGTAGTTTAGATTCAGCCTGGCGAACTCGATTTGCTGCGGATGATAAGCACCCACCGCATCAAGGAACCAGTCATACAAAGGCCGATGGTTTTCAAACTCGAGAGTACATATCGAATGGGTTATTTTCTCGATGGAGTCTTCAAAGCCGTGGGCCATGTCGTAGGTAGGATAGATGCACCATTTGTCGCCGGTGCGGTGATGGGCTACGTGCAGGATTCGGTACATAATCGGGTCACGCATATTAAGGTTGGGATGTGCCATGTCGATTTTCGCCCGCAGCGTGCGCGAGCCATCTGGGAATTCGCCGGCTTTCATTCGCTCGAAAAGGTCCGTATTTTCTTCGATGCTGCGATTGCAGTAGGGACTATCTTTTCCCGGCCTATTTAAAGTGCCGCGGTATTTTGTGACCTCATCGGCGGAGAGTTCGCAGACATAAGCCTTGCCGGCCTTAATAAGCTGGATGGCATATTGGTACATCTGCTCGAAGTAATCCGATGCAAAGAACAATCTATCGTCCCAGTCCCAGCCGAGCCAGCGAACGTCTTCGATAATGGAATCGACGTATTCCTGCTCTTCTTTTTCGGGGTTGGTATCGTCGAAGCGCAGATTGCAGGTGCCGCCGAATTCCTCAGCGATGCCGAAATTCAGACAGATGCTCTTGGCATGGCCGATGTGCAGATAGCCGTTCGGCTCCGGCGGAAATCGCGTTGCAACGCGTCCTCCCCACTTGCCGCTCTTGCAATCTTCAGCGACAATCTGCCGAATAAAGTCCAGCTTTATATTTTCTTCTTTGCCCTGTGTCTTCAAAATTTTTTTACCTCAATTTTGGGATAAGTAGGACAAATCTATCCAGCTTGTAAACAAGATAATTTTTTCACATTATATTTCAGATCAACGCTAACGTCAATCAAGTTAGGCTTGATATTTCCTCTAACCCAACAATTTCTCAATTGACTAATGGGAGTCGGATTAATATGATTTAACTGAGAGATCGACCTATATAAATTGCCATTCTACTCAACCGTGATATTGATTTCTTCAATGCAATGAGTGAAAAATATTAAATCAAGTGCTAATGTCTTCGTATACTTAGGGATTGCAAATCGTTTCAGAAAGGGAATATAAATTATGGCAACCTGTAAAACTTGTAATGGAAAGGGGCATTTAAAGTGTCCAACCTGCAAGGGTAAAGGTCGGATTGTCCCTATGATTGAACCAAGCTACAACTGTCGTAATTGCGGAGGTTCAGGGGTTGTTAAATGTGGTGTGTGTAAAGGGAAAGGTCAAATATAGAAAGGAGTGCAGCAGGTGCGGAGTTAAAACGAACTACCTTTGGAGTTTTTCATGGAAGATCCTTTGGGCTTAAAGTTATTAAGAAAGTTCTTTGTGATGAGCTTTCAAATCACGTGCTATGTTTTCGTATTCTTTATCCAGATAGTGTGGTATCTATGTCGTGGGAAGGTCGATAAGATTGCTGACGCATGGGGTGGCTTTGGCCGAGCTGTTACCGATGCAATTGCTGATATGCTAAAATGATGTATGATTACGCGTCATTCTCTTATCTCGTAGACAAAAGCTATCATGAGCATCCGTATAGCAAAAAAAGAAGGTTTACGTTATGGAAGCATTAGCAGGGATTCTCTTTCTCATTCTTATTGTGGTCCTATCGATCGTCGCGCTATGGCCGGTAATTGAACTCATTTTACATATTGGACTACTAACTCTAATAGTTACCGGTGGTGCAAGTGCTATCCTGTTTTTGTCCTTATACGTGTTTTCTGTCTTAAAAACGCAGTACATAAAGAGAAAGGGGAAATTGTCAAAATTTGTAGAATTTGAATTCGATAATCAAAAGCTGTCTTGGTTTATTGATGAAGAACTTGTTAGAGCTTCTGTGAATAGCGCTGACATATATTTTTTGGTAAGTATAGTTGGAATTGGTTCAATGGTGGGATTACTCATTGTCCTAAAAAACACAGGATGTTTTCGAATACATTTATGGCAGGGGGGACCTTTTCAAATAACAGTTTCAGAGCAAACCAGCCTAAACATTGTTAGTATCGTTTCAGCAATTGCTTTTATCATAATAATGTATAAATCTAATCCTAAACGCATTTTTGAGGATTGGATGCTGAAGCAAGCCAATGAGTTAATGAGTCGAGTTGAGAAGCGTGTGGAGAGAATTGAAAATCTACGCTCACTGGAAACTTCCATACATTCAACGGCTTCTAATATGGAGGCAACCTTCCCAATTGATGTTCAAACAGAGATACAGGACTTTGTATCCTCCCATAAAATGGAGATTCTGTCAGATGTTACAGAGCTTAATAGGTTCATTTCGAAAAAAATTGAGCAGGCTACGGAGGATCTGGCCGAATTACAAAATGCAAATGATCTTTATCAGACAGCAATGAAGTTATACACTGAGACAGTTCACGGGGTAAACAAGACTGGAAGTATACCTATGATAAAAGAGTTGGAGTATGACTATCAAGGTTTGACATCAACAAATCTTAAAGATCTCGTTTCAAATCGGAAATGGAACAAATTCACTGAGGTTGTGAACTCGATAATGTGTGATTTAGAACGGTTATCCAACCTGGCGATTAAATATCAAGAAGCGGGCTATGAATCGGAGGTAGAATATTATGGAAGTGAAAATGACGAGGAAAGAGCCTATCGGATCTTGGGCATACCTTCTACTGCCTCTCCCGATCAAATCAAAAAGGTATATAGAGCAATTTCAATGGTTTGGCATCCAGACAAAAAAACAGTGGAAGATGACACACGTATGAAAGAAATTAACTGGGCTTATAATTTCCTTAAGGATTTGAAGAACTTTACATAATGGGTGCTAAAATGGACAAGAATAAACCTATTCACAGTGTGAACAAAAATAAAACACTTGCTACCAAACTGGGTCAGAAAGATTGGGTCAAGAAACTCGAAGAATCTTCGGGAAAACCATTGAATCTGAATACTAAACCAATAGGTGTGGAGCTAAGAACTGTTTATCTTTTAGTAGATTGCTCTTCAAGCATGGCAGAGGAAGATAAGATGCAGCAGGCAAAAAAGGGTGCCATTGGTTTTTTATATGAGACTCAAAAGAAGGAATACTCGGTGGGACTTGTTCAGTTTGCATCATGTGCAAAACATTTACTTGGGCCCCAAAGAGAATCTACAAAACTCGCAGCCAAAATAGAGGAAATGGTGGCATATGGCTCAACTGACATGAGCGATGCCATACAGATAGCAACTGAAAACCTCGCAAATATCACGGGAGAGAGAGTAATTTGTATTGTGACAGATGGAATGCCAGACAGCGAAGTAGATACCCTTGATGCAGCAAATGAAGCTAAGGCCAAAGGAATTGACATAATGGCTATAGGGACCGACGACGCTGATAGGGATTTCTTGAAACGGCTTGCTTCACGAACGAACCTAAGTATGAAAGTACAAAGGAATCAACTAGCGGATGGCATCGTTTCAATTGCTAAAATGTTACCAGAATCAAACGAAAAGAAATAAGATAAGAATCGATAGAATTTGAAATCCTGCGTGGAGTCTTTACAAAAAATAGAATCGGGCGAGAGCGGTTTATATCACATAAGAATTAGGAATGTATACTATGTATTGATAAAAAAAGATTGAAGATTGCTATCTACAATATCCTGCAAGTACATGATTTCGTCACGCGACATCTACGATTTCCCCTTCGATTGCTTGTCGTACCTGCGGCCGAAGAGCTTTGTCAGTTACAAGGTCAACCTTTATTCCCAGAAGGTCTTCCAGGTAGAATTTTAGATCCATGAATAAATCAAAGGTTGCTTTTTGCTCAAAGGCCACGAGGACATCCAAATCACTTTGGGCAGAACCCTCACCGCGGGCAAACGACCCAAAGATAGAAAGTTTCGCGACCGAAAACCGCCGTCGGATTTCGCCGATTCTTTCTTTAAGACGTCTTAGAATTTCCTGTTTACTCATAATAATCATTCCTGTTTACGGATGCTCTGTTTTAGCATCATTTATTATAGTTGCAACAATTTAGCATATACCCATTATATTGTCCAGTTTATCATTGATAAGGTAGTGGTTGGTTCTTGACAATAGCCCTAAGATAACTTATCCTTCTTCTTTTAATGCACTTATAGGATTCAACGAGGTTTACAATGGTTGTAACGCGATTTGCACCGTCGCCGACAGGTTATCTGCACGTAGGAGGGGCACGGACTGCCCTTTTTAGCTGGCTTTGGGCAAGGCACACCGGCGGCAAATTCATCCTGCGAATCGAAGATACCGACCTCAAACGCAATACGCCTACCGCAATGCAGCAGGTTATAAACGACCTGCGATGGCTCGGCATCGAATGGGACGAAGGCCCCGAAACCGGCGGGCCGAACGGGCCTTACCTGCAATCGCAGCGACACCAGCAAGGCATATACGACAAATATGTCGAGCAGCTTCTCAAAAAGGCAAAAGCATACTATTGCTTCGATACCCCGGAAGAGCTTGAGGCTATGCGTGAAAAAGCCGAAAGCCAGAAAGGTAATTTGACCTATCTGCGCCCCAAAAAATTCCCCGACGAAAGCGAGGTTAAAAAAGCTAAAGATGCGGGCAAGTCTGTGACAGTTCGGTTTGCTATGCCGCAGGATGAGGATATCGTAGTTCAGGATATAGTACGCGGCGAAGTTAGATTCGCAGCCAGCGAAATCGGCGACTTCATCATAAAAAAGAGCGATGGATTCCCAACATATAATTTTGCCTGCGTAGCTGATGACTATTTAATG
This sequence comes from uncultured Pirellulales bacterium, assembly GCA_964601355.1. Lineage (GTDB taxonomy): Bacteria > Planctomycetota > Phycisphaerae > Sedimentisphaerales > Anaerobacaceae > CAZRNB01. The sequence continues at coordinate 6,956 of CAZRNB010000128.1, forward strand.
AAAGTTACGCACGTGATTCGCGGCCAGGAGCACCTCAATAATACGCCCGGCCAGCAGGCCTTGTGGCAGGCTTTGTTTGGTGAGGAACCACTTCCAAAATACATTCACATGTCCGTAACGGTAAGCGAAGGCGGCGGAAAACTTTCCAAACGCGAGCGCCCAAAATCGCTTCGTGGCGCCATAACAGCCGGAAGTGACATCAACCTAAAAAAACTGGCAGAAGCAGGGAATCTGAAAATGGAGGAGCTTCAATCCTTTATTGAAGGCAAAACCATGCCGGATATGCCGAACGTGGATACAATGGCCAAATATTTAGGAGTGCAGCTACCGGAAATCAATATCGTGGACTTTTTTAAGAGCGGCTATCTGCCGGAAACAATGGTGAATTTTATTGCGCTTCTCGGCTGGAATCCAGGTGACAACAGAGAGATTATGTCGATAGACGAGCTAATCAAAGCCTTCGACCTGTCGCGATTGACAAAATCCAATAGCCTCTTTGACCGCGGCAAGCTCATCGCATTCAACACGGAACATATTCGGATGGCTTCGGAAGCAAAACTTATTCAGCACTTCGGAGACTACTTAAAAATTATCGAGTCACCGGTTCTTGAAGCGGATGACGCGCTTCTATTGAGAATCATAAAGATTTGCGAAGGGGCGCGTACGCTTGCGGATATCGAACGCAAGAGCAGATTCTTGTTCCTGGATAATGGCAAAATCGTATATGATGATGATGCTATTAAAAAGGTCCTATTGAAAGGTGACGGCCTCGAAATTTTGCGTATTATCCGGGCAAAAATAGAAACTCAGGCACAAGTTACTGCTGAATATACTGACAAAATGCTGCGTAGTTTAGCAGAAGAACGAAAAGTGGGCCTCGGCAAGGTTGCTCAACCGTTGCGGGTCGCTCTTTGTGGCAGCACGATTAGTACATCAATCTTTGAGTCTGTCGAGATGCTTGGCAAGGAAAAGACATTGGCAAGAATAAACATAACGCTTAAAAAATTCAGGGACGCCAAATGATAACGGATTCAATAGCCACA
>CAZRNB010000129.1:0-7975 GCA_964601355.1 uncultured Pirellulales bacterium
AAAAATGAAAATCTTATTTGACAATCGACAGCCTTTCATGAATAGGGTGGGCTTTCCGTCTTAGGCGGACCATGAGGGTAATCGGGTGGGGTTTGCTCCACCCTACCTTTTGACTAAGTATGCGGCAGAGGCAGGGTAAATGAGGTTGTACGGTATCAGTTATCTTTGTATTGCAGCGATTATCACAGCAGTGTGTATATCTCCGAGTGGGGCGATTGCTGCCTGGAGCTACGAGTACCGTGACAGTTACAGCGGCGAAGAAGCTTCCGGGGACAGCTACATTCACTCCGTTTTTTGGCCTCAGGGGGCTTTTCCTCCGGCGGAGCCATATCTGTATTATCTTGATACGGGATCGCAGCGAGCTCTTGCGCTTGGAGACTATCACGGCCAGCCGGCTCATCTTGGTTATTGTTTTCCGCTCAGTCCAGTGCAGCCGGTTGTAGCCGTCAGCGGGAGTCTGCATGTTGACGTGCGTTTCACATACGGCTCCAATGTATTTCCTTCTCTCTCGGGCTATTTACGGTATTCGCTTTCGAGCGACGGTGTTAATTGGTCGTCTCCAATCGAGCTTGGAGAGGGAAGTCACGATATTCCGCTCGAATCGGTCAGCGGAACCTGCTACATTATTTTCTATGGAACTGAAGTGCTGATCGATAACCTTGTTGTCAATTTGTACTCGTCCCCTGCTACGATTCGTGTGCCGGCGCAATTTCCCACAATCCAGAGAGCGATAGATGCTGCTTCAAACGGCGATATAATAGAGGTTGCTCCCGGCACATACAGAGGCGACGGCAACAGGGACATCGACTTTCGTGGAAAAGCTGTCACCGTGCGCAGCTCTGATGGGCCGGACTGGACGATAATTGACTGCGGAGGCCAGAACCATAGGGGTTTTTACTTCCATGGAGCGGAAGGCTCAGGCTCCCTTCTGGAGGGCTTTACAATCACAAACGCTCGTGTAACCGGCTCCGGTACAGGCGGCGGTATATATTGCGCATCCAGCAGTCCAACCATTGTTGACTGCCGTATTAGACAGTGCACGGCGGCGATTGGCGGCGGCATCGCGGCTTCCGGTGGTGCGCCGACAATTATCGATTGTACGATTGAGTATTGTTCCGCCGATTCCGCCGGGGCAGGGGCCGAAACCGGCGGACACGGCGGCGGCATCGGGCTGATAAGAGGTTCCGACGCCATGATAATCAATTGTACTATCGAAAATAACAACTCTGCCACGGGCGGTTCGCAGATCGGCCACGGGGCGGGTATATATTGCTGGCAAAGCATGGTACAAATGTCTAAATGCGTCATTTCATCTAATAACGCCGCGGCAGGAGCCAGGGGTGGCGGTATCTTCTGCGGCGGCTCTTCTTCAGAATTGACCCTGGACCACTGTATTATATCGGGTAATACTGCCGACGTCGGCAGCGGCGTTTTTGCCGGTCCGCTGGCCGATGCCCAGCAGGACAGCATCAGCGAGTATGTGCGGATAACAAACTGCACCATCGCCGATAATGAGCTGACAGGAGCTGCATCGTTGTCTTACGTGGGCGGAGTTCACTCGATAAGCAGCGATATTGCAATCAGAAATAGTATTATATGGTATAATGAAGGCACAGATATTGTGCTTCTTAATCCAACCTCAAGCAGCCCCATTCTCTATTCGAATGTCGGCCTATTACAATCAGGGCCAGGAAACATAAGCTCGCCTCCTCTGTTTGCATCTTCAACGGGAGACGACTATCATCTGCAATCGGTCACAGGGCGTTTCGAGCCGCAATCCGGAGTCTGGGACAGGGATGACTCACACAGCCCTTGTATTGATGCAGGCGATCCCCAGGATTCTGTCGGCTCAGAGCCGTATCCTAATGGCGGGCGTATAAATATGGGCGCTTTCGGTGGAACCGTTGAGGCAAGCAAGAGCATTGGTCCTATTATTTTCCACGTTGACCGTGCCGGCGGCAGCGATGGTAACTTCGGCACCAGCAGAAGCGAAGCATTCGCGACTATTCAGCGGGCAGTGGATGAGGCCATCGACGGCGATACCATCATGGTCTGGCCGGGCCTTTATCGGGAGGAGGTGTCACTCAACCGCAAGGCGGTAACGGTGCAGAGCGCAGACGATGCAGCCGTGGTTACAGCCCTGAATGGTTATGCCTTTTCCTTCTACGGCGCAGAGAGCTCGATGAGCGTAGTGCGTAACTTCGTTATTACCGGCTGCGGCGATGCGGGCGTCTTCTGCGAAGGCTCTTCGCCTAAGCTGTCTAATTTGACGATAGCCAATAACCAGGCCGGGATCGTTGCTTATGAAGGAGCGGACCCAACGATAACAAACTGTATTCTTTGGAGCAATAGAAACGGCGATTTATTCCAGTGCCGTGCTCGATATAGCTGCATCTCGCAGACAAGCGCCATCGGCAGAGATATGGGCAACATAAACACGGATCCTTTGTTTGCCGATCCGGCTGGCGGCGACTACCATTTAAAGTCCCGATACGGCAGATACTCGCCGGGAAATAGCGCGTGGGTGACGGATTCGGTCACAAGCCCGTGTATTGACGCCGGTGATCCGAGCGTGTATCCGGGACGCGAGCGGATGCCTAACGGAGGCAGAGTGAACATGGGTGCTTATGGTGGTACGCCGTTTGCAAGCTTAAGCAGCGGATTCCTATGGGGCGATAACAATATCGAAGGTCAATGAAACCGTTCCTCGTCGCTCGTAACAGGGGTCAGGGGGCAGACCTCTCCGCTCGGCCCTTCGACTTCGCTCAGGGCAGGCTCTTGCAGCTTCGGTCGAGGTGACAAATGGGGGTGAGCCATTCTTTCGACCCTGCTCAAGACAAGTATCGATAATAGGCAATATAATGACCCTGCCTAACCTGCAAATGTGACAGCCTGCAAAGGTGACATGCACAGATGGGCACTCGTGCTGCGTAGCGCACTATTTCGCAGGGTAAAAAGTTTCACCTTGCTGCCATTTCTAAACGCCAACGGAATACCAGGTGTCAGCCAAATAAAGAAGATATAAAATTGAAATAGTCTTTTTGATTAATCGAAAAGACTATGTACCTGAGTCATCAATGTCGCTATAGTTTTGCGTACGTGTTTCGCCGGATATGAAATAAGTGGCCATCCCCAAGCCTTGCGGTGAGGACTTCGACTGAGGACGTTCGGCTGAGCTCAGTCGAGTCCCTCAGCCAAATGTCCTTGTCCGGCTTCGGCTCGGCGAAGGCGCGGGCCGTAGCTGGATCAGAGAATCAGGATATCAGGAAAGCGACTACGCAAGGGCGAGTGAATTGCGGGCTTCAATATTTAGAAAAATTGGTGGGGCGAGCCCCACCCTACCGACTTGATGCTCGGAGAAGGCAGAACATCAGTTTGTCCTGATACCCTAATATCCTGATATCCACTGCTGGAAAACCGGATGACCTGATACGCTTTTGAGATCCATTTTGCAGATATTGAGAACGTGCCTGCTTTAAAAAAATTGGCATATTTTCTTTACAGGTATGTTACAAAGTGCTAAATAATACAATTAAATAATTTGTGATTGTGTTCACAAGTGCAAAATTATCGTGCTGCAAGACGGGACGATAGAGGTCTTAAAACCGCAGAGGCGGGACAGAATTTAGAAAGCTGGATTATTTCTTTATATTCTGTCTTATGTATTCCGTTGATATAGCAATGGGTATCGCTCGCCTGCCTTACTATATTCCAGTGAGGTGAGGAACGAAAGAGAAATCGCTTTGAAGAAAACAGGTCAGAACGTCATTTCGAGCGAGCCGAAGGCGAGTCGAGAAATCTGCTATTGAATAGATTTCTCCACTTCGTCCCGATGAATCGGGACTTCGGTCGAAATGACAGAGGGTATTTCCTACAGAGCAAAGAGAAATCGCAATTTTGCCTGTTGGTAAGATGGCGTTGAGTGTTGCTGGGATTTTTATCTTAGGACAAGAAAATGAGCATAAAGAAACTAAAAAAGGACGTTTTCGCACGCTTGGTTGACGACCTTATCCGAACGGCTAAGGTGATAGGCGTGCAGGCCAAGGGCGATAGATTCGATTTCGGATTGCTTGTCTCAGCCAAAGACATGAGGCTTGATTATGATGTAACTTTGCAGCCGCCGAAAAAGTTCTTTTTGCCGTCGGTTGAGACTCTGATCACTTATGAGGTCGGCGATGGTTACAGTTCCCAATACGATTGCGAACAGTTTGTGCTGATCGGGGTTCATCCTTATGATATGGTCGCAATAAACCAGCTCGATGAGCTTTTCAGACAGGATAACGTTGACTCTCATTACTTTGCCAGACGCGATAGCGCCACAATAATCGCCTGCGACGTGGCTAAACCGTCGAAAAACGTATTTGCTTCATCCATGGGCACAGCCACCGTCAAAAATGGATATGATGTGCTATTGACTGATATTGGGGACTCATACATCGCCGAGGCTGCAACTGAAAAAGGAGAAAAGCTTTTGGCCAAGGCTATCGGTGTGACAGAGGCGAGCAAAGAAGATTTAAAAAAACGTCAGCAAGTGTGGGACAAGAATGAGGCCGGCCTGAACAAACATCAGTTGCGCTGCAACGTTACAGATTTGCCGAGGCTTTTGGAGCGTGCGTATAACCATCCCGTTTGGGAGGAAAAAGCTAAAACATGTTTTAACTGCGGCTCCTGCAACATGGTCTGTCCGACGTGCTACTGTTTTGATATCCAGGACGATGTCGGCTGGGACTTTATAACGGGTAAAAGGCAGCGGGCCTGGGACGGCTGCCTGCTCGACGGCTTCACCAAAGTTGCCGGCGGACACGAGTTTAGGAAAAAACGAGCCGACCGCTTCAGACACCGGCTCTACCGAAAAGGCAAATATGTGCCTGAAAAGATAGGCGGCCAAATAGCTTGCGTCGGCTGTGGCCGCTGCATAGACGCCTGTCTGCCGGATATTGCTAATCCTGTTAATGTATATAACAGACTTGTCGATGACCTGGGTATCCATTGATTTCAATCGAATAAGGTAGTTTGTGGAGTAAAAAGTTATGGCAATATGTGAGCGTTGCGCTGCTGAAAAAGACGTTTACCTGCCGAGGCTGGTGACACTCGAAAAAAAGCGGCTTATGAATCCAACAGAAATGTATCTTCGGCTTTCATTCGATGAAAGCGAGCCGTTCGATTTTATACCGGGTCAGTTTGTCGAGGTCTCGGTGGCAGGAATCGGAGAGGCGCCGATAACAGTCTCTTCGTCACCGACCCAGAAGGGTTACTTTGAGCTTGTTGTCCGCAGAATCGGTAATGTCACTAATGCAATCCATCGCCTCAGGATCGGCGACAAAATCGGAATACGTGGCCCTTTCGGTAAGGGTACATACCCCACAGAAGGGGCAAAGGGGAGAAATATCGTGTTTGTGTGCGGCGGAATCGGCCTTGTGCCGCAGCGGTCATTCGTCAATTACATCCTTGATAATCGTGCCGACTACGGAGAGCTGACTGTCTTATTGGGAACAAAGTGTATGGCGCAGCGGTTCTTCCATTCGGAGCTCGATGCCTGGTCTCACCGCAACGACATAAAATTTATGGAGACGGTGGACGAGGCCGATGACTGCTGGCTTGGTAATGTCGGTGTTGTGACAACAATGATACCGAAAATCGAGATGGAGCTTCGTTCGGCACTTGTGTTCATCTGCGGGCCGCCGATTATGTATAAGTTCGTATTGCTGGCTTTGAATGAGGCGAAGGTGCCCCACGAGAACATCTTTCTCAATTTAGAGCGAAAAATGAAGTGTGGCGCGGGCAAGTGCGGACACTGCCAGATAAATAACTTTTATGTCTGTATAGATGGGCCAGTATTTCGTTTTTCGGACCTGAGTATAGCGCCGGAGGCAATATAATATGGATAGACCCAGAGTAGCTATTTTTGACTTTGCCTGCTGTGAAGGCTGCCAGCTTCAGATTGTGAACCTTGAAGAGGAGCTGCTTGAGCTGGTTGATGCCGTTCACGTGGTTGAGTGGCGTGAGGCGATGAGCGAGCAAAGCCGGGAGTACGATATAGTCATTATTGAAGGCTCCATCACACGACCCGAAGATGAAAAACGCCTTGAGATTATAAGAACAAGAGCCAAGACTCTAATTGCTCTTGGCGCCTGCGCCACAATCGGCGGAATAAACAAGCTCAAGAACAACTTCGACCTGGCAGACGTTAAACGATGCGTGTATGGCAAGGCGGCAGATATGCCGCACCTTGATACGGTGCCGACAAAGGCTGTGGATGAGGTTGTCAAGGTGGATTACAAAATCCACGGCTGCCCCATAGATAGAAAAGAGTTCACGTATATGATTCGTTGTCTGCTTATAGGAAAGCGGCCTGAGATACCGGAGTACCCCGTCTGCGTCGAATGTAAGTCCCGCGGCAATCCCTGCCTGTGGGATTATGGGCAGGTTTGTCTGGGGCCGATTATAAGAGCCGGATGCGGCGCAAGATGTCCGTCATCGGGCTTCAGGTGTTTTGGCTGCAGGGGATATGTGGATGACCCTAACGTCAACGCAGCCAAAGATGTCATCGAAAAGTACGGTTTGAGTGTCGAAGCGCTCAAAGGCAAAATGGTTCTTTTTGGAAGCGGTCAGGGGCCAACAAATGCATAATAGCTTAGATATCAATGTTCATCATATAACGCGTGTCGAGGGACACGGCAACATCGTTGTCAATGTCACCAACGGTACAATCGGGAAACTACAATGGCAGGTCCCGGAGGCGCCGCGATTCTTCGAGGCAATGGTCAGAGGCCACAGCTACCAGGACATTCAGACGATTGTCTCGCGAATCTGCGGGATATGCTCTATTACACATTCTCTTGCCGCCACCAAGGCAGTGGAATCAGCTCTGGGCTTGAAGGTTTCCGAGCAGGCCGACAAGCTCAGAATACTTATGCACTATTCGGAGCAGATTCAAAGCCATGTTTTGCATATTGGATACCTGGCTGCCCCTGATTTCTTCGGCACACCTTCGGTTGTGCCGCTGGTTGCCAGGGCTGAAGACGTCGTTAAGACAATTGTTAAAGTCCATAGAATTGCCAACGAATGGTCAGATCTGCTCGCAGGTAGAACCACGCATCCTGTAACGCTCATACCGGGAGGGCTTACACGCACGCCTACCGAACAACAGCTTCACCAGTTGCAGCAAACGCTTAAAGATACCGTACCCGACTTAAAGAAGATTGCCGATGTGGTTTTAAGTATCGCGGGCAACATTCCAAAGTTTGAACGCCCAACCGAATATGTGTCGCTCAAACAGACTAATCCGCCGACATATACGTTCTATCACGGCGGCATCACCTCGACCGACAACAAGGACGCAGTCCTGCCGATCGAAAAATGGCACGAAGTGGCGAACGAGTATATCGTTGAGCAATCAACGGCCAAGTGGGCAAAGTGGCACCGTGACAGCTATGCGGTCGGGGCATTGGCGAGGTTTAACAATAACGCAGAGCTTCTTTCGCCGATGGGCAAGGATGCTGCAAAGACGTTCGGCCTGAAAAAGGGCTGCTGCAATCCGTATATGAATACAGTGGCTCAGCTTGTCGAGTGCTTCCATGTTGTTGAGACAAGCATCGCTCTTATCGACCAGATATTATCCAAAGGGCTGAAGGGGGAGAAAGTCACAAGTTCTCCCAAAGCTGGAAAAGGTGTCGGCTGTGTCGAGGCGCCTCGCGGCATTCTTTTTCACGAGTACGAATTTGATAAAAATGGCAATACTTTAGGTGCCGATATTTGCATCCCGACAAACCAGAACCACGCAAATATTCAAAAAGACTTTGAGAAGCTGGTGCCTGAAATAATTGATGAGGGTCAGGAAGCCGTCCGTCAAAAACTCGAAATGCTGGTACGTTCGTACGATCCGTGTATATCCTGCTCCACACATATATTAGACGTGCAGTTTGTCAAGTAATTCAAATTCCCTGGCGATGAAAAAGCAAACGCTCGTGCTGGG
>CAZRNB010000130.1:0-7968 GCA_964601355.1 uncultured Pirellulales bacterium
ACAGCCTTTCATGGGATTACAAATCATATATTGCCCGTCGCCGCTTCGGCGACGGCTAAACATTTCAAAATCCGTGTTAATCCGTGAAATCCGTGGTTTATACTGCCCGTCGCCGCATTATATTGACCGGCACTATAAAAGTGCCGGCTAAACAAAAAAATGTTTAGCCCCGCCATTCATGGCGGGGTTTTTTATAGCGCATTTTATTGCGTAACCATTTTAGCGAAACTTCAATCAAAAACGATGGTAGTCGAAAACAAAAATCTGAATTTTGAAAATTTTTTTTATTCCTTTACTGCCGGTCGCTTACGCTCCCGGCCACGTCCTTAAATTCATGAATTTTTGCATCAAACGAGCATGTTCAGCCTAATTATGGGGGGAGAAAAAATTCAAAAATCAAAATGTAAAATGCAAAATTACAATGCAAATTTCAAAATTAGCCTCATTTTGACCTAAATCTCCAAATACATAGCCATTGATAACCTACAAATCACCGGAGGGGAATTATTCAGATTGTCATAAAGATTCCGGTCTGGATTGACCAATTCATGGTTCTTCCTGTGCTTTTATATCGGCGATTTCGTTATGGCTATTCCTTCCACCGAATACCACTGACACGGGGCAAATACGCCATTGTCGATCCCGACGATTTCTTACATCTATCGAAGGAGAAATGGTGCGCTTCCAGAAATAGAGGAATATTCTATGCCGTCCGAGGTGTAAAAGGCAGTAATGGAAAACAGCGTAATATTCCTATGCACCGATTAATACTCAAGGTCCCTCACAACATGTTTGTGGACCATATTAATCGCAACGGCCTGGACAATAGAAAGGCAAATCTGCGGCCGGCCACTCACGCTCAAAACAGTTGTAATCGTGCCAAACGCGGCAACCGAACCTACGCCTCGAAGTATAAGGGCGTAACCTCACGCTCCAACAGCAAAACCTATCAGGCAAATATCAGAGTCAATGGCCATCCCATATCTCTTGGCTCATTTGACGATGAGGTAAAGGCAGCTAAAGCCTACGACCGAGCCGCCAAAAAATACCACCGCGAATTCGCTGTTCTGAACTTCCCACATGAAACCACTCGTTCCAACAGGCGTTATAGAATTGTTGATGTATTGATGCAGTTTATCTCTTTTATTTCCCCAAGGTTCATAGAATTACCAGCCGTCCCCTTGACAGCACAGCCCGCAATAAATAAAGTGGAGCCAATGGCTAAAACGCTCTACATAATTGACGGCCACGCACATATTTATGCCGCTTACTTTGCTCCGATGCGGCAGCGATTAACCAGTCCAGCCGGCGAGCCGACCAAAGCCACATATATCTTCACCACAGCTATCGCAGGACTTATCCAGCGCAGAAAGCCTGATATGTTAGCCGTGGCAATGGACAGCATTGGTCCTACTTTCAGAAACGAAATGTATCCGGAGTATAAAGCCAATCGTCCGCCGATGCCGGATGATATGCCGGCTCAAATCAGACGAATCGAACAAATCCTGGAAGCGATGAACATTCCCGTATTACGACTGAATGGCTTCGAGGCTGATGACGTGATCGGCACATTATCCAAAAAAGCCTCCGCTGATGGTTACGATTGTTTTATTTGCTCAGGCGACAAAGATGTCCTTCAATTGCTCGATGAGCATATCAGCACTTTCGACATCAAGACCGATACCAGCATGGATGCCACAGGGATGGTACAGCAGATGGGAATTAAACCTGAGCAGTTTATTGATTGTCTCGCTTTACAGGGTGACGCGTCAGACAATGTCCCCGGCATACCGGATGTTGGCCCAAAAACCGCTTTGGACTGGATTGGCAAGTATGGCTCAATTGAAAATATTTATAAGCACATTGATGAGATAAAAGGCAAACGCGGCGAAAACCTTCAAAAGTTCAAAGAGCAACTCACTTTGAGCAAGGAACTGGTGACTATTGATTGCGACGTCCCTCTGAATATAGATTACAACGCTCTGGCCGTGAAGGAATTTGACAAAGAAAAGCTCACCGGAATTTTTACCGAACTTGGTTTTAATCGTCTTTTAACTCAGCTCGGCCTGACTGGCGATTCGTCATGCGCAATGCGTGATGCGTATGTCGTACAACAAAATCGCAATACGCAATACGATATACGCAATACGAGACACGATTATAAGCTGATAGATTCGCAGGAGAAATTCGAAAAGTTTGTCACTGAGCTTAAAGAACAGAAAATATTTGCCATCGATACCGAAACCACCTCGATTCAGCCGATGCGGGCGGAGCTTGTGAGCATCAATTTTTCATGGAAAGAGCGAACCGGTTTTTATCTTCCCGTGAGAGCACCGATGGGTTCAAAGCATCTTGATATTAACGCAGTCCGTCGCGAGCTGGCGCCAATATTGGCGGATGAAAATGTAAAAAAGGTCGGCCAAAATATCAAGTATGATACGCTTGTGCTGCAAAACGCAGGGATGCCCTTAAAAGGGATTTACTTTGACACGATGGTTGCTTCTTATTGTCTCGACCCTGAGCGCGGAAGCCATTCATTAGACCAAATGGCGTTGGACTTTCTCAATTACCAGAGCATTCCCATTTCCGCACTGATAGGTAAAGGCAAAAACCAGCTTACCTTTGATATGGTGGACACAACCACAGCCTGTGAATACGCTGCTGAAGATGCCGACATAACATGGCAGCTTTACCTTTATCTTAAAAAACGCCTCGAAGCGGAACCGATGCTCGAAAAATTATTTTACGATGTAGAAATGCCTTTAGTCTCGGTTTTGGCTGCAATGGAGCACAACGGCGTCTCGCTCGACACGAAGCTTTTGCGGAGGATGTCCGGCGAGATCAATGAAACACTCAAGACGGTGGCCGAGCGGATTTACGAGCAGGCAGGCACAGTATTTAATATTGATTCTCCAAAGCAGCTTGCAGAGATTCTTTTTGATAGGCTCAAGCTAAAATCCATTCGCGTTGGCAAAGCTGGCAGAAGCACGGACGCAGCGGTGCTCGAAGAGCTTTCTGGAGAGCATCCTATAATCGAGCTAATCCTTCAATATCGCATGTTAAATAAACTACGGAGCACTTATGTCGAAAAACTCGGCTCATTAATCAACGCACGAACTGGACGTGTACACACATCGTTCAACCAGACCGTCACCGCGACGGGCCGGCTAAGCTCCAGCGACCCAAATTTACAGAATATCCCGATCCGGACCGAGCTCGGCAGCAAGGTTCGCTCAGCTTTCATCCCAAAAGATAAAGATGGCTGCATATTAAGCGCGGACTATTCACAAGTTGAGCTCCGGTTGCTGTCGGATTTTTCAAAAGACCAAGCTCTAACGGCTGCTTTTGCTGCTGATCAGGACATTCACCGCTTCGTTGCTTCGCAGATTTTTAATGTGCCGCTTGAGCAGGTGACAAGCGAAATGCGGTCACGCTGCAAAGCTGTCAATTTCGGCATTATCTATGGACAAGGCGCCTTCGGACTGTCACGCTCGATAGGGATAAGCCAGACCGAGGCCAAAAAATTTATTGACGATTATTTTGCCCGCTATAAATCAATCCGTAAATTTATGGACGATTGTATTGCACGGGCAAAACGCACCGGCTACGCCGAGACTATTTTGCACCGCCGTCGGAATATCCAGAATTTATCCGCTAAAAACGCCGGCAAACGCTCACAAGCTGAACGGCTCGCTATAAATACCGTGATTCAGGGTTCGGCAGCAGATTTGATAAAAGTGTCCATGGTATCCATTCAGCAGAAAATTGAGAAAGAGCATCTGCCTGTAAAAATGCTGCTCCAAGTTCATGATGAGCTCGTTTTTGAGCTGCCAGCCGCTGAGGCCGAAAAACATGCAGTCTGGATACGCAAAGATATGACCGAGGCGATAAAGCTCGATGTCCCTTTAAAAGTTGATATTAACTTCGGCCCAACATGGCTTAAATAAAACACTTAGGTTTATTGCTGAGAATAATCTGAAATAGCTGGTATAATTGATTCATAATGCTAATTCCGATCTGTTCTTTTTAGGAGGAGAAAAAGAATGTGCAATTTAAGCAAGGCTTTTCTAATACCGTCGCTTGTATTTTCTATATTCTGCTTTTCCGCCTTGCCGACCCAGGCAAAGTATGGCGGCGGCAGCGGGACAGCGGAAGACCCATATCTGATCAAAACGGCTGAGCAAATGAATACAATCGGCGCTAATCCTTCCGACTGGGACAAACACTTTAAGCAAATGGAAAATATTGATTTGAGGAGCTTCACAGCCGCAACCTTCAACATCATCGGCAAATGGACAGCCTGGGGAGCGATTGAAAATCAATCGTTTTCCGGCGTCTTCGACGGCAATGGAAAAACAATCTCGAACCTTAGCTACACATCATCAACCAGAAACGGTGTCGCCCTTTTTACGTACGTCAGAGGACGCATTGAGAACCTCGGATTAGTCAATCCCAGGGTTGTTGCACAAGGATCGAACGTTGCCTCATTAGTCGGCTACCTCGATGAAGGAAGAATCACTAACTGCTACGCTAAAGATATCGATGTCTTTGGCGGCATATATGTTGGCGGACTGGTGGGAACAAACGATGGGACTATTGCCAGTTGCTATACAAGCGGCCGTGTTTGGGGTGACGCGTACGCAGGCGGATTGACGGGATTGCTCGGCGACGGCTTAGTGACCAATTGCTACTCCACGGCTGCTGTTTCCGGCAACGAAAACGTCGGAGGCCTTGTGGGCATTACCGATCACGAATTTAGCACAATCAGCGACAGCTACGCCATCGGCGATGTCACAGGGAACATCTATGTTGGTGGACTTGCAGGACAATTTGTGCGCGGCGCAGCCGCCAAATGCTATTCGGCAGGCAAAATCACTGCAAATCAATACGCCGGCGGTTTTGTGGGATACAAAAGAATCCTGGTAATGGTCTGGAATTGTTTCTGGGATGTTCAGGCCAGCGGCCAAACAACCAGCGCCGACGGCACAGGCAAAACGACAGCCCAGATGCAGACAGCAAGTACATTCAGCAATTCCGGGTGGGATTTTTTCAGCAATTGGACCATTTGTGAAGGGATGAATTATCCCATCTTGCTGTGGCAGATTCCTATTGGCGACTTTCGCTGTCCGGATGGCGTGAATATGATTGACTTTGCCTGGTTTGCACAGCGTTGGCGGCAGAACAATTGTACGCCGGCCAATTCTTTTTGCAGCGGTATGGACCTTAATCAGTCCGGCTCGGTGAACTTCTTTGACCTTGCTGTCTTCGCCGACCACTGGCTGGAAGGCGTCACTCATTAACAAAGATATGCAGGGAACAAATATTTAGCCCTGGAGTTTATCCGCCGTTAGGAGAAATTTTGTTTACTTGTGCTCTTGTGACTTGTGCCCTTATGCCCTTTTTATCTTATGCCTTATGCTCTTTTGCCCCTGAGACTTTTTGCTTGAAAATCGCTCGCCAGTAGTATAAATTATCTGCTAATAAGTGGGCACACCTTTGATTTATGTCTGTACTGTAATTGGGCATGTTAATTTTTGGCGTAAGGATAGCTGGCATTTATGGAAAACGCATCATTCATAACAACTAAAGATGGAGATGACCTTATTGTTTCTTTTGCCATACCTTTCAATGAGGATTTAGATGTTAAGAGTCTAACTCTCCTTCGTACGCCGAAATATGAGTTTATTCTGGACGAATCCGAGCGTGGCGTTAAGGTTTCTTTCGATGATTTTTCTTACGTGGAGAATGAGCTTCTAAAGCAGGTGGAAATCGAAGGCGATATGGTGAATATTACCACGAGCTATCGAACCTATACTGTCAGCATAAAAGAAGTGGATGAGGCGGAGATTGCCGAGGCCAAGAGGATCCTCAATAAAATGAATTTCGATAGGCGATTTAAGCTCAAGATTGTCTAAATTGGATTTTTCACAGCCACAGAGGCCATAGAGATTTATATTGTTTATCCCTGCAATTTGCACGTATTTATTGAAGCCTTCTCGTATGGTCTTTATTGCTTCTTATTTGAGTGTTTCCGGCACATCGAAGTACGGCTGGTCCCTCTTTGTCACCTCGACCGAGGCCGAATGGCCGAGTGGACTCGTCAGGGCGGAGCCTGCCGTAGCCTGAGAGGTCTGCCTTCAAAGCAGATTCTTCCGCTTCGCCCCTGTTTCTGTCTTCGCCTGCCTCTGCGTCTCTCGACGCAAGTCGAGGCAGCAGGACAGAAGACACGGGGGCTTCGGTCGGAATGACATTGGGTTTCTATTCGCGAGTGATGTGAGTTTTGCCCATCCATTCTCTGCATCAGCGTTGCTGCGAAGGATGAACAATCTCGACACGCAACCTGTTCTGAAAACTTTTCCCTTGAAAATTCCCTGCCGGAAGTGTAAATTACATAACAACAAGCGAGAGCACACCTTGGATTTATATTTCATAAGTGGTCTTGAAATATTGTCTTGTCACGGCAGCTCGTCCGGCGTAGTCCCGATGTCGTGTATCGGGACGAAGTCGGAAGCGCAAGTGACCTGTCCTCCGCAGCGGCAAAGCCACTGCCGTTGCAAAGGATGGAAGCCGGAAGTGTTGTATATTATTATGTTAAGTGACAATAAAAGTATAAGAAATGTTCAATGAACTAAAAAATCGCATAAATAAAGAATCTGTATTTTTCGAAAGAGTGCGTACATTACTCTATCTTTCGAAGGGTAGAAAAATTGAGATATGGTTAGTCTTATTAAAACCAAAGCAATACATACATTCTGCAAGAATAGTAAGTGGTGTAGTCAAAAGCATTCTCCACGGTAGTGCGATAGAACCATTTTACAAACGATATATTGGTGGTAAGTTTACTTTTGATGACATTGAGTCTGAAAATAAGTATGAGTTTCATAATATGGATGAAATCTTTATGGTAATCTTCTATCCTATAAAAACGATTCCTGATGATATAGAAAATAGCAATGTTTTGAATCGAATACAACATTTGGAACCGTTTACGGGCTTTGGAAGCGATACAAGTGAATCGCGTTACTATAGAATATTGTATTCAGCGCTAGATAATAAATAGCGCATAATAAGGTAAATTTAAAATGGTCTTAAAGGTTGCTTTTATGATAAATCTGTTGACAACACTGAATTGTATAACCGCTTAAAATCAATGTAAATTGATGATCTGTTGTTTATCCGCCACACAGACTGGCGGATAAATTTTTAATAAGTCAGGTTTTTAAAACGGGCTGAATTGGGTTGTATATTATTATGTTAATCGTATTATTCTAATATGGCAGATACACGTCTTACTAAAGTCAGTTTTTTACGAGCAACATATCTGTGCATGCTTGCGATCTTCCGACCATCAAAATTAGTCAAGGAGGAGGAAAAGGATAATGAAGAGCGAAAAAATTTCTCACAACCTCCACCTCCTCCTGAACAGCATGCATTTGTAATTCGTCGAGCGTTCTGTTACTCTCTTCTACTTATTATTGCTTCCGCTGCAATCGGATATATTCTCGGCCAAGTCATTGATAAATTTTTCGGCTCTGTGCCTAATATTGTAATTACATCATTTCAAATCACAGGAGCCATGTTTCTTCTGTGGGGAACGCTATTTGTGAGAGGTTGGGAAATTCAAACTATCGGTGGGGTTACTCTTTCTGAGCGATCTAACAAATGGATTTACCGTGCCTTGTATTGTATTGGCACTACTGTCATCATCTGTTCTTTGGTGTTATCATCAAACGGTTAACTTCACTTGCAAGCTACAGATAAACCCGCTGGGGTGGGTTGTTATCCTTGATTACGCTATGCAGCGTTTTAAGATTTTTTTACGCATTGCATTTAACACGACTTATCCGCCGGAGTTTACCTGCCGTATATCTGGTGGGTGTGGCGGACTTTCCCGCACTTAGTCTCGTAGTCTCGTAATCCCATGAAAGGCTGTTTCCAATCGTGTACTCTGATATGATTGAGGCCTAG
>CAZRNB010000131.1:0-7955 GCA_964601355.1 uncultured Pirellulales bacterium
GGCCGAGAGTATAATCAAGATTATTCACTCGAATACAAAACAAACTATCCGTAGGAATTATCTGAAGCAGCTTATCACCTTTCGGCTCCGGCGCCTTCTCTGCTGCTACAGCAGCGAAGCTCAAGAAAGTCAGCGAAATGATAATGATTGCGATTCTTAACCTTTTTGAATTAAACATTTCTCGTACCTCCATAAATTATTTTTAAAATGGTGGGCACAGCCCACCCTACCTATGTCGGTTTATCATCTTTTATACTTACCCATTAATTGTCCCTGGCCGATGATATGTCCCTCCATCGCTTTGAGTAAATCACGTTTTCTAACACCGGCCTGCAGTTTGATTTCTGCATCGAGAGCATAAATCTTAAAAAAGTATCGATGTGTGCCGCTGGGTGGACAAGGCCCGCCATAGCCAATCCTGCCAAAGTCATTAGTGCCCTGCTTAGCTCCACCCTGCAAAGCCCTGTCAGGTGGAATATCTTCCGCCAATTCCCTTGTATCCGGGGGCAGATTAAATAAAACCCAGTGTACCCACGTACCCATTGGCGCATCCGGGTCATCGGATATAAGCGCTATACTCTTGGTACCTTGCGGAACTTCATCCCATTGCAACGGCGGTGAAACATCCTCATCATCGCAGGTAAATTTAGCTGGAATTAAACCTTCATTCTTAAAAGCCGAACTTGTAACCTTAATATCCATTCTTCTGCATCCTTTTGCTTTCTGAATCCCCAAAAAACCCCACGTGAAACCCACCAAAAGGACGGCGGGCAAGCGTGGGGCTAAATATTTAACAGCCTTTGGCAGATTTTTTATGCGGGCTTACCGCCGGTTTGCTCCACCAGCTCCGCCAAAACCACCGGCCCGCTGAAGCCGGGCTTGAACCGGTGCAGGACTTCGCCCTGCCCCTTGACCCATCCAGCCTCCACCTAATCCGGCATTTCCTAGCCCGAACGGCGCAAAGGGAATTCCAAAACGATAGTTGGCAGGCTCAGCTACCAAGTCACTGATATCGTAAACTCGCGTCACCCTCTTTACCGGCAGTGAATCCCTCGTAGCAATAATGATTACCCCACCCTCAATTATATAACCCAATTGGCTTGTGCTGCTTGAAACCGCCCTCAATAAAAGCTCCAGAGCTGTACGAATTTGAATCCCTGAAAGACCTTCCATGCAGACGGGCGTATCCCGTTCCACAGAGGCGTTTTCGCTCAAATCCCTCCACAGCACAACAATATTTAATGAAGGATGCATTGAATTTTGCAAAATTTCGATTGCCTGGCTAAAAGGGGTATGGAAATTAATAGCAGAAAGGTCAACAGTTCCGGCCAATTGGCTGTAAGCCATTGCATTGACGGACCTATTTGGAACATTCCCTGCCCGGCTAATACGAGCAATTTTCGCCGGCCTTTTTGGATAAATTCCTTTCGCATCTCCGAAAGCACTGTCCATCCAAAAGGCGCACAAACAAATAACCGAGGTTATTGTTCTTAAGATTCGGCTTTTACTTATATCCATACTCATAGGCTTTGGAGTGATTTTGTTCTCATTCATCAATGATGGAAATTATACCATCTTCGATGGAAGTGTCAATAAAAACAAGGGACAAATCGGCAATCTGCCGATTTGTCCCTTCGCAATGCAGAAAGCATGCGGGGGGAAGGGAGTCTCAAATTTTGTCTTGCCCTGTTTTTTCCGGCTCTTGAGATTTCTGCTCTTCAAGCTTACCCGGAAACCGTTCGAAGAAATCCTTTTGCAGCTCTTCAAGTTTCTCTAATCGTTTCTGAAACTCGAACATCTGTTTTTCTATCATGTCAAAAATTTTGTCGTCTGGTCCAGCTGGCTGTACTGGACGATTTAAGGGGAAATTCATTTCTTTATCCATATCATCTTTCTGCTCTGTTATTCTTTCTCGTGAGGTTTTTCGCGCCTTCTCCAGAGATTCATCCACACTGGCTCGGTATTTCTCAGGCAATTTATCTATTGCTCCAACTTCTGTCTCGTACTCGGCGTCGCCGACATGAACAACAATCTCGGTGTCATCCTTGGCAGGGTTGCCTTTAATGGTGATGGTATAAGTTTCATCGCCTTCGGAAAAGTGATACAAGTACACCTCATTTAATAATTCCGGAGTGCCCTCCCCCCCATAGGGCATTGTTATGTTAAATTCTAATTTGCCTGGCAGCTCATCAAAAGGAATTTCTATCCACTTACCTTCGTCCGGCTGGAGCTTATATACTTTGCCGGGACGCCAGGCTACTGCTGATTCCGGCTCCGGTGGATATTTCAAGTCAACCTCTCCGTTAAAAGCTTCGAGCTTTACTGCGACGGTTTTGCGTTGACCTAAATGGATAATTTCAAGAGAAACTTCTGCGCCTACGCCGGCTTTACGCACCGCGATTACCAACGCACTGTTATTGGTCACATCTTTACTTTGAAAACCGATTATAATATCATCTCTCTCAAGGCCGGCTTTATCCGCAGGTGAATCACGATATACATTGATTATCCTCATACCCTGTTCGGGTGAAAGACCGAGATGCTTTCTCAATAAATCAGGCAAAGGTACCGGGTCTAACTTGATACCCAGATAAGCACGTTCACTTTTTACCTGCCCCGATCCTGCTAAGGCTCCAGCTTTCTGGATTCGGTTTAGATATTCGCCAGGATGAGTCACCAAGGTGAACTGGGCAAGCTGGGCATTTAAACCTGTACTAAATGAAAGCAACGTCACAATACATATCGCGATAATTCTTTTTGGCATCATTATTTTCCTTTCTTGAATCAACCGATTCTGCGTACTATATGGAATCCTCAAAAGAAGCCGTCCTAACCACATCTTCTCGTAATCCTTCAACAAGCCATTGATTGCCATTTTTGTCGGTAAAAGTGTACCAGTCAACATTACGAATTACGTTCTGCGGAAACGGCAGATTTTGTCTCTTTTCATTTGTTGGATTATCTGGGTTTTGTGCTACGACAATAGGTTCAATTTGAACATTTGGCGGCGTCGGATGCGTAAGGATAGTAAAATGTAAAGCCAGTCCTATCACTAAGCCGGCTGCTATCCCTGCCACGAAACGCAGACTGCTGTCTATTTTTATCACTCTAAGAAAAGTATGCTTTTCGTGCTGCTGCCACGCTCGTTCAAAGATTTCGTCAGCATCTTTTCCACGTTCGAGAACCTCAGAAGCAATAACTTCCAAGCTGTGCTGGTGTAAATCCTGCAAATGATGGAGAAGCTCTTTTGCCTGGAAGTTGTTATCCAGCTCGGCTTCCAATACTCGCTGTTCGCCTGGCGTTATCTGGCCATCGAGATATTTTCCAATCATTATTTCCAGCATATCTTCTTTCATATTGACTCCTCTTGCACCCTGTTTGTCTCTTTGCCCATAATCCGGTTAAAGATCATTCGCCGAGCCCTTACAAGCCGAATCTGCACGGTTGTAACAGGCACATCCAATATCTCGGCGATTTTCGCATAAGTTAAATCCTCTAAATGTGCCAGCATAAATACCTGGCGGTATATTTCAGGCAGTAATTTAACCGCTTGCAGTACTTGCTGGTACTGTTCCTTTAGCTCTAAATTTTCAAGTAGCTGGCCAGCTTTATAGTCGCATTGCTGGCCAGCTACTTCCTCATTTAGCGAAATAACCTTCCTTTGGCTTTTTCGCTGACTATACCTCAGAGCCTGACGTCGAGCTAAAACCGCCATCCATGGACGAAAACGCCCCGGCTCACGTAACGTATTAACTTTTCTAATAACCTGAACACAAATATCTTGCATAACATCATCTACACTATTGGCATCAGCTATAACGCTGTACACTAAGGCTCTTAGCCAGGTCCAGTTTCGCGTCAGAAGCAGGCGAAAGGCTTCTTTTTCGCCTCTTTGTGCGGCATAAACCAGTGCCGCCTCGTTTTGCTCTTCTTGCCCTGTCATATCACCTCTTCATAATATAAAGATACTTCGCAAACAAAGATCATACACATTTTTCTGTTTTTTTTATAAAATCTGCCGTCAATTTTGTGATTGGTAACTTTGTTTTCGTGTCTAAATTGACCTTATGACACAAACTGAGTGATAAATTACTTCTCAAATCTCCACATACCGACGGTCATATCTTCAGCCGCTATATACTCAATGTGCCAGTCAAGAAATAAACAATTACAGCCGAATCTATGCCGAGCACGTGCTACTCGTCGGCCAGTGCTTGCGTCGCGTGTTTCAGATGATGGCAGATGATTCGGACTCCAAACATCACATCTATCGGTCTCCGGATCATCCGCAGAGCGAATTATGGCCCGCCATGAGCCATCTTCGTTGTCGGCAAGGTAGATAGTCTGAAACCTATGACGGCAATCGGTCAGCTTAGTAGGCAGGGTTGTTTCTGTGCCAACCATATCATTTTTATCTCTGAAGTCCCAGCCGTTGACAACATAGCAAATGGTCTGTTGTCGGTTGGGATAGCTTGGGCAGCGGAAAATCTTGACGGTGCTGTAATCTTTATAGATAGGTTTTTGAGACAGAAACGGCATAAAAAGCTGATACCATGCCTTTCCTTTTGTGCCTGATGCGCCTCGCGGGATATACAAATCATAATCACCGGCGTATAAATCGGCTGCCAGGCCGATTTGCCGAAGGTTACTATCGCACTGGACATTCTTGGCCTGCTCGCGGGCTTTTCGCAGCACCGGCACCAGGATAGCCATTAATAATGCACTAATAGCAATTACGACCAGCAGCTCAATTAATGTAAAGCCAATTAAATATCTTTGACTTTTCCGCTCTGCTCTAACCAATAATAATGTCGTCCAAAAAACGCTTCGGCACATGATGGCCACCTTTAGCATCACGCCAGTATTGGATTTTCCCACCCGGTTTGATTGTCTCAATTACTACTCTTTCTTTTGGTTTACCAAGTGCAATCACAAGCAATATCTCATAATGAGACGGTATGTCTAATGCTCTGCGGAACTCGTCTTTCTGAATGGTGCCAATCATACAGCCTCCTAAACCTTTCTCTGTCGCGCCCAAAAGAATGCTCTGAGCCGCTATTCCATGATCACAGCCAAATGACTGGCTTATTTCGGTGTCTCCAAGAATAATAATATATGCTGACGGCCTTTCTCCTTCAGCCGGGCCTTGCCAATCTTTAAGATATCCGGCCCAGCCGAGATGTGGAAAAACAAGGGCGTTTTTTTGAGGCTCACAGGAAAGTATATATTTTAGCGGCTGCAAGTTGGCCGCAGAACCCGATAGCCTGGCAAGGTCAACAAGCTCGATTAGAGTCTGACGTTCAATCACGGCATCCTGATAAAACCGACGATAACTCCTGTTCGTTATTACCAAATCTTTTAACATCACTTTATTTCCTATCAAACAAACCAATTAATATAATAAAAAAAGCTCCTCTTTGCCAATGGTTAATAAAGAATCAAAACACATTGGCAATAGGAGCCTATCATGGTGAAGCAAACCTTACTAACGAGCAAATGCCTCGCCGGCATCTTTACCAGCTCAGCACTTTCACAAATCTATGCTCTATGCTGCTTCTCTCTGCGTTCTCCAGAATCTTTAAGGCTGTTTAGGTTTTTGTTCTGGTTTAGGTGCTGGTTTTTCAGCAGGTGCTTGTCCTTGTGCTTGTCCTTGTCTAGGACCCCGTTCTCCAGCCTGTCCCTGTCCTCTCATCGGCATTTCCGGGAGCCCAAGTTTCTGCATGTTGTCCTCAAATGCCTTAGTGCGTTTTGCGATTAGCTCTTCGATACGTTTGGTCGTCTCTGCGGCTTTTTCCTTTGTTGCCAAAGTCTGGAGCTCTTTAAGGTCGGCAATAGATGCATCATGTTCCTGCTGCAGTTGTCTTCGACCTTTGAGAATCATAATTTGCTGCTCAATCGCTGCAATTGACTGCTGCTGCTCTTCTCGAATCTTTGTGAATCTTTCTCTCATTTTGGCTCTCTCTTCCTCAGAGAGTTCCTGACCGCCTGCCGGAGGCGTTGCCGGTGCTTCAAGGCCCGCTTTGAGTTTTGCAATCTGCTGCTCAATAGCCGCAACTGCTTTCTGCTGCGCCTCAACGTTCCTGAAGCCTCCACGTGCTGCTCCTCTCGGTCGTTCAGCTGCTTCCTGGCCTAACACAACCAAGGTCATTGCCAGAACCGTCAGGACAACGACGGCTGAAATCAGGTATCGCTTCATAATACTTACCTCCAAAAAAAATTATTATTGTTGACCTAATTCCCACCATGGTAATTAGCGTCATTCTTCTAATATGCACTTACTATCCACTAAGGGACACAAATACATAAACTCAGCCAAAAGCATCCACTCACCATTGCTGCGTTAGTCTTTCACACCGGCATTTTCGTCTAGTTTAAAATCCGAATTATAATAGCCCTGCCGGAAATATACAATATAAAAAGCTCAAGTGCGAATATCGCTTCATACCGATTTTGACTATATAATCGGATGAGCTTATGTTTAGCTGCCGGAGCTACTTAGCTCAAATTATGGTTCCTTGTTGGCAGAGGCTGCATTATCAAAATTTTTTCTCGTCATGGTTTGCTGCTCGTTAGTTTCTGTGGATAATTTATCAGATTTGATCGGCTGGTCTTCCGGTCCTTTCTGCAATCTCGCAATCAGTCTTTCCATATACTGTGCGGTCTTTTTCGCGTTCTCTTTTATCGCCGTCTGATGGATTACCTTAAGCTCATTCATCAGCAATTCTGTCCTAACTGTCTGAGGTCTCGTCTCAGTGAACTTTGCAAGCTGTTCCTGGATAGTGTTAACCAACTGCTGCTGCTGCTTGCGCGATTTTTGCCATTCCTTTCTCAACTTTGCCTGCTGCTCAAGAGAAGCTTCAGATAATTTTCTAAAGTCCTCACGATTCGGCCCTTCTTTTACGGCCGCTTTTAGCTTCGCCAATCGTCGCTCGATATCCTCAATTACTTTCAACTGCTCTTCTCGACCTAACGTTGAGCTTATGCTGGTGGTTGGCTCACGCATTTGGGCTTTTGATTTTTGTTTCTCCTCTTTATACACATTCTGTTTTTGTTCCAGCAGTTTGGCTTTTTCTTCCGCAGTAAGACCCTGAGTCTCTTTCTGACCTTCACTGACCTGCTGGTTCCGTTTACGCTCATTACCTTCGGCTTGTCCAAATGCCGACCAAACCGATATTAAGGCCACCAGGACAAAAATAACTAATACAAAATATCTCTTCATGGTATTATCCTCCAAAAGTCAAATCGTTACGATTTCCGGCTAAAATATCGGATTACACTAACATTTATCAAGTTAAGCTGCAAATAAAAAAAACCATGCAGAGATTTCAAGGGGTGCATGGTCTGTCTTCTGCATTCTGTTTTCTGTATTCTGTTTTCTTTCTTAAAATTGGGTTTGTTTTCACCAAATGCCCATCTCGATTTTCATCTCATAATCCTTTGTTATAATTACGCTTACATACACTTGACTTTTTTCGAAGGATTGGCTTTGTTTTGCATAAAAAGGCCGATTTGTAGAGGATTCCCGACAATTGTAGAGCAAACCTTGGCAACAAGTACCACAGCTAATCGTGGAATTTTTGATTTTTGCGCTGTGATTCTGTATCTTCAATAATCTCCCCCCTTCTTGTTGTGTTTATCTTATGTTTTCCCCTCGGACTGAACTCGGGACGAAGGCTTTGTACTGATTACTGTATTCTGTATTCTATTTTTAGCAGGTATTATACCCAAAAACGGCAAAAAAACAAGCAAAATTTCAGAAACAAAGGGCAGGAAAATTTCTGTCATTTTTTTTATTTTATTGGCCAGTCGATGTGGCAATCTATTTTCATACTTGGTGAAGGATAAAATCAATATCGAGAACGGTAATTTCTCCATCCTTGTGGTGAGCTTGCCGAATCCAATGGTCTAAGTCACTGCTACTTAACGTATTGGCACACTCATGGCATTTAATAATT
>CAZRNB010000132.1:0-7913 GCA_964601355.1 uncultured Pirellulales bacterium
GTAATTGTGCAATTCGAGAAGACGTATCCATAAGGCTGATGCTCAGGCGTGGCGGCTGCGGTGATATAGCCATCTTTAAGGCAGTGAATATGACACCGCTCAAAAAAGGTCGTGGCTCCGCCAAATATGAAATCACAATGTCCGGCGATATAGCACTGCTCATAGTAATGCCGGCCAGTCTGGTCGAGAATCGTGTCCTGCCAGCCTAAGAAGCGGCAGTTGCGAAACACGATTCGATCACCAATGACCGTGATTGCAAGAGCCTGGCCCACGGGACCGGCAGAATTCTCGAAAGTTATGTTCTCGGCAGAAAAATCATCGGCCTCAATCGTAGTTGAAGGCGTGCGGAACGTGCCGATGTCTCTTCCATTCTCACCCTTAATACCTGCGTACAGGCCAAAAGTCAATACAGTCGTTTCTGCGTTCTGGCCTGCAAAATGGATAAAACGCCTGGACCATGGTACGAGAATGCGCTCCTTGTAAATACCCGGCTTAATAGAAATTACTACCGGTTCTGTATTGCCCTGCGGTACCGAATCCACGGCGGCCTGGACCGTCGTAAAATCACCCATACCATCCGGCTTAACGGTTATCACAGCCGACGAGGAACCTGATAATGCAAGCAACGTCAGTAAATCGATAATATACGGTTTAAGCCCGTTTGCTTTTTTCATCTCATTGCCCTTTCCATATTGAAAGATGGGGCGGTACTGCTGATTCTCGATGCTGCACTGCTTAAAGTGCCTAAAATTTGGAGTGACTAAAGTGCCTAAAGTTATGAATCTAAACTTTAATTTATTTTAGGCACTTTAGTGGTCTGTCGCAGGCCAATTGATGGACGTCATTGCGAGCGAAGCGAAGCAATCTCCGTTCTTGGGAAGTGAGATTGCCACGGCCTACTACGTAGGCCTCGCAATGACAACTCCTCAAATAACATGCGACAGAGTATTAGTCACTTTAGTTCACTACTCGGTATCGAACATCCAGCATCGGGATTCTACTGCTATTTTCGCGCATTTGGTGAATTGTAGTCGATCAATCCTGCAAGGCGGATATTAGGTCGCGGCTGCGGTGTCATATCGACACCAAGATAAAAGCCGGTGTGTGGAGGCTGATTATATGCAACATTCTGCCAGGCTATGCTCAGCCTGTACTGTGGATCATGCATCAGAGTATAAAAACGGTGTTCTGTCGGTATGGTCGTCGTATAAATACGAAGATTTTTGTTGTCGCTTGTCCTGAAAATTACCTCCTCTCGCCAGTCACCAAAAAGGTCCGCACTTAAAACAGGAGTGGCTTTCGATCCATTATTTGAAGAACAGCCCTCCGCCGTAAAAAAAGTAGCTTCTACGCTATTTTCCCAATCCCATTTGGAAATCCGGTTTTTATCTAGCAGCTCACGAAGCAGGTCACCGTCCCACCAGATACCAAAATTGCAGCTCCGAGGTTTGGTTTCAGAAATCATCTCACCTTTACAATTGAACAAGCCGGTCGCACCACCGCCCGCCGCCCAGCACTCACATCCCGGATAACGGGGATCGATATCAGCCGACATTCCCCTTCCCACGTCTCCGGTAGAGGGCTTGCCCCAAATCAGCTCGCCTGTCCTGACATCGGTTAAGGAAATTCCTGCCGTATCAGATGCTCTTTCATGAGGTTGAAACAGCTCCAGGCTAGGCCGGTTCGGATCAAGATCAGACAGGTGCATGGCATCACCATGTCCCAAACCTGTCGAATAGAGTCCTTTTCCATCGTGATCAATCACACACGCTCCATATACAATTTCATCTTTTCCGTCGCCGTCAACGTCACCAACGGACAAGCTGTGATTACCTTGCCCTCTGTACTCGATATTACCTGGCGTACCATCATCGCTATCGAATGTCCATATATGCGTCAGCTCTCCGTCTCGCCAGTTCCACGCTGCCAGGACAGCACGTGTATAATAACCACGGCACATTACGAGGCTCGGTCTTTCTCCATCAACATAAGCAATACACGCCAGAAACCTGTCAACCCTGTTTCCATAGCTATCACCCCAGTCGGAAACGTTGCCTCTGGGCGGTATGTAATCAGTTGTAAAAAGCTCTGCGCCAGTTTGACCGTCAAATATGGTGAGATACTCCGGTCCCTGCAGGATATAACCTCCCGAATTACGATAATCCGCATTCGGATCGCCGATCACTTTGCCTTTCCCGTCGATTGTCCCATCCGCTGTTTTACATGCAACCTCGGCTTTGCCGTCACCATCAAGGTCATAAACCATAAACTGTGTATAATGAGCGCCTTCACGAATGTTTCTTCCTAAATTGATTCGCCAAAGAAAAGTCCCATCCAGCTTGTAGGCTTCAAGTATCGGCTCGGTCGTCACCCCACTTTGTGCATTATCGCGGCCCCTGCCAACCTGATGCAATACAACCTCGAACTGGCCGTCTCCATCCAAATCTCCGACTGATGCGTCGTTTGGGGCATAGCTCTGGGGAGTTTGAAGAGGAATTGAGAGATAATTCTGGCTCCAAACTTTTGCCGGCGCAGAAGGCTCACCCTCCAAACCATTAACAACCGCTCGAACTATATATGCGGCACCTTCAATTCCGTTGTTGTCCACTATGTTGGTGGAGTCTTTTATCGGCCCATTATTAACACGGGTATTATCTCTATAGACGTTGAAGGTAATATTGTTAGGATCAGTTCCGAGCAGCCGCCAGCCTACATAAATCCTGCCTTCGCCCAGATCGACCGCAACCGCTCCGCGTCCAAGATTTTCCATCTGCCTTTGCGCATATATCGATTCTGTCAAAAAAAGTATCAGACCGAAAATGATAAACACTTTCATCCGACACATAGATTTCACCATATCTTTTCACCTTTCTAGTATTATGATTTCGATAACGTACCGCTCCCTTACGGTCGCGGCTCAGTTATCCTTCGTCCTTCGTTCATCGTCTCTCATCCATCGTCTTACCGCTCCCTTACGGTCGCGGCTCTGTCTCCTATCTTCTTTATTTAATGCCGATACAAAAAAGATGCTTGTCGCCGCGAAGGAATATCCGGCCCTGACTGATAGCGAGCGAAGAATAGGTTTTTTCTCCAGTCTCATTTTGTGCGACTCGCTCAAACTTTACGCCGGGCTTTATCACATTTACCACGCCATCATCGTTTAGGAAATAGACAAGTCCGTTGGCGGAAACGGGTGAGGAATGATGCCTGCCCAGTTTTTCCTGCCAGAGGACCTTGCCGGTAGCAGCTTCGCAGCAAAACGCCAAGTCAGAGGAATTATTGACGGTCAGCAGGTAATCACCTTCGACAATCGGCGACGGCACAGACGGCACGCCCTCGGTTGTGCGCCAGGGGATATGAGATTGCGTGACATTTCCGCTGCCATCGGGCTTTATCGCCAGGAGATGACGCTGGGGAAAGCTGCTGCTTATAAATACAAGTCCTGCTTTTTCGCTATAAGCCGGCGTGGCCAGGAATTCTTCTGAAGGCCCGTCAATAATCCAAAGGAGCGAGCCGTCATCGGGATTATAGCCGGCTACATTTTTATTGCCGCAGAAAACCATCTGGATTCGCCCGGCCATCTGATGGATAAAAGGTGTGCTGTAACTTAAAGTCTTGTTTTCCAGCGGGATTTTCCAAATAGTGCGACCATCGTCACGGCTGACGGCCACTACGCATGAATCGCCCTTGCTGGAACAATTAAGAATAACCTTATCCTTGTACAAGACGGGTGAGCTGCAAAAACCATGCGGACTGTTGAAAGTGCCGGGTCGAACCAGCCAAAGCTGCCTGCTGGAGAAATCATACGCGGCAGCAACCACATCATTGACATCAAGAAAAGAGACATAGACTTTCTCGCCGTCAGTCGCCGGCGTACTGGATGCGAAACTATTCTCGGATTGTTTGCGTTCCAGCGGCGCACGCAGGACAGTTTGCTGCCACACAATTTCGCCGGATTTACGGTCGAAACAAAGCAGCACCCGCTCCTCTTTCTCCGGTATTGCAGTAACCGTAAAGACACGGTCACCCCAGACAATCGGCGAGGCATGGCCGGCACCAGGGACAGCGGTTTTCCATAAGATATTGGTTGACGCATCCCACTTAGCAGGCACATCCTTTTCAAGACTTATGCCGTCGCCTCGCGGGCCGCGCCAGCCGGGCCAATCCTCGGCTCGCGCCAAATTCGCGAAAACAAACAATACAAAAACAATCAAACGAATTATACTTGTACCTCGTCCTTCGTCCCTTGTTATCATTCTGTCTCCTGTATTCTGTATTCTACAATTCTTAAATATTTTCCTACGGCCTGACCCCCAGATAATAACTTGTCATCGGATAATGAGAATAACCCATAGACCGGTGCGTGACATCATTGCGATATAGAGGGTCCTGCATGAGGCACACTCGGCGATCAGCAGCGGGAATAATAGTAGTGTATATGCGCAATTCACCGTTGGAGTAAGTGACGATCTCCTCTCGCCAGTCGCCGAGTATATCTGCTATCTGCTGAATGTTTCCAACGATATTACTCAAAACATCGCCTTTCCATTTGGCAAGCCTGCCTCTATTATAAATCTCCCGCAGAAGGTCAGCATCCCACCAAACCAAAAAATTCTGGGGCGGAGCAGGCTCATCTATTTTTTGGCCTTTGGACGTGTAATAATGTCTCCCTCCGGCGCACTCCATGCCCGGGT
This sequence comes from uncultured Pirellulales bacterium, assembly GCA_964601355.1. Lineage (GTDB taxonomy): Bacteria > Planctomycetota > Phycisphaerae > Sedimentisphaerales > Anaerobacaceae > CAZRNB01. The sequence continues at coordinate 4,695 of CAZRNB010000132.1, forward strand.
AATTGGGGTCGATGTCACCGACGATAGTTTGTGTGATTTCGTCGTCCCCGCTGGCAACGGTAATACCAAAGATGAGATTACCGCTGCGTGCATCCCACAGGCTGGCTCCGTTATGAGGATGCGGATCCTCAAAAATATACCATATTTCCAGGCCGGGATGTTCCGGATCAATATCGCCCAGATAGAACCTGTCTCCATGTCCATAACCGGTGCTCCATAAAGTTTTGCCGTTATTGTCGATCGCAATGGAACCGTTGAGAATCTCATCGCAGCCGTCGCCATCAATGTCTGCTGTTTTAATGCTGTGCTGGCCTTGTCCATGATACAAAAAAGGCGCTTTCTCGTTGCTCCACCGCCAGACCTTGCGGAGTTTTTTCTTTTCAAGCACATAAGCATCTATCTTCATCAAGCCGTAGATACCTCGTATGGCCAGCACTGCCGGCGTCTTGCCGTCCAGATATGCCACGCCCATCATGTGCCTGCTCGCCCTGTTGCCGGTACGGTCGCCCCAATCCTGGACCCTGCTAAGCTCAATCCAATCGACCTTGTCGATTTCCTTGCCCGTCTGACCGTCATAAACAGCAAGGTATTCCGGTGCATCAATAAGAAAGCCTGTTTTTCCGCTGGGCAGCATTTCCTCCTGCGTGGCCGCATACGTTGATGTCCGCAGACATACCTCTGCTTTATTGTCACCATCGAGATCGCGAACAACCATAGGCGTCCACCATATACCCATATCAACGTTCCAGCCCAGGTCGATACGCCACATAAATTCGCCGGTCTTTCCATTGTAGCCATCGTACTTGTAGGAGCCCCTGTTTGGGCCGGTTCTGCCTGGATCCTTACCTCCACCCGGATGCTTTACAACGAAATCATATACGCCGTCGCCGTCCAGATCGCCGATGCCGACAATAGCTGCTCCACGGACATCGTCTTTAAGCTTGATGGCTTTGTACTGCTGCACCGGCGGATTTGCCGAAAGCTCAGCTCGTTCCGAGGCTTCCTGCTCCTGACCTTTAACGACCGGCCTTACCCACCAGGTGTTGGCCTTTTCCAGGGGCGCCTTGTCATCCACATAGTCTGTGGTTTTCTTGACAGGCTCAGCGTTCAGCTTCATCGCGGCTGCGCCTTCGGTCGAGCGATAAACATTAAAGGCAATATCTTCGGGGTCGCTCTTAAGCAGACGCCAGCCTAAGTAAATCTTTCCACCTTCAATGGTCACAGCCGTCATCCCACGATTCAGCTTCTCTTCAATACGCTGCTCAGCCCAGCCTAATATTGCATTCGGATCATACAGCGGGTCCACCGTGTAAAAGCCACGATTCGGCAGTATCTCCTCCGCAGCCGCCCTCAGCCTCCGCTCGTTACTATCAGGCGGCCTATTTCCGTCTGAGAATAACTGCCTTGGTTCTATTTGATTTTGTGCACTTGCCAAAGAGCCGCCAAGAGGTGGGCAAGCAAGTATGCAAACCAACACCACTCTAAGTGTATTTATATTGATCATAATTGATTGTTTCATATTCAATGCTCCTATGAATAAATGCGGATGTATCCACCCTGTTAAAGATTTTTCTGCTCAACAGTCTCCAGTTGAGTATCCGAAACCGGCTTACATTGATGGGCTTTAAAATCCTTGACATTCTTTAATACAAAGGTTGGCACATCCTGGGCTTTCCGTGTTTTTACATTGTTGAAATCTGCATCCTTTACATCGTTGAGGACAAACGCCGGCCGAAGGTCTTCATTTATAAAACTCACTTCTACATTGTTCATTTCGACACCTTTGGCATGTCGGATGAAAAAGCCGTAGGCCGGTGTAACGCCGAACATCGAAGGCTCCGGATAAGCGTTTTCTTTCTCCGGCGGCCCTAACGCCGCTTGCTCTTTTGTGCCGCCGCCCCGGCAGTAAATTCGAATATTGCTGAGCTGAATATCCTCAATATAATTGCCGGGTATGCCGCTGATAATGGAGCTATAACGCGGGTCGGCATTATAGACGATAATATTGCTTATGTTCACACGTCGCAGCTTGCCCACAGGCACTCCTTCAGGGCCTCGCATTCGGCTGCCAAGCCGCAGAAAAATCGGAGAATTTACAATGTCTCGCATCGTGATATTAGTTATCGTGACATCCTCAAGCAGTCCTCCATCGACGGTCTCAAGAGCCAATCCTCTGCAGTTGTCGAAAACACAGTTGGAGATAGTGATGTTTTTAAATCCGCCGTTTGACTCGGTACCAAATTTTATCCTGCCGGTGACACCGTCATGGTCGGGGGCGCTCTGCTGAGTGCGCTGAAAGGTGCCGTCAAGGAACGTACCAAGATTATACCCGCTGAGCTGGCAGTTGGTTATAGTCACATTTTCCGTGGCCCTGGCGTAGCCAAGAGCATAAGAGCTTTTCAGAACAAGGGCATCGTCGTTAGGTGTGTTGATGCTGCAATTGGAAATTCGCACGTTTCGACAGCAGTCAATGTTGATGCCGTCACGGTTGGTATCGATTTTTATGTTGTCTATCGTGAAGTTATCAACCCCGGTCGGCAGGATGCAAAAATGGCCGCACATCTGCATGGTAATATCTTTGATGACGACGTTGCGGCAAAGTTTCAGAGCAATCGCCTTATTGCCCCAGTTTCCAGTTTTATCTCGACTAAGCCCGCGGCTCAGGCCTTTGCCGTAAATTTTACCAGTGCCAAGTATAGAGATATTCTCAAGATTCTCGCCCCATATCAGGCTGTTGTGCCAGTGACTATGTCCGAAGTCCTGATACTGGTGCTTGTCGCCCCAGACGTTTTCCTCTGCGAGGTCATATCCTGCTTCTTCGGTTGACTCTGCCGCCAAAATCGTGGCACCCTGGTCAAGGTACAAAGCAACGTTGCTTTTAAAGTGAATCGAGTAGCATAAGTAAGTACCAGCAGGAAAATTTACCGTACCGCCGCCCGACGCAGAGGCTGCTTCTATCGCCTTATTGACAGCCGGCGTATCAAGCGTTTTGCCGTCACCTACGGCACCATAAGCCTTCACATCGAAAACCGCAGCATTAACCGACACGGCTGCAAAACATTGAGCAAAGACAAATCCGAGACAAAGAATTATAGTGCGTTTCATCGTAACGTTTGCTCCTTTCTACCTTAAGGTACTAAGTAAATTTAGAATTAAAAATTGAGAATGCTTTGTAGAAAACAGGTCAGAACGTCATTTCGAGCGAGCCGAAGGCGAGTC
>CAZRNB010000133.1:0-7874 GCA_964601355.1 uncultured Pirellulales bacterium
CTCAGATAATTCACTCTCATATCGTAAAATAGCGTAAAACTCGTAGCCTTCTTTGGCTGAAATCTGTCTTGTTAAAAAACCTTCTATATCCCCCATAGGAGCATCATGGTCAACCAGGCCGCTGCTCTTTAAATATTCTATCATTCTATTAGTTAAAGGTATAGAGTGTCCCTCCAGAGCCGTTAGCATACAATAATTAACAATGAAGCTGCTGCCACTCAGTTTCTCAAGAACCTGTTTGGCCGGTCGTTTGCCAATATTCTTGAGCAACATGAGGCTGACGGTATGATATTCATTGAATATATCTGATAAAATCTGATTAAGCGTGGCAGCTATTTGCCTGTTCAATGGCGTATCCCCGCCCAGAACTTCTATAATTTCCTCGACTCTGGAAACACGCAAGTCATTCAAATCGACATAAAAGTTAGAAAATTCGCCAAATGCAGATTGTGCCGAAGTCTCGGTCATGTTCTCACTAATGGTGGCATAAACAATTGCATCCACTGGTTCATCAAAGGTAGCCTGGTGAATCTTTGGATGCTCACGTTTCAATAAGCGATACCACTTTTGCACTTTTTGAGCGTACTCTTTGCTATTTTTCATATTAAAAGCTTCGCTCGAATTCGCATATCGTATGTCGTTTATCTCATGACGTCGGCCAATCCTTCGTCTATCATTAACCGGCACCACAGGCCTATCCTGAGCCACGTCGAAGGATGTGCCGGCTAATCGTCGTCCCTCGTCCCCCGTCCCTCGTCTGTCCTCTGCTCTCTGTCTTCTGTACTCTGTTCTCTGTCCTCCAGCTCGCTAACAGTCTGGTCGATTAATCTCATTATCTCCAGTGTCTTTTTGAATTTATCATCCTTGTGAAAATACAAAACAGGGCAGAATCTACTATACAGCTTACCAGCCAGCAGCAGTCGAATTCGGCTTCTCGCGCCCGTTATAGCCGTAAAAGTTCTGTCTTGAGCAGCCTCATTTTTACCAAAAACGCTGACATATACATCAGCGCGACGCAAATCCGCAGTCATCTCGACTTTTGTAACACTTACCAATCCTTCAATGCGCGGATCGTTAAGGTGGTTAGCGATTGCGTCACTGACTGCTTCTTTTACCACGCGAGCTATTTTTTCCTGCCTTCGGGTCACTATCGCTATATTAAACAACAATTGGTTAAATAGTTTTCGGTTAAATGGTAAAATCAAATACCAATTACCAGCTCAAAGTGATCTGGCTACTTTCACAATTTCATAGAAGTCAAAGACATCATCAACTTTAGTGTCATCAAATCCAGCTATTTTTATGCCGCACTCCAGGCTGGTTTTGACCTCTCGAACATCGTCCTTGAAATGCTTTAGAGTTTCAATACGGAGGTCATCCTTGAGAACAATATTGTCCCGTATCAGTCGTATCCTTGCGTTCTTAGTCACAGTACCGCTGGTCACATAACATCCGGCAATCGTTCCCACCTTTGAAACCTTAAATGTAGCTCTGACAACTGCCCTTCCAAGGCTTTTCTTCTGTTCCTCCGGCTCAAGCAAGCCAGCCATCGATTTTTGCAGCTCTTCCGTGATACGGTAGATTATGTCGTATAACCTTATCTCAACACCTTTTGTCTCAGCAATCCTGGCTGCGTGATCCTCTGGTACGACACTAAAACCGATAATAATGGCGTTAGATGCCTCAGCAAGCAAAACATCTCCTTCTGTAATTCCGCCTGTTGCCGCGTGCAGGATCTTAATCTTGACTTCGTTCGTACTCAGCTCAGATAAATATTTGGTCAGGACGTCCACTGAGCCATGTACATCGGCTCTGATGATGAGATTTAATTCCTTAACACTGCCGGCCTCTATCTGGCTGAATAAATTATCCAATGTTATCTGGGTACGCTCAGCCAACGAGTCTTCTCTTGAGCGTATTTTGTTTTCCTCAGCAGCAGCTTTGGCATGGTTGATGTCATCCAGACAATAAAACCTGTCACCCGCCTGAGGGACGTCGCTCAAACCCATTATCTCAACCGGCATAGAGCTTGTTGCCGTTTTTATACTTTTGCCGTGGCTGTTTTTCATCATTTTCACTCTGCCATAAGCACGGCCGGCCAGCAGCACGTCACCCTTGTTCAGCACGCCCTCTTTAATTAACAAAGTCGCCACCGGTCCTTCCTGTGGTGACATCTTGGCTTCAACAACCCATCCCATCGCCGGTATTGTATCATCAGCCTTAAGCTCAAGCAATTCAGCCACATAATCGAGACATTCAAGCAAATCGTCGATACCCTCGCCTGTAACGGCGCTGGTTTTAACAACTTCGATATTTCCTCCCCACTCAGCAGGTGACAAATCATGCTCTGCCAACTGCGAATAGATACGATTGATATCGCAACCCGGCAAATCTATTTTATTGAGCGCAACAATGATTGGTACGCCCGCTGCCTTGCCATGAGCTATCGCTTCCACTGTTTGAGGCATTACACCATCGTCAGCAGCTACAGTTAACACCACTACATCCGTCATATTGGCGCCTCTGGCTCGCATAGCGGTAAAAGCCTCGTGCCCAGGAGTATCAAGAAACGTCACTGTCTTACTGTCCCAGGTAACTTGAGATGCGCCGATATGCTGCGTGATACCCCCCGCTTCAGAAGCAGTCACATGAGTTGAGCGAATTTTATCCAGCAGGCTTGTTTTGCCGTGGTCAACGTGTCCAAGCATCGCTGCGACGACAGATCTCTTCTTTAAGTTATTCCTCCGGCGATTTTTAAATTCGGCTCGTATCTGTTCTTCCAGTGTGCTTTCCCGCTCAACTACAAGCTGGGTATCAAACTCCAAAGCCACAAATTCCGCCACATCATTACTTATAGTTTGATTGGCAGTGGCCATTATACCCTGCTGCATTAATTTACCAATAATATCAGCAGATTTAACCGCCAAAGCCGCAGACAAATCCCTTACTGTAATCGGCCCATTTATAACTGCTTTTTTAGGCCTGGCAGGTGTGCTGACTTCTCGCTCAACCTTGGGAGCAATCTTTCTCACCGGCCTTATCCGCAGACCTTCGCCGCCGGCGGCATCAAGCCGAGCACGTCTTTCTTCTATATCTCTTTGTCGCCACTTACCCTTTAATTTCGGCCTTTGTGCAATTTCTACACCCTGATCCTCACGCTTGTGTCCATATGTTCTGTCCTTCTGACGTCTTGTCGTTCTTTTCTTTTCCTTGCCCGACGTCGAGGCCGATGCCTCCGGCTCATCCTCGCTATACATCAATGGCTCAGTAACAGGCATATCATATCTAAATCTCGGTCGTTGCTTTGGCCGCCGTAACGGCTCCGGTGCCTCTACACGAACAACCTGTGGTCCACTCAACTTGGCAGGCTTGGGCTTTGTCAAAATTGGCCCAGCAGGTAAAATTGGTTCCGGCTCTTTCTTTTCCGGTTTTTCAATCTTTTCCTGTATCGGCTGCAACTTTTCTGCGGCTACTTTAGTTACCTCAATTACGGGAGGTTCTTCTACATGCTCGGGCACCTTTGCAATCGCTGGTTCCTGCTCGCCCTTTTCAGTCTCCGCAATAACAGACGGCTCAGCAACGACGACAGTAGCTTTAACGCTTAGTTCGGCCTGCTCAACCTTCTGCTGTTCTGCCTCTTTCTCCCCGCCGATGGCGGCCTTCGGCTTCGGCTTTTTCTTAATCCGAGCTTTTCCCAGGTCCACCTTCTTGGCAATCTCGACTGTTGTGACATTTTCACCTTCTGTGAACCATTCTCGAATGGTCGCCGCCAGACCGGCTGAGATTGCCGACATATGGTTCTTAACATCTAAACCCTCATCCTGACACTTCTTCACTATGGCAGTACTTTTTACGCCAAGCTCCTCAGCCAAAATGTAAACTCTTGTAACAGCCAAAGAAAATTCTCCGATTTTTAGCCGCTTCTTTCGTTATTCATCACATTTGTCTGCTGGGCCAATTCTTTTTCCGCCTGTTTTTGTTTCGACTCAGCTGCCAGGCTCCTGGCCTCTTTGCCCGCTGCTTCTATCAGCTTCCCAGCGATCGATGAGTCAATATTCAGCTCATTAATCAGCGGTTCGATACCCACATCATCCATGTCCAAAACGGATATCACACCAAGTGCTATCAGTTTGTCCACTAATACATCATCAGCGCCCTGCACGCTCTTAACGCAGTTTGCCAATCGTTCAATACCTTGATTATATTCATCCGGGGTCAGTATATCGATATTCCAGCCGGTCAGCCTTGCCGCCAGCCGAACATTCTGGCCGTGCTTACCAATAGCAAGACTAAGCTGATCCTCTTCCACAACGACCGTCGCTCGGCCCAATTCGAAACACAAAGCAATTTCGCTGACCTTTGCCGGCATCAACGCATTTGCTACAAGCACCTGTGACGAGTCATTCCAGCGGACAATATCTATTTTTTCTCCGCCAAGCTCATCAACTATATTCTTTATTCTGCTGCCCCGCACACCTACGCAAGCTCCAATAGGGTCAACTTTATCATCGAACGAGGCGACGGCAACCTTAGTTCGGTAACCTGCCTCACGCGCCAATGCCCGTATTTCGATAATCTGTTCACCAATTTCCGGCACCTCGGACTCAAACAATCGACGGATAAAATCGGGGTGCGTACGCGAAAGAATAATCTTGACCTGATTCGAAGTTTCTTTTACATCGAGGATCAAACACCGAATCCTCTCACTGGGCCGATGCGTCTGGCCCATTATCTGTTCGGATTTTGGCATAAAGCCCTCGGTACTACGGTCCAAACTAACAACCAAAGTGCCGCTTTCATATCGTACTACCGTGCCACTTATAATTTGCCCCTTCCTCTGAGCAAATTCCGCATATATACTATCTCTCTCATCCGCCTTTATCTTTTGAATCATCACCTGCTTGGCTGTCTGAGCAGGAATTCGACCGAGCTTTTTTATGTCGATTGGCTCGTTATTCTTAATGGCACTGACCTTACCTGTGGCTCTGTCAATACGCACAACTATTTCGCTATCCGGCTCACTAAAGTGCTTGCGAACCGCCGAGACCATAGCATCTTCCAAATCGACAAATATTGATTCTTTGTCGATATTCTTATCGAGTGCTATATTGTCCACAATTCTTAGCAATTCCTGACTCATTACCGTCCCTCTTTCTTATCCGGCTACGGCTCGGCGCTCCGCCGAGACGAGTCTTAAGGGTGGTTTATCCACAAGCTGCCAAACACAGCCATTCTAAAAGCAAAAAAAATGGAAACTTCGATAGTTTCCACCTCAAAAACACCAGCAACCGAACCAAGCCCACAATCTGCCTTTACATCACATCAATTCCCTCCGTAAAGGATTCTGACATTGGCAGCTTCCACATAATCAGAATCCAGACACAACCCTAGTTCGCTTTTCCGGCATTGAAGCAGAAACATCGATTCCCAAGCCGACATAAGTACACACGTGCAGCCTCGCAGATAGATTGTTCGTCTATCATGCCGCACAGTTCACCAATCCTGTCAAAAGCATATTCAACACCTGCTCAACCCTAAGCTTAGTCTTGGCAGCCATTAGTTCTTATTATCGAACTTTTATAATAATCGTCAAACCCGCTAATAGCAATCACTTTTTTACCAAATTTGTATAATTTTTAAGCCTAAGCTCAGGAAACAAACCTATTGCAGGCCTGATACTTGTGAAACGCTCATAAGTCCCATAATTTCCTTGACATCCGTGGTCTAATTATATAGTGCCAATTATGCTCAGAGAATGTAACCGTTCACGGCCTAAAATGTTGAGCTTGGTTCATTTTACGTCATTGCGAGCGAGGCAGAGCCGAGCGTGGCAATCTCTTTGCTTTGAAAATTTGAGATTGCTTCGGCCTAAAGGCCTCGCAATGACATAAAAAGGCCGGTTTGACCCCGTGAACAGTTCAAAATTAAAAAAGCCCCAAAGTTAAACTTGGGGACTAATCACTAAGCCGGAACAAAGTGCAATATTAGCTTGCCCTGCGTAACAGTAATACTTTCCATTCGCACCTTTTTATCTTCAAAATGAAAAACCGGCTCGAAGGATTCATCATTTAGAAGCGCTGCTGCTATCTTTGTCCGTATATCCTCGACATCTATAGGCACACTTTCAAGACGATTTTGGTACATCTTTTTGGCTATTATCTTGGCCAAGGGGGTGATATTCATAGCGCCGATCTTAATCTTGGTCACCTGTAGATTCAAAAATCCTTGTTTATCAACCTTAGGCTCCAGCTCAATAGTAACAACAAATTCAGCTCCGCTTATATCTGCTGTCCCCATCAGTACAACGCTACCTGGCACAAACAGCACTAAAGGTGCAGAAAACCTGACGCCACTGGCCTCCATAGGCCATTTTGACTGGCTGATTGTTTGATTTACCATTTCTTCCAAAACGACAATCTCAAATGGTTTTTCCAGTTGTACGCCGTTGTAAAACTCAGATGATAGATAGGTTAGATATGGATTTACCTGTCCCGGCTTATCACTGGCAGAATCAACTTCGAGCGGCCCATAGCGTGAGGGTTTATATAACAGTAAAGCAAAAAAAGTGCACGCTACGGCCAAATCGACCAGAAGCCAACGGATTATCTTTTTGTATTTTTCCTTTTTATAAGTGTGCAAATCTACCTCGGCAGTATTCTACCAACCAATAATTAACCAATCAAAAATCATTTTCCACCTTGCTTAAAACTGTTAATAAGATTATAGTAATTCGGTCGTCCAACAAAAAGACTTTTATAGTCCTTATTTTATTGCAACAGATTAAAAGAAAGGAAGGCCGGTTTTATACAATGGTAAGCCACTTTGCTGACAGGCTCTGCGATGCCGTAAGAGCTAAGAAGACTTCTTTAATCGTGGGATTAGACCCTGTTTATAACCAGCTACCCACGACAATAACCAGCCACCGTCAGTTAAATGACGAGTTTGACGCTGCCGCTGCCGTGGATGCTATCTTTGATTTTTGTACGCAAACCATGCGAATCATTGCCCCAATGGTACCCGCGGTGAAGATAAACATTGCTTTTTTTGAAAAGTATTTATGGGAGGGCATAGAAGCTTACTACGCTCTGATTGCTGAGGCTGATAACCTGGGTTTGGAAATAATAGGTGATGTGAAACGAGGCGACGTCGGCCACACTGCTGAACTTTATGCGTCTGCTCATCTAGAGAATCCTGAATTAACCGGCTTGGAAGATACCGTTGTTCCCGACGCCATCACTGTCAATGGTTACACGGGTGCGGATGGAATCGAACCCTTCGCCAATATGGCCACCAAACAGGGTAAAGGTATCTTCGTGCTTGTTCGTACCAGCAATCCTTCGGCTGCGACTATTCAGGATTTTGCCGACGCTAATGGGCAAAAAATGTATGAAAAACTGGCTGAAATAGTTGACAAAATCGCCAATGAACCGGGGCGGATTGGAAAAAGCAGCTATAGCAACGTTGGAATGGTTGTCGGCGGCACTTCACCGGACGTAACAACAGACCTCCGTGGAAAGTACGAAAATGTATGGTTTCTTGTCCCAGGCTACGGCTCTCAAGGCGCCACAGCAGCCGATTGTGTGCGATTCTGCAAACCGGACGGCACCGGAGCTTTGATCAACGCCTCACGCTCTATAATCTATGCTTACGAAAGGCCTCAGTACAAAAGCCAATTAGGTGACAACTGGAAAAAATGTATCGAGCAGGCGGTCACCGACGCCAAAATAGAAATCGCAACCGCAATGCAGAGCTTGATATAAGATATGATAAATCTAATCGAGGAAAATCGCCAAACACTTAAAGAACTTTGTATGAAGTATATAATACTCCCCAGAAACTGGGCGCATAGTTAAGGTGGATTTGTCGCCTGAGAC
>CAZRNB010000134.1:0-7596 GCA_964601355.1 uncultured Pirellulales bacterium
TAAGCGTTCACAGAAAAACCGCATTTTTGTCACTGCGAGCGAAGCGAAGCAGTCTGATACCTACAAAAGATTGAGATTGCTTCGGCCTAAAGGCCTCGCAATGACGTAAAAACGTAACATTTTTTGCGTGAACGCTTACAATAATAATAATTTTAGCTCACTAAGGCACTTTAGTTCACTTTAGGCACTTTGAAAAGAGCAATATGGAACCATTCCTAATCACTATCGTTATTATTTTGATTGTATGTGTCCTGGGCCTTTTAATTTGGCTTATTAGTGCCAGTTTCGCCGGCAGAAAAGAAATTGCCGGCCAGGCTGCCGGCATCGGCTTGCTCCAGCAACAGCTCGAAGCCCTCAAGGCCGCTCAGGACGGCATTCGCTCCGAGCTTAACAAATCATTACTGGATGGACAAACTAACATCAGTAAAAACATACAAGCCAGCCTGCAGGTTCTTGGCCAATTAAATACACAGATAGGTGAATTACAGGGCGCCAACAGGCAGATGCTCCAGCTTGGAACCGAAGTGAGACGGCTGCAGGATATTCTTTGCTCACCAAAGCTGCGGGGCCAGATGGGCGAATGGTCGCTGGAGAACCTGCTCTCGCAGATTCTGCCGAAAGACAGTTACAAACTACAATATGTTTTTAAGGACGGCAAAATTGTCGATGCCCTGATTCAGATGCCGGATTTTTCTGTTCCTGTCGATGCAAAGTTCCCGCTGCCGAGCTTCGAGCGGCTCGTTCATGCAGAAGCCGACGAGGAGAGAGTCAGGCTTGGCAAACAATTCGTCAGGGATGTAATTAATCATATCGACAAGATTGCCTCCGACTATATCAGGCCTGCCGAGGGCACGGTGGATTTTGCATTTTGTTATATACCAGCCGAGAACGTTTATTACGAAACTGTTGTTAAATACGCCGGGGATACACAGGACATTGTGCAATATTGCCTCGATAAAAAAGTGATACCCGTATCGCCGAATCTTTTGTATGCATATTTAATGACGGTGGCGATGGGCCTGCATGGCATGCAGATAGAAAAGCAGGCTGCTGAAATCCGCCAGAATCTAAAGAGGCTGAATGCCTCGTTTGCTGATTTTCTCGGTAGCTGGGACGTGCTCGGCAAACATTTGCGAAACGCTTACAGCCAATATGATGAAGGTGGTAAAAAGCTCGACCGCTTCGGCCTGCAACTTGAACAAATTCAAGGCGGCGATGGTAACCCCCAGTAAAACTGGGAAACAAATCTCCTTATTCACGGCACAATCTTAAAACTGAAAAATCCAGGATACTAATCTCCGGATATGTCGTTTGACAACCTCAATACATCTTGTTAGAATATTAACCGTGGGGGGAGAGCAGCTCTAAATGCCGGGTTGGATAAGTCATTGCTCGTTTAGCGTTTGTGGTGTTGGGAACAAAGGATGTCAGATTTTGACCAGGACATATTTAAAGAATACTGGAAAAAGACCGAGGTAATCAGAGAATATCAGCGTATGCTCTATACCTTCGGCGATATGAACCTGCCTTATATATTCGTGGCTGAACACAGTCAATTCAAGGATCGGACTCTCGTAAGAAGAGGTATCATCCTGTTTCAGAAGCCCCACATACTTTTGCCTCAGTACTATGGCGGGCCGGAATTTAAAGAAGGTTTTGAGCACGCAAATGCAATTCCCGCTGAAGCTGCTTACCTTTTTAGAGCGATGAAGCTCCCCTTTTCTCATGTAACCAACAGGCCGATTGCCGAAGAATTAGTCGAATACGGCAGCTTGCAGGAAGTCTTGGACAAATTCGATAAAGAGATGGAAAGCCAGGAGGATTCGGAAACAGGCCTTATAAGAGGCGTTCTTAAGGGAACAGATGTCTCTTTAATGAGATATTCGTTGGGACTGGTAATTAAGTCGGCGCCGGAAAACGTAAAAGAATTTTTTGAACATCTCAAGCGGCAAAGAGGAGAGCCTATTAGACCCGATGAGAGAATCACGGATGAAGACATAAAAAAATTGTTCGAGTAAAATCATTACATAATTCAATCGTGCGGGGATTCTTTTGCAATTTAGTCTGAGCCACATTTTGTCTGACGCTGCGATTCCAGCCACGGATATGCGAAAGCGCCTGACTCGTGCTACGTAGCGGCGCCGCTGCGCAGAACAGCACAGGATTGTATTGCCCGCGATAAACCGCAGGTTATGGCAGAGATTTTGTTTAGCTCATCACCCGTCATTTTTTTGTCCGATGAGCAATATATTAATATAAAGCCAACTGATTGGCCAAATTGACTCAGCGGAATCGCAAAGGCCGAAGTCTTTTTTAGCTCAATTAAGTTGCCTTCCAAACCCATTGCGAACATTTCATCGAGGCTGCATATTTTGTTTGATTTACAGATGTTTTCTATCACCTCATCGGTGAAATAATTCTCTATCCGGTTATGCTTGGAATTTTTCGATTTGTCAGTTTCAGATAATTGTGCTCCGGAAACATCTGTTTTACGCAGAAAAAAGCTGACGTTTGCCTCGGCGCTCTCGTTTCTAATAAGTTTTCCGGCAGTGGATAAAAGCCCGCCTAAATCGGTTATTCCGATGATGGATTTGTAGAAATCCGCTGCAAAACTGATGGCACTTAATTTTCTGATAAAATCCCTTTGAGCAGTAATCAGATCGTTGCAGAGCAAATCTATCTTTTTCGCCTGCTTCTTACGTTCTTTATTGAGCTTGCTTACAAGCAGCCGTAATCTTTTGTGTCGCTGGCTTTGGTCCATAAGTTTGTGGTTTTATTCACTATATTTGTAGGTTTCGCCGCATATAAGGTTCGGCTTTGCAGGCCGGCGGCTTTAGGCTCAGGCGTATATTTAAGGAAATCCCAAAAGGTAGCCCTATAAACAATAGGCCTTGATTCTCGATTCTCGATGCTCGTCGAGTCCCGATACATCGGGAGTATCGAGTATCGGGTACCCAGTTTTGTATTTTCGGACTTATTATCTGTAGGTTATTTAAATCGTATATATATACGTCTAATCAGAGAAGAGCCACGACCATTAGACTGTGGGAAATAAATGAGGATTCAATATAGATGCGCCTTAAGCGCATATAGCTCGTGCGGTCGTTATAGCGAGTTGAACAGTTTTTATTTTCGTCTATAGAGGATGACTTTGCTTAATGAATCTCGCAAGGCTTTTAGCGGTTTTTCCATCACGGCAAGGGGAGGACTGGTAAATTCCAATCCGCCGGAAGCCGCCTGCCACAAATCAAGCAGCGTCACAACCTTGGCTCTTATCCTTATGCCGCCGATTCTTCCCCGCTTGCATTCCAATATGCCGTGCCTGCTAAGCGTCTGCACGACTTTCTGCAGATACCCAACAGAGAAATTAAGAGCCTTTGCGATCTCTTTAGCCTGAATAAAGGCGTCGGATTTCTGATCTTTAAGGTAAAGGATTGTTTCAATCGACATTGCAAAATCATGATTAATCTTCATGTTTGACTCCTATAACCCGCGGTAAAACCGCTGGCTGAATCCGCCGAAGGCGGATAAATATGTGTCAGCTGATACATGGGTAACACTTTAAACCGGGAACATAGGTAATAGTTTATAAGGACTTAGTGCTCTTGTTTGCAGGGGTTAACCCCAGCAAACAACGCATCGATCTTACTAAAAATTCTCGTCGTTCCATTTCCATCGTTGTCAGCTGCCACGCGTGCATATTATATCCATTCCTGCTTAATTTATTGAGTACTACGCTGAAAAGAATTGATAGTGCGAAGGTATTTAACCGAAACCCACAACTTTGCATTTTTTAACTGCTTATTTACCTTTGCCCAAAACTCCTTCATAATAGTTGCATGCACGCACCCAATAGGTCAGCAATCCACCATAGACAGATTAGAATACTAAAATATCTATGCTAATGCAAGCAATTTAAAGGCTTTTTATTCAGTTCATTAGCTGTCAGATTGTTAACGGTTATATCAATTATCAGAAAAGATAGTGCAAATTAAGAAATGGCATGAACAATGAATGCAACGATATTAACCTGATGACGTCACGTTCTTAAGGATACGAAATCACGCCCGGCAGGATTCGGACCTGCGACCTACGGATTAGAAATCCGTTGCTCTATCCATCTGAGCTACGGGCGCAAAACTTTTCAGCTCGCGTAATATAACCACTTTCTACACACGGTGTCAACCGCTCTTCAATATCGTAATTCGACTATTACTTACCTTAAAAAAGCAGGGCCTATACTACCTCAGGAAGTATAGGCCCCAAATTAGTTCAGGAAACAGCATTCAGAATTCTGAACACCGACTCCTGACTTCCGACAAATCAAGGAGCTGTTCGATACAGCCGAATATCATCAAAGTACATTTTACCTGAGCCGCCGGCCTTTAGATTGTTCTTGTCACCGAAGCCAATAGCGATGCTGTTGACATTGGTCAGGTTGATGCCCTTATCTGCAAATTTATTTAAGTCGATATTCCATGGCGTCCAGGTGTCTATCTGGGCCGCATTGGGATCATCGTTATAGACAACCGCAGGCGTGCCGGTGCTGTTAGCAATAGCCACATACATCCGCTCAGGAGCGTTGCTCGGCATAGTAGTACCGATAACCGCGTTCGTCCAGGTTGCCGGAGTAACTGAGCCGGTGGTTTTGACGTCAGAGAATTGAGCCTTGCAGATTTCAGTAGTGTTGTGGCTGGTCAACGCCAAGCCAATATATACCTCGGCAGGCATTGGAATATATTGCGGATTCCAAGCCATCGGTTCCCACTTGGCGCCGTCACTTGAGTAATAGCCGTTAAAGTTATCGGAGCTGTCACGCTCTATTTTCACCCAGTATGGCGCCATGATGGTCCTTTGCTCAGGCGTCGCTATAGATGTGTCGCTAGTGGCGTCCGTGGCTGGAGTCAGCCTGCCCTGGAATTTGCATCCGCTGCTTGGGGTAATATACACCGCGGCAAATTTTGAGTCCGCGTCAAGCCTCTGGCGAATCATCACGCCGGCCTTGGCCTGTTCGTTCGTGTTGTCTACGCTGAGCACCTGTGCCGAGATTGACCCAGGCCCGGAAAGCTGCTTATATGCAAAACGGAACTGATCAGACATGCCCCAGATATCTGCGCCTAATGCGGTCATCGTGTAGGTTCCCTGCGGTCCTTCTTTAAAGCCCGGTGCATAGCCTCTGAACCACAGTGTCAGCACCTTGACGCCTTGCTCGGTCCAATCACGCGGATAAACCAGCGGTAGTGTTGCCTCAGAGTACTTGAGATTGTTGTCATAGAAGTAGGGCATCGACTGTAGGCCGCTTTGAACAAATATAGTCTCGGCGAAATGCTCTCCCTGGTCAAAATCCGGTTCAGCATAACCTACTGTCGAGCCGTTTGTGGTGGTGCCCCACCCATCTGTCCACTTATCAAATATCCTGTCGGGTTTGTAGTCGTTGTAGTCTTCAAAATCGTTCACTACGATGAAGTCCGCTACAGTAAATTGCCAGAGTCTGCCGGGGCTGATTGATTCGTCGGTATTATATTCATCGATCCGCCAGTAATAAGGCCCAGCGCCCCACTGGACGCCTTCGGGAGGACTATAGCTGGTAGCAGACTGCCGTCCTCGATATATGCCTGTCGTATCGGATGTATCCGCATTGGCAACGGCGTCTCTATTGGTGCCGAAATAGACATCATGCTTGGCAGCATTCTCACCAGGCAACCATCTAAGAGGCAAGGCACTCTTTATGTCCGGCGTTGAGCCGTTCGCCGGGCTTGGATCCCAGGCGAGATCCGACTGGCCTCTCATCGCCTGTTTGATGTCTTGCGCAGCAAGTGCTATGTTGTAGATGCGGACATCGTCGATCATGCCCTTCCAGCCAGCGGTGGTACCCTGATCCTTACCGCCTTTGCCTATTATTAATTTCGTGCAGCCCGTGATGGTGCTGCTGGCTTGGCATGGGTCAGTACGACCGGTTGGTGCATCCTCTCTTCCGTTAATATAAAATCTTATCACGTCTGCACTTTTCCACGTCATTGCCACGTGCTGCCAATCGGTGGTTTGAGCGTTCCTGGAGCTTTCTAATTGCTGCCCATATTGCTGATTCGGATCCAGCGTTGATGTCACTGCCAGCTTAAATACATTTGTCCCTCCCCAGCTCCCGCCAGCCGCGTCATGGCGCATAGTCACCATTTGGTCTTTGCTGTCGGGTTCTACACAGTCGATGAAACCCTGGTCTGTGCCGATTTGATCGGCCTTAATCCACATGCAGACCGTGATGGCGTTTAGACCATTAAGGTATTGCTCGGCATCTTCGTCAACCACGTAGTCACCATCGCCGCCAAAGTATAGTGCCGCACCGACACGGCCATCCGTCTTCAGCGTAGCGCCATAAACTGTCCCAAAACGGTCATAGCCGGAGGAATCAATAATGCTATTACCCAAAAGCTCGTCAAACTTCCACCAGCAAAAAAGATTAGGGTCAGTCTTCGGCACAAGGGGTATTGTTTTAAAGCTCCAGATGTTGCCTCTATGCGTGTTCACGCCGTCAAGCTCATCAACCCGCCAATAATAGACGGTGTCTTTTGCAAGAACGATGGGAGTATAGTTTGCATCTGTCTGGGCTGTACCTCCGGTGGCAGTATTCACATCAACAAAATTGGCATCAAGGTACACAAGGTGTGATTGTGCACCCAAGCCAGCGGTCCAGGTAAGGGTCACATCCGGATGTACAAAGTCTTCTCCATCAGGTGGATAAGGATTATAGGCGGTCTGCGAGGGAATCGAGAAGCCCCAAACATCGCCTTTCCAGGGGCCGCCTGGACGCAGGTCATTGACCTCATCGATTCGCCAGTAGTAAGTTGCCCCTGGTGAGAGACCATTCACATCGAAAGACGTCTCAGTTCTGTTGCCCTTAAATGTATCGCCACTACCATTATTGACGTTGGCAAGATTCTCGCCGAAGTACACATTGTGGGAAGCTGCATAATCACCGGGTATCCAGCTAAGGCTGGCTGATGTATCCGGATTGACGGCTTTATCAGCCGGGACCGGACCGTAGGCCTTAAACATTGCAACACGAATGATGTGCAGGAACAGAATCTTGCATTTTTGTCCGCCGGGGGCCGGCTTGATTGTTAAACGACCATCGCTTACTACGACCTTCACATCCGCGTACTCGTCTAAGTAGCTGCGTCCGTTCAGGTCGGTTACAATGACGCCTTCCACGTCAAGGGTATTGATCTGGTCGTTGTACGACGGGTCACCGCAAGCCAGAAATAAATTGTAGACGCCGTTGGGTAATTCTATCTCCCACGTTCTGGCTGCTCCCTCCTGCATCTGGGCCAATGTTTTGTATGGGTCAGTTCCGACTCCGCGCACGCGCATATTGCTGGAGATGTCCAGGTCCCAGCCATAGCTGTAGCCATTGCCTCTATCACCAAAAACCAGACCATAATCAGGCAGATAACCGGCTGGTATTGCCACAACAGTCCTCGGCTGAAAATTGATTTTAATGGTTTGCCCGAAAGCTGCATTTGTAACAAGAATTGTGGCAAGAATGAGAGAGACTCGCAAAATTCTTTTTTTAAACATAACTTTCCTCCTTCGATTCTC
>CAZRNB010000135.1:0-7525 GCA_964601355.1 uncultured Pirellulales bacterium
GGCATCAGATGCTCTCTGTCACCCCAATTATTGGTGACATGATTATACATCGAAATCTCTTCCCAAATCCTATAGGCAAGAAAGTTGACGGTATAGCAATGCCACGGCGTGGCCTTGGTAATGGTGACGATTCCTTTAGCCGGATTGAGACTCCACCTGTCTGCCGGGACTTCCTGTCCGGTTGTACGGTCGAAGACCTGCCACCACGTCTTGGGATCGTCGTTGATGTTGATCCTGAATTGCTCGCGAAAGTAGCCATCAAGCAGCCTTGTTTGAACCGTGTCGCCGTCCGCCACCACGGGGTAGCTCATCAGGTAGTTCTGCTGGAGCTTGTCTTGATTGGCCTTGGCCCACTCGTTGTCGCAGCGGATCAGGCAGATGGTCGAGTAGATGTCGAATCCCGCCGCGATGATTTTGTCCGACAGAACCGTGCCGTCGCTGTCTCTTATGGCGTCGGCTCCCCATTTCTTCGCAAGCTCCATTGTTAAATCTTCGTAACCGGCCTCGCCCGGCAAGGTAAAATCGCCTTTATTCAATACATTGTCAGTCATGTTAACCTCTCAAAGGATCGGTTGGTGGGCTAACTCATGCTACGTAGCGAAGATACTTCGCAAAGGAGTAGTAAGCCCGCCCTACATTACTCATTGCTTTTTCTCTCTTTCAGATCCACTTCTATCTTGGCCAGCAGCTTTTCACTGATAGGATAGAAGCAGAGCACGAGCCCGCAAATGAGTATAAAAGCCGCAGGGATGATGCTGAACAGCAGCTTGATGCCTCGGACGACCTCCGGGGTTTGCGTCACGTTGGCCGCATAACCGAAACCATCCAAAAGCCTCAAATTCAAAAAGCCACCTATCGCAACACCCATCTTAATGGCGAACATGATACCCGCGATGGCCAGACCCGTGGCACGACGTCCGAACTTCCACTCATGAAAGTCCGCCGCATCGGAAAACATGGCAAACATAAAGACCGGCATGGCGCCGGCCACGACCGACCAGATGAAATTCATAATACCAAGGACCTTAAAATTGTCTGACGGCAGCCAATAAAACGCACCGCCGAGGGCAATACTTACTATTGAAAAGAATATCATCAATACTTTTCTATCGAATAACTTTTTAAGTGGTGTGCTAATAAATACACCGGCCATCATACCAAAGGTCCCGATGGTCAGGAACACCGTCTTCATATTAAATTCAAGGGACATGGTTCCCAGCGATAGTTTATAGAGGATTTTATTGCCTTGACCATTGACGTAATCAAAGTAATACAGCACTGTGCCGTTGCGGATTACGTTATGGGTGACCCAGAAGATACATGCTATGAACAAGATAATCCACGGCACATTCCTGACGATATCCTTGAGGTCTTGCCCAAACGTACTCTTCTGGCTTTTCGGAGGCTGGACGCGCTCACGCGTGGTCAGGAATGTGATTATCAACAGGACGATCGAAATGGCACCGAAGACACCCATGGTTATCTGATAGCCGAGTGCCTGACTGTAGCCCAGCTCTTTATTGTAGCCCGGATGAGACGGATTGGCCCCGAAGAGCTTGGCCAGAGGTTCGGTAAAGGTGGTTATCAGCAGCATACCTACAAACGCAAAGAAAAAACGATATTGCGACAGGGTGGTTCGCTCATGCGGGTCCGGGGTCGTCACAGCCATCAGGGAGGAATATGGGATATTCACGGCTGTATATGCCATGGTGGTCAGAATATAGGTCACATAGGCATAGACGATTTTGGCATTCTGACCCCAGTCTGGCGTGACAAACATAGCACACGCAAGCATCCCGTACGGAACGGCCGTCCACAACAGGTAAGGCCGAAACTTGCCCCAGCGTGTGTTGGTACGGTCGGCGATCATGCCCATTATGGGATCGTTAATCATGTCCCAAACACGCGTCACGAGAAACATGATGCTCGCGGTCTTTGCTGGGATTCCAAACACATCCGTATAAAATTTAGCCAGAAAGAAGCTCCACGCCTGATACAGGATATTAGACGCGGTATCCCCCAGGCCATAGCCCACTTTCTCAACCAGGGACAGCTTTCCACTCATGTCGCTGCCGGCCGAGCCTGTGACATGGGATGTAGTGACGTCTGGAGTCATATTAGTGTTGGATTCCATTGTGGTTTGTTCCTCTATAGGACATTATAGATAATTAAGATTCATCTAACAAACACATCCTATATTGCTATCTGTGTCATGAACCAGTTCGAATGGGTATCATTTAATAGGAAATGCACCGCATCTGCAAGATGAAATTCAAAAATATTTTAAAAACCAGCAACGCCAAAACGTATTCTCAACCGTTAATACGTGCCGTGGTCTGTGGTAGTTTCCTCTTGTACATGCCGTCGGGATTTGACAGGCTTTTAGCACGATGCGGGACTACCCGGCCTTTTTACCATAATCATGAGAAGCAAAAACGCTATGAATTTCCGGGTCAAAGACGATGTTTCGATCGAGCCAAAGCGAGTTTGTTTTAGTCCGGTTTTTTAAGCTCTTCAACTTTCGGCAGGTCTTTAAGAGTATTTAAGCCGAAGAGCTCCAGAAACTTTTTCGTTGTTCCATAAAGCATCGGTCTTCCTAAAACCTCAGCCCGGCCAACGATTTTGACCAGGCCTTTCGACATAAGACTCCTAATGACTTCACCGACCGCAACGCCCCTTATCGCCTCGATGTCAGCTCGTATCACCGGCTGTTTATAAGCGATTATGGCGAGTGTCTCCAGTGCTGCGGTGCTGAGCTTGCCCTCACTTCGAGCTCTGAGTAATTTTTGAATCCAATGATTATATGCGCTCAAGGTCAGCATCTGGTAGCCGCCGGCTATTTGCTCTATCCGAAAGGCATTATTATTGGCTTTATATTTGTCATTGAGACTCTGAATATACTGCCTGACCTGTTTAACGCCTATTTCTACAATGTCGGACAGGCGGGCATCCGAAATAGGCTCGTCACTGGCAAACAAAACCGCTTCTATTACCGACTCGGCTGTCAATTCATTGCCCGTCGCTTGTAGCTTGTCGCTCGTTGCTTGTTCACACTCTCCTGTGCGTGGTGCGTCCTGCGTCGGTTGGCCTTCATCCTTCGTCCATCGTCCATTGTCCATTGTCACTCGTTCATGCTCTTCTGTCATATTTCTTTCCATGTAAATGGGTCTGCATCCTTTTTACTAATTTTTATTGTGACTTGCTTTAGCTGTTTCTGCAACTGTTTTGCAAATTTAATCAGTATAAATCGTTCTGAGACTGTATGACTCAGGCAAAGACAAGACAATCCTGCTTCTTGAGCAGCCAGTGCCTGATGATGTTTCAATTCGCCGGTCACGTATAAATCCACATTTGCAGCGATAACGGCATTAACAATTTTGCCGCAGGAGCCTGCACAAACCGCCGCCGTTTTAACTAACCGGTTTTCATTTCCGATAAGGCCGATAGCTTTTGCGCCCGTACGTTTTTTTATTCTGCTAATGATTTGCCTGATAAACAACGGCTGAGATAAACTGCCGATTCTGCCTAAGCCAAATTCATCTGTGTCATTATATAGCTTGAAAACATCAAAGGCCGGGGCCTCGTAAGGATGGGCCTTTTTCATCGCAGCAACCACATCTTTGATTTTATCTGCCGGCACAATAGTCTCAAACCTTATCTCTGATACTTTTTCCAATCGACCCTTTTTGCCGATAGCGGGCTTTGCGCCTTCCAAAGGAAGGAATGTCCCTGTGCCGGCCGCCTGGAAGCTGCAGTCGCTGTAATTGCCAATCCAGCCCGCGCCGGCGGCAAAAATGTCATTTGAAACTTTTGGCAGCGAATCGATGGGGACAAAAACAACGAGCTTGTAATTATCCCCGGCCGGATCGGCAACGTAATCACCAATCGGCTTTGCATCGCTTATGCCTATGATTTCAGCCAGGCCGTCGTTCACTCCGCCTACAGCAGAATCCAAAACGGTATGGATTGAATAGACTGAAATCCCGTTGCGAATCAATTTATAAACGATACTACCTGGACCATCTGCGATGATTTTTCGTAGGCTGTCCCAGATTACAGGATGATAGGCAACAATCAACTCGGCTTTTTGCTTTATGGCTTCGGATAATACATCCATGGTAATATCAATCGTCAGCAGGATGTTTTTTACATTGCTCTGCGGGTCGCCGAGCAATAGACCCACGTTGTCCCAATCCTGCGCCAATTTTAGCGGCACAATTTTTTCAATTGCTGCTGCAATATCTTTTGTCTTCATTTTGTCTTCCTGCACTGCTGCTCGAAATAAGTGGTGAAGCTGTCTTGCAGCTTTTGAGTCACGGGTCCGACCTTGCCCCGGCCAACGGTGTGCTTTTCTATTCCGGTCACCGGTAAAACCTGCATAATCACGTTGGTCAAAAAGACCTCATCTGCACCGAGCAGGTCGTTAATATACAAATCTTTTTCGGCAAGGTCGATGGAATTTTCCGGGGCGATTTGGCAGACCGTTCTTCTCGCCACGCCCGGCAGGACCGGCGTTCCGGCCGGCGGAGTATAAAGCACCGAGTCTTTGACTAAAAACACGTTGCTTATGCAGCCTTCGGCAAGAAGGTTTCCAGCCGTGAACCACAACGCCTCGGCTGCCCTTTTTTGATGCGCAAGGTTTAGAGCGGCCATGCGTGAGAAATAGCTGGTCGTTTTGTGACCGCTGGTCGGCTCATTGGGATTTTGCCTAAACGGACACAATACTACCGTGACACCGTTTTTGTAATACTCCTGCGGATATGGCTGAAATTTGGCAGCGGTGATTAGCAGCGTAGCTTTGCGCCGGTCGTCTGATTCAGACATAGGGCCGTTGGTAAGGGTCAGCCGCAATCTCGCATCGGCTAATTTATTCGCTTGCAAGAGTTCGTAAATAGCATCGGTTATATATTGTTCCGAGTACGGATTATTTATCGATAAAGCACCGGCGCTGGCAAACAACCGGTCTAAATGGTCTGTCAGGGCAAAGACTACGCCGTTGTGACTTCGCATTGTTTCAAAAAGTCCTGTTCCGTATAAAAAGCCGCTATCTGTAATCGATATGCAGGCTTTGTCGATATCAACCAATTTATCGTTCAGAAAAACCTTTTCTATCATCGTACTTCTTATAAATCCAAATAACGAAACAGGAAAGATAAAAGCTTAAAACTAAAAGTGCAAAACCATAGCTTAAAAATTCAAAACTTCTTTTCATCGAATCATGATGAAAAATACCTGTTTTAAGTTTTGAACTTTGGTTTTGCATTTTACACTTTAAGTTTTACATTTTGTTTTAGATTTCATGTTATTTGTTGCTCTTATTCCACCGATTAGCGCTCTTGCCTTTGTTATTGTTTCATCCCATTCGGCGTCGGCGTCGGAATCTGCGACGATGCCACCACCGGTCTGAGCATACGCTTTTTCGCCTTTGATGATAATCGTTCGTATGGCGATATTCAAGCAGACACTTCCGTCTAATCCGATAAAGCCGATGCTGCCTGTATAAACGCCTCTGGCGGTTGGTTCGGTTTCATCAATAATTTCCATCGAGCGGATTTTCGGAGCTCCGGTAATAGAGCCGCCGGGGAACATCGCTTTTAACACGTCACAAAATGTGACGTCTTTGCGAAGCCGGCCTGCAACGGTCGCCACGGCATGATAAACCGTCGGATAACTCTCAATGGTTCTGGGCTGAATAACTTTTCTTGAACCAGGCTGGCAGATTTTAGCCACATCGTTACGCTCGAGGTCAATTATCATATTCAGCTCCGACTGCTCCTTTTCACTATTGAGCAATTCAAGCACCGCTTCTCTGCCGGAGCTACATCCTCTCGGACGAGTGCCTTTGATAGGTTTGGTAGCAATGCAGTCATCGGCAACTGTTATAAACATCTCCGGCGAGGCACTTACAATATGAAAGCTGCCGCCGTCAATATATGCCGAGTATGGGCTTGGATTGTAATAGTTTTGCCAGTGAAAAAGTTTTATTGGCTGGGCTTTAAAATCACATTCAAATCGCTGTGAGAAGTTGACCTGATAGACATCGCCTTCATAGATATAATGTTTTATCTTCTTAGTCGCTTGCAGGTAATAGTCTTTGGTCATATTGCAGTGTATCTGTGAAAAATCTATTGCTTCGAGGTCGGCTAAGCCTGGCTGTTCGATGTGAATTTTTTGTGATTCAGAAAGTAATTTTTCTATGCTGGCTAATTTTTCTTCCGGCTCTTCAATGTCACTGGATAGCTGCAAACCAATCAGCCAAAAAGTGCCCTCAATATGGTCGTAGGCAATGAGCTTGTCGTAGAAGCACAATCGAATCAACGGCATTGAAAGATCGTCTATTGTTGTTTCAGGAATTCGCTCAATGTACCTGCCAAGCTCGTAGCTAAAATATCCTATCCAACCGCCGTTGAACATACATTTTGGCAACCCCCGAATAAATTCGGGGGCTAAACGTTTAGCCCCGCGATTTATCCGCCAGACGTGCGGCGGATTTATCGCGGGGTTTTCTAATTTATATTTATTTAGAATCCTGTTTAGTTTTCCGAACGGGTCTTTTTGTCCGGCACAAAATTCAAATACCTCTTTTGGTTCGGCAGTCCAATAGCTGAATCTGTCTGCCTCCGTCTTTGATGAGTTGCCGCCTAAGATCGAAGCAAACTTTAGCCCGGCAAAAATTTCACTTAAGGAGTATGGATTTATCGAGGTACAGATTTTTTTATAATGTACTCTGCACAAAATGGGAGTTTCCTGCCTCGTTACCAATGCCGTGGTCATTGTGGTTGTCCAATTCTTAATCCGTTTATGATTTGAACGCCTAAAGAAGTGCCGATTCTTTCTGCTCCTGCCTCTAACATCTCGATAGCCTGCTTTGCGGTTTTTATTCCGCCTGCCGCTTTTACCTTGCAATTGGGAGCGTTTTCCTTGATCAGCTTTACATCTTCGACAGTCGCTCCGCCGGCTGGATGTAGGCCGGTGCTGGTCTTTACAAAATCAACCCTGCAGCTATTCGCGATTTGGCAGGCGAATATTTTTTGCTCGCGTGTCAGTGCCGCCGATTCGATTATTACCTTTAGCAGCACAGCAGGCCTCATCGACCGACAGACCTTCAGCACACTAAGTAGTTGATTTGAAAGATAGCGCGAATCACTCTCGATTATATCCGCTAAGTCGGCAACCATATCGATCTCGTCAGCACCGGCAAAGATGGCATCTTTAGCCTGAGCGACTTTGATCTTAGTTGAATCAGCCCCTAACGGCAGACTAACTGCGCTTGCAACTTTGACTTTTGTATTATGCAGAAACTCCGCTGCCAGAGGAATCCATCGGGGATTAACACACACAGCAAAAAAACCGAATTCTACAGCCTCACGGCACAATTGTTCTATTCGTTCTTTTGTGGCCGTTGCCTCCAGCAGCGTATGGTCAATACAGCCAGCTAATTGTTTTTCATCTATTGTGGTCACACTCTGATATACCATTTCTTTTTAAAAAATTCCACAGCATCGGTCTGATTGTTAAAGACTTT
>CAZRNB010000136.1:0-1925 GCA_964601355.1 uncultured Pirellulales bacterium
CAGCTTACACTAAATACAAAGCAAAAATTGGTCTTGACAATGGGTAGGGGTTAAAATTGTCGTATTATATCAATCATAATACGGTGATTCTGCGAATCCAAAAGACCGGCGGTACGGCATATTCCCGCAAAATTGGAATCAATGATTTGAAATATCTTGTGCTTTTGTGCCTGCAAGGGAAAACGGTCAAGGCGATAGATGCGATTTATAATTACCTCTATGACATGCAAGACCCTGCCGAAGTAGTCAAGACAGGAGCCACCGGTAAATTATTCAAAGGTCTGCCAGAATTTATTCTAAAACAAAGTGGAATTGAGGTACAGGATAGGGACAAGGAAAAAACCGCACGAATAAATTACATTCGTGAAAAATGGACTAAAAAGAAAGATGAATCGGTGGAAATGGAACTTCATCGAAAGGGCAGGGACATACTTCGTTATATCAATTGGCATTGCAAGACGCCGCTTGGTACTGAAAAATATGATCAATTACTTGTTCTTTTAGTCAATAAAAATTTTGCCGGATTCGGCGATGAATTAAATGAATTTAAGCGCACCGAAATCATATTAAAAGACATTTTTGAAAAATTGAGTGGTTTTCAAACAATCAACACATTGCATCAAAAGGTCTGCAATCTTGTTCTTGAAGAATTGTCTTTTTTCGAGAAAAGCAACCCGGAGAAACTGGAAGAATATATCGGCCTTATAAGAAAACCAGCACCGGAAAACAACCAGCCACCTAAGTACAAAGAAAAAGTCAAAACGTTTGTCGAGCAGCCGATGATTTATAAAGGATTTTTGAGAGATCAGTTTTTTGTTAATAAGGATCAGGATGGCAAGAAATTGAAAGAACAAAAAACATTTGCGAAATTGGTTGAAGAAACTTTGGGCCAAAATGCTGATGTTCCGTTAGGTAAAGATTTTTACTATATTCCGAATATAGAAAAGGATGAGAGGAAAAACCGTTTTCATAAGGATAATGCCGCATTGTATGAGACGCTTGCGCTGGATAGGTTGTGTGCGATGATGGCGAGGGAGTGTTTTGAACATATCAACGAGAATCTGCATAAGAACGGAAAGGAGATGCGCTGGGAAAAAGAAGGCGAAAAGGAATTTATATATATGAGCATAGACCCTGAAAAATTAATTGCAGCACCCACAAACCTTCAGTTTGAAGGTGTCACCAGAGGAGTAAGATGCAATTTTGGCGACACGCTGAAAATACCTTTGCCAAAAGCGGAACAGAAGACGTTTACTATTCGTTTTGACCGGAAGGATTATTCAAAGCTGTATGTGATGGACGATGCGCATTTTCTGAGCGGGCTGATTCGGTATTTCTTCCCGAAAGCAAAAGAAAAGCCGATCGATTACCATATACTTTACAGTGACGGGATCAATCAATATACGGAATTGCAAAGACAGGGTATTATGGCGATATTTGCACTGGAAGAAAAAATAATTCGAGAGAAAAATATCTCAACAAATCGTAAATATGTCCCATTCAGTGAAATTATGAAAAAAAGCGTTTATCCGTTCAACGAGCAAAGGTCTTTAACCCAGGTTCGGAACGCTTTACAGCATTATCAACTTGGAGTTAAGCCTAAGCCAAAAGAAGATGGCAGCAGAGTATATTATGGGTTTACGCCTGATGATTTCAGAACATTTGTTGCAGTGATGGCAAGGGAAGGGATATGTAAGAAAGAGGAATGGAATCTTAGGATATAAAAACAAGAAAACGTTTATCGGAATGAGTCAGAGTAAGCGAGTTTTAAGTGATCTATTTTGTTATAATATGTAGTATAATAACGACTTAATGGAGATGTGGCTGGAGTAGCCCCCGATTTGAGGGGTGATTGCAGCATTTTGCATCTCCTGAAATATTTCTTATATGCTGGAGTAGCCCTCGATTTGCGGGGTGATTACAGC
>CAZRNB010000136.1:2025-7337 GCA_964601355.1 uncultured Pirellulales bacterium
CGATTTGCGGGGTGATTACAGCGTTTTTTCTGCGATGACACGAGGGTGGCAGCGTCAAGGCCGAAGGCCTTGGCGATGGTTATTTTACACTATATAGATCAGCCATCCCCAAGCTGTGCCCCTTCGACTTCGCTCAGGGCAAGCTTGAGGCTGCCACTCGCCCAAAAACCGCCGATGCTGAATCCACCTCCAGCGTCTTGATATTGATAATTTTGTGATAGTTTCTTAAAAATAAAATAGTCCTTTCGATTAATCAAAAGGATTATTTTATTGCTACATATAGACAAAAAATACAAATTAAAGGACGTTGTGCGTATCGCGTGTTGCGTCGTTCGTCCATTGTGGACCGGCACAACAGGAGTTTTGTTTTTTCGTCATTCATCATCAAATTGCCGGCCCCACAGGTGACAAAAAGAAAAGGCCTGCCCACAGTCGTTCGACTTCGCTCAGGCCAGGGGTGGCAGGACTAAACACCATTCATCCCGCCAAAGGCGGGCAAGCGTCATTCATCCCTCGTTCATCGTAAGTCCGTGTCTGTCAGTGTTTTATTCCGTGTATGTCAGTGTTATCAGTGTTATAGGTTTTCCTTTGGTCATACACGTACTCGGCGTCAGGCCTGCATAGGTAATTCGGCATTAGCGATATAGCATCAGTGAATTGGCCAGCTAATGCCTTTTGCCAGCCTAAGAAATGAACTTTGCCGGCTCTCGGACTCCAATATTTTTGATCCAGAAATCGAACAAAATCGGCCTTGAATTTGTCCTTATGGTATAAAAGGCCGTCGCCGAGCAGCCATAACCGTTCCTTCGACAGGCTCAGGGCAGGTTCTGAGCCGGGTCGTAGGATAGTCTCGTTCAGAATCAGGCAGCCGGCAAACCTTTCGATGAATTGTTCCGCGGTCATTAGGGTATCTGGGAAAATTTTCTTCCATGTATTCTGGGCGGGCGATTCCAATTCAAGGCATGGATTATATTCATAGACGGCGATGAAAAATTGATTGCGCTTGGCGTCGAGTATCGTAGCAATCCTGAGTTTTGAATTTTGAATTTTGAGTTTTGAGTTATCAGTTACATTCGCAGCGATACAATCGAGCGTATCGACTGTGACGATTTTAGCTCCGATAGCTAATTGCATCATCTTTGCCAGCGTAGCTGCAATTCGCAGGCCTGTGAAGCTGCCGGGGCCGATGGATATGTAAATATGCTCGATTTCCTTAATCTTTCGGCCAAACTGGTTCAGCAGCTGCCGGATAGAGGGAAAAAGCTCAATGCTATGCTTGGCTGGGCCGGAAAATGAGCTTTCGGCAAGAATTTTTTCTCCGAGTGCCAATGCAGCCGAACCCGTTCGGCTTGAGGTTTCAACGGCTAATATTAAGGGTTCCTGAGACATATAATCTGCTTAGAGCTATTATACTCTTGGTTTTTTTCTCTGGAATTACACATTATGGCAATAAAAAAACTATAAAAAAAGTTTTTTTTATATGACTATTTCCATAGTGATTTTCTATATTTCTCTATTTACTATATTTTAGAATTAGATATTATCGGTCGAACAGATAGAAAGAGAATTTTTCGCTTGCAAAAAGAAATCCGTTTTTATACACTGAAAGCGGCATAAAACCAACCTAATTATTTACATTGGAGGTTGCTGAATATCATATAATATTTGTGAAAGGTTTGCCAAGAGGGTGATTTTTTAGGCGGGAGGTTATCTTTGGACAGTTCAATATTTCTTTACAAAGCCGTATGGAAAAAGTCCCAATTGATTGTATTGGCATCAATTATATTTCTGTTGATGGTTTTCTCGGGCTTCAGCGGGCTTAGTCGAGCCGAGGAAGCTTCATCTCAAGGAGGGGATGTTAACGGAGACCAGACAATACGCCAATTAGCACAACAAATGATCAACGTTGGGACAACCCAATATGAGCGCCGTTACTACGATCAAGCCGAAAAAACCTTGTCTATGGCCCGGAATTACCAGGAATACCTGACTGCACAAGAGCGCAGCCGGCTTAACGATTTACTGGACAAGGCAAAATCTGCAGCACTTGAGAGAAACCGTGCATTAGAAAATAGGCGAAGAGCTGTTGAACTCTTTGGGAAGGGTGAGCTAATACAGGCTAAAACAAGTCTTGATAGGATAAAAGATAACAGGTTTTTAACTGAAGAGGAGCGAGAACAAAATGCGCAATTGATAGAAAGGATTAACGCGCAAATAGAGTCAACCAAATCCCCAATCAAGTCAGCCTCTGCTGAAAATGTCAAGAGTAGCAGGCCTGATAAAGCCAAGCAATCAAGGAACACATCGTTAGCGCCTCAGGATTCAACGCCTCAGGCCGCGGAAAGTGGGATTAACGAAAGGGATAGGCGAATCGCTGAACTTTATTATCGCAGTCAGGGATTGTATCAAAATGGCAGATTACAAGAGGCTCGTGAGGGTTTTATTGAGGTTTTAAATAGCGGCCAGGTTCCACCGGATATGGTAAAGACAGTGCAGGATTATCTTGCCCAAATAGATCGTGATCTGGCTGACAGTGGCACGTCTGCCGGGCTTGTCGGTTTAGAGAGAAAATCACAGATGGAGCCGACTGCACCTGCGGGACAGTCTTATATTCGGATCGAGGCTGATAAGCCTCGGGAGATCGGGGATGCAGGAGCTCGTGCTGCCGCTGTGCCGATAGCAAGTGCGGGCGGGTATATCGAAGAGATAAAAAGCAGAAGGAATATCCGGCAGAGTCACGCAAGAGCGGTTGTTAATAATGCCGTGGCTGATGCCCAGGAGAGCATAAACAAAGGCGAATTCGATAGGGCGGAGGAAATAGTCGAGAGAGCTAAACGTACAATAAAAGACTATGAAATGGACCTCGGTGATGAGCTTTTCAGGTTATATAGTGATGCTTTGAAGCAGCTAAGTCAAAAGATTACCCAGGCACGACAGGAAAATGTTAAAAAATTAAATGAGCAGAAGCGAACAGAAGCAGCAGAGGCACAAAGTCAGTTCCGAGAGCAAATGGAAACAGACAGGCAGACAAGAATAAAGACGCTTTTGGAAAATGCCAAGGCGTACTCCAAGCAGCAAAATTACGAGGCAGCTCTTGGTCAATTAGAGACTTTATTGGCAGTAGATCCACAAAATGATGAAGCACTTGTGCTTAAAGATGCGCTGGAGGATATGATCTATTTGCGAAGACAAATAGAAGTGCAAAAGGAAAATGATAAACAGCGAGCGGATATTTTGCTGAAAACGGAAGAGTCCGGAATTCCGTATGCGGAGGAGATTACCTATCCTAAGAACTGGCGGGAGATTACACAGAAGCCAACCCGTCAGCCTGATAAGCCCATCGGGATGGACCCTGCTGATGTGATTGTATATTCGCAATTAGATCAGGTGGTTGACCTTTCAAGATTAACTCCGACGATGCCTTTTAATGAGGCGGTGAATATATTAAAAAATTCAGTTGAACCTTCCTTAAAAATTTTCGTGTTATGGAGAGATTTGTCTGATAATGCAGAGATTCAGCAAACTACCGAGATAAATATGGATGGTTTGCCGTCAGTTCGTTTAGGCACGGGTTTAGAGAATTTGCTGAAGGCCGTTTCAGGTGGGTTTGCTCAGCTTGGTTATGTTGTTGATAGTGGCGTAATTACAGTTGCAACAGTGGCATCGCTGCCCAGCAAGATGGAGACACGAGTTTATGATATAACCGATCTTGTCGGTCAGCCGGCAAACTATGACGTCTACCAACAGTATAACATCTACCAACAACAGGCGAGTATGATGTCTATGATGATGCAGAGTGGCACAGGTGGCTATGGCGGCGGTACAACTGGTGGTTACGGCGGCACAACTGGTGGCGTCGGCGGCGGCACAACTGGTGGCGTCGGCGGCATGACTGGCGGCTATGGTGGTGGCGGCGGCATGACTGGCGGCTATGGTGGTGGCGGCGGCATGACTGGCGGCTATGGTGGTGGCGGCGGCATGACTGGCGGCTATGGCGGCGGCGGTGGTGATACGAGTATTTATCGAGCTCAAGACTTGCAATATCTTATTCAGGATACCATCGAGCCGGATAGCTGGTATGACTACGGTGGAGAGGGTACTATAACACTATACCCAAGCGGTATGGGTGGCTATGGTGGCGGTGGCGGTGGCGGTGGCTATGGCGGCGGTGGAGGTGGTTATGGCGGCGGTGGTGGCGGCTTCGGCGGCGGTGGTGGCGGCTTCGGCGGCGGCGGTGACCGACCCAGGAAACTGGCTGTTCTACAGACACGTGAGGTTCATACAAGAATAGAAAAACTGCTGGCAGATCTTAGAAAGGCTATTGGGCATCAGGTTTCTATAGAGGCCAGATTCCTCGTGGTAAGCGAGAGCTTTCTTGAAGATATAGGTCTGGACATAGACTTTTCATATAATGTTGGTGGTAAATGGGGTATAGTAACCGTCCAGCAAAGTTCAGAAGCTGCTGCTCGTGCAGATGCAGCTACGAAGGTTCCGGGCAGCCTGGGTGGTATGGCCCCAGCGGCCACGGCAAGCGGTGGTTACGGTGGTATCCTTGATGATTTACAGGTCAGTTTCATTTTGCGAATGACGCATGCACGAACCGATGCGGAAACCTTGACAGCGCCGAAATCTACTGTTCTGAGCGGAGAATCATCAAGCTTCAGTGTTTCAAGTCAGGTTTCATACGCGCTGCCGCCCGACGTTATCCGCAGTGTCAGTCGTGGATACTATGCCGGTGGCGGTCTTGAATCGACAGGAATACAACAAAATGTGCTCTTCGCACCAATCTACACTTCATTAAACATTACACCGATTATTACTCAGGATAAGAAAAATGTATTATTGAATATAATTACCTCAATGCAGGATTTGCTCAGGTTTAAGACGCATTCGGTAGCAGCCTTTGTTGATACAAACGGTGATGGTGTAACTGAACTTGTTGAGTATCCTGTGACCGTTCCCGAGATGGAGACATCGCAGGTAATGACGCGAGTGAGTGTGCCTGATAGCGGAACATTACTGCTGGGTGGCCAGAAAATAACCGCGCAAATTGAGAAGGAGGTGGGGGTGCCGATATTGAGCAAGATACCCATTATTGGAATGGCATTCGGCAATCGCAGCAAGATCAGAGATAATAAGATATTACTAATTTTGGTTAAGCCGACCATTATTTTACAGGAAGAGCGCGAGTCCGAAGCTATTGCTGCGTTGGAAAGCGGACAATAAAAAAATCAAAATTCAAAGAGTTATGAGTTCGTAGTTCATAGTTCATCGACAAACAACGAACTATGAACAATGAACAAAGATTCATT
>CAZRNB010000137.1:0-7330 GCA_964601355.1 uncultured Pirellulales bacterium
CAGAGCCGAGCGTGGCAATCTCTTTGCTTTGAAAATTTGAGATTGCTTCGGCCTAAAGGCCTCGCAATGACATAAAAGGCCGGTTTGACCCCGTGAACGGTTACGAGTAATTAAAGTGAAAAAGTTAAAATCCAAACTTTAGGCACTTTAGTCACTCCAAACTCAAAACTCCAAACCCTGTATAAGAAATCGTGAGTGCAATGGCTGCCTTTTATTATTTGGTTCTCATTTGTTTGGCTGATTCGACCGTGTTATAAAGCAGCATCGTTCTGGTCATCGGTCCAACTCCCCCCGGCACGGGAGTTATAAGCGATGCTTTTTTCTTAACCGCTTCAAAATCCACGTCACCTACAAGACGATAGCCGGTTTTCTTCGTCCGGTCCTCAACACGATTTATTCCGACATCAATTATAATCACACCCTTTTTTACCATATCGGCCGTAATGGTATTCGGACGACCGGCGGCGGCAATGATTATGTCTGCCCGTTTAGTATGCCAAGCAAGGTCTTTTGTGCGCGTGTGACATACAGTGACGGTAGCATTTCCGGTTGCGCTTTTCTGCATCAGCATGTTTGCAAGGGGCTTACCGACGGTATTGCTTCGGCCAACAATTACAATATTAGCCCCATCGATAGTCACGCCGCTGCGTACCAATAACTGTATAACTCCATGCGGCGTGCAGGGCAAAAACACCTTCTCACCTATAATCATTTTGCCGATATTCACCGGATGAAATCCATCGACGTCTTTATCAGGATCAATTGCCATAAGAACCTCAGTCTCATTAAGGTGCTTAGGCAATGGTAACTGCACCAAAATACCGTGGATTTTGGGGTCTTTGCTCATCTTCCGCACTAAGGCCATCAATTCCTCCTGAGAGGTCTCAGCGGGCAAACGATTATCATCGGAATAAATCCCTATCTCTCTACAGTCCTTCTCTTTGGCAGTGACGTACGACTCCGAGGCTGGATCATCACCGACTAAGATAACTCCAAGCCCTGGGATAATACCATGATCTTTCAGCCTCGCTACTTCTTCTTTCAGCTCCGCCCGTACGTCGGCGGCTATTTGATTGCCATCAATAACCTTCGCTGTCATTGGACTTCAACCTAAAAATCAAAGTTCAAAAATAAAAAATAAAAAATTCTAAATCTTAGCTCACTGTTCATAGTTCATTGTTCGTCGATGAACTATGAACTACGAACTCATAACTCTTTGCATTTTGATTTTTGATTTTAAAATAAGCCATGAACCTTCCCTGTCTCAACATCAACATCTATATTGCGAAACGCGGGACTTGAGGCGGTGCCCGGCATCAGCTTTATCGCCCCTGCCACAGGGACAATAAAGCCGGCACCTTTATAGACAATTATGTCCCGAATCGGAAGCACCCAGCCGGCAGGTCTTCCTTTAACATCAGGGTCGTGCGATAAGCTAAGGTGCGTCTTGGCCATGCAGACCCCAAAAGACGAGTATTGCGGATCATCTTCAAAGGCTGCTGCTTTTTTCAAAGCCTCATCCGTATATGTCACTCCGTCGGCCCCATAAATCTCCTTAGCTATCAATTCAACCCGTTTTCTGAGCGATGCATCTAAATCGTAAAGGAATCCAAAACGGTTTTCTTCGTTACACGCGCCAACCACGGCTTCTGCCAGCTCGATTGCTCCTTCGCCACCCTTGAGCCAGTGTTCCGAAACCACCACAACCGTACCGTCATTCTCCGCGATTCTGCGTATCAAGTCTATTTCAGCTCTGGTGTCGGTGTAGAAACGATTTATACAAACCACAGGTCGAACACCGCTTTTCCTGACGATTTCGATATGAGCAATAAGATTATCGCAGCCTTTTTCAACCAATTCGAGATTCTCATTGGAGTACTGCTCGCTCAAAGGCAATCCCGTCTTGACGGCTGGACCGCCGCCGTGCATCTTTAGGGCACGAACGGTGGCAACAATTACGACCGCATTTGGAATAAGTCCGGACATCCGGCATTTCAAGTTCCAGAATTTCTCAAAACCAACGTCGGCACCGAAGCCGCTTTCAGTGACATGGTAATCGCCCAACCTTACTCCCAGCATATCCGCTATGATGGAGCTTTGGCCGATGGCGATATTCGCAAATGGACCTGCGTGCACAAAGACCGGCTGGCCTTCAATGGTCTGCAGCAAATTCGGATTTAAAGCTTCGACCATCCAGGCGGTCATGGCTCCATCAACCTCGAGGTCGGCAGTGGTAACTTCATTGCCTTTTTTATCGTAAGCAACAACAATCCTGGCTATCCGCCGGTGTAGGTCCTTTAAATCCTTAGCAACTGCGAGTATCGACATAATCTCGCTGGAGACGGTGATTTGGAAACCTGAGTCCATCTCGCAGCCGTCCATTTTTCCGCCTCGGCCTATCCTGATATTGCGAAGGGCTTGTGCGCAAAAATCCATCGCCCAGCGCATCTGAATCCTTTCAGGATCAATATCCAAACGTTTAAGATTGCTTTTGGCCAATCTTGCGTCGTCGTAGTTTCTCTCGTGCTGCATACGTGAGGTCAGGGCTACCATGGCAAGATTGTGGGCGTTTGTGATGCAATCTATATCCCCTGTAAACCGTATTGAAAGAGGCGTAAGCGGGATGCACTGTGCAAGGCCTCCGCCGGCAGCGGTACCTTTGACATTGAAGGTTGGTCCGGCACTCGGCTGGCGAATTGCTCCGATCACGCGCTTGCCGAGCCTGCCGAGGCCTTCAATCAGGCCGATGGAAGTAGTAGTTTTACCCTCGCCCAGCGGTGTAGGCGTAATTGCTGTAATATCAATATACTTTGCTGTTGGGCTATCTTTGAGACGGGCAAAAGCCTTTTGAAAATCGACTTTGGCTAATCCACGGCCCATTGGTATAACTTCATCCTCCTTCAAACCCATCTCATCAGCCAGCTGGCTGATAGGCTTGCTATTTTGCTCGGCAGCTTCTGCAATCTGCCAATCCTTCATCTTTGTAGGATCAAGCTTCATAATGTTTTACTCATTTCACATACCATTGCTAAGATTCCATCTTGAGATGCTTTGTAAAAGAGGATTATGTAAAAATTGGTAGAGCTTCACGATATTGGCAAAAGAAAACCTCACATTTTAGATAAAGTCTTTCGAGTAGATTTCTCCACCTCGTCCCGATGTATCGGGACTTCGGTCGAAATGACGTCTAGTCTTTTCTAAAGATAATTTTGATTTTTGATTTTCCTTTATGGTATACTCAACGGATCAATATCCTTGATTTTCTCGGCGTAAATCTCATACGGATATTTCTGCAGAAGCTCTTTTCTGTAGTTGGCCATGGTTGTGTTTCTCCACTCGTCCATAATTCTCAATTTGACAAGGTCCTTCATGTCGGCGGAGTATTCTTTCGCCTCTGCAGGTTTCTTCTCCAATATTTTAACGATCCGCCACTTTAACCCTTCGGAATAGAAACCCTTTATCGGCCCAACAATCTGGTTCGGATCAGCCTGCCATAAATCCTTAAAGAACAGTCCTTCGTTGCCGGCAGTCGTATCAAACGGCTTGCTTTGTTTCTGCAACGAGAATTCCATTTTAACCGAATTGAAATCCTTGACTTCCAGCTCAGCCTTCACCTTGCGGGCCATCTCAAGGTCGGAACACCAAATCTGGTCGATTTTAAGCATTCTGGGCTTACCGAATTTTCCCTTGTTTTTCTCAAAATATGCCTTTATCTGCTCTTCCGCCGGCTCATTGGCATCAGCAGGTTTAACTTTTTCAGTGATTACTTTGCCAAGCAGGCTCATATCTTCCTGCAGTCTTACATCATCAAGGAACTTTTTATCTTTGTCGAGTCCGAGCGATTTAGCCTCAGCAACAAAAATCGTCAGCCTTAAAAACCTGTCTAATAAGCTTTCCACACCTTTTTCTGTATTTAAATCCTTTGGGCGGCCTGGCGGGGACATTTCCATCAAGGCATATAAAAAATCTTTAATTGTGAACGTTCCACCATCATAAGCTGCCAGCACAATGCTTTTCTCCTCAGGCGTCAGCTCATTTTTTATTTGAGTGGAAAAAATCCACGGCTGTTTACGCGGCTCCTTTGGACGATTTAATAATCTATCGTGAAGATCAATCGCCTTAGGAAAATTGCCGCTTTCCTTTTTCAGATGGTACTTCTGGCATAACTGACTGTAATATTGCTCCAAAATCCGGTTAGCTTTTTGGCCTTGAAGAAACGCTTTTGCCTGTGCCTGATTAAGCTTGGGATTGTCTTTCGTCTGTTTGTCAATTTCCTCCTGTGTCACTTCCAATTCACTTTTCCTGCCACTTATATATGTTACCCAGACCTGGTTTGCCAATCTTCTATTCTTAAAGCGATCAATAATAACGCTGGTCTCTTCGTCTTGAAGATAGCCTTGCTTACGGCCTTCCATAACCATCGCCTTTTCCGCTATCATTTGCAAAAGCACCCCATTAACGTCAACATTTCCTGATTGTTCATCTGAATAGCCATAATTATAAGGATGAATCTCGGTCGCCAGCCTCTGCTGGAGATCTTTTTCGGTGATGACGTAATCGCCGATTTTGGCAACAATATCCGACTTGCCAGCCGAGTCCAGCTGCTCAGCCGCCTTTACGGCAGGTTGTTCTTGTTTCTGCTGCTTACCTTCTGACCCGGCTGTCGCCTTCTCAGCGGAGCAGCAGTTATTAAATATTACCAACAGGCTCAAAAAAGATAAATTCAATCTCATCTGAAATAGCTGTTGCTTAAACATAAATGGTCTCCTAATTAGATTTAGCTTATATTCAGTAGTATATTTTCGACTATTATATCACTATACTTTATCCCGGCAATTAGCTTTTTGCCAGATTCATCCTATTAGATATCTTCGACTTAGTTTTTAAAAAGGCTCACAGGAAATTCCATAAACTTGTTCCTGCCGCTCGATATTGAATTTAACCGGCAGAAATTTCTTTATCACTTCCATATTTGATTGTAGATGACCGGAAATTTCATTTGTTGTAAAACAGCCGGCTTTTGAAAGTGCCATATAGATCAGGAGCTGATCGGCCAGGAAACGATCAACGGCAGCATTGCTTCTTAAAAAATCCGTGGCCAGATTGACTGCTTCATCAACAACCTGCGGAGAGGGTTTACCTTTCATTCCAAATGAGGTAAAGACCGTTGTACGTCCACTGCCACAAAGCCGAACCATCACACAATTGCCGGGACCAATAGAGTCAGTGACCTCGATGCACTCGATATTTTGAATATCAAGTTTACCCTGAAACAAAAGCCTCTCTTGTCGCTGGGCGATATGTATCGGAAGCTTTGCGATATATATTCGAGCATAAATTTGCGGATTTTTAATTGGTTCACATAAGTTTATTAGATTGCTGTCTTTCTTTAAGGGTTGAATATCAAAAGCAATCTCCCCGCCACCGGCGGGAAAGAAACCGTGTTTTATCAATCGGCTGTTTGCCTGAAAACCGGCAGCAGCAATAGCAGGCAAAAAACTCTCGTTGAGAAAATCATACGGCGGAGCCCAGGGATTATGGGTCCCGCCGATAATGGTAACACCAGAAGGTTTATCCGCCATAAACAAAACAGGCAAAATCGTCTGAATTACCAAAGATGCAGAACCCGCCGAACCAACATCGAAATGATACCGGCCGGCCTGTACGGGCCCGGGCTGAAAATCCAGCGATTTTGAACCTATTGCAGCACCGCTGTCTTTGGCGTCACAGATTTGAGAGGCTGCATGTACAGAGGCTAAATGCTGCTTGGCAAGCCCGGGATTTCGTCTGGCGGCACGAATATTCTCTATATGCAGGCTTTTCCCTGCTAAACAGGATAAAGCCAGACTCGTTCGCAAGATCTGCCCTCCACCCTCACCCATGCTGCCATCAATGAAAACAGTTTCCACGTTATAGCCCGGCAATATTTGCCGTGACGTCTCCAATAACAAGAAAACGAACCTGCGGTAAAACCGCAGGCTAAATATCTCTCGACCCCTCGATCCAGCTCGGGGCAGGAACGGTTCGAGACAGGTTTAGCCCCCAAATTTATTTGGGGGTCTTCCTCACCCACATTTTACGCGGGATTCTTATGACGATACCCTGCTACAACCATATAGATAGGTTCGATGCGATCCGGAAGTGATAAAACTTTACTGACAGCCGCATCATCAAACGCACCGACAGCAACAGAGCCAAGACCTAAAGCTTCAGCCTGAAGATGTACATTCTGGGCAGCATGGCCGGCCTCCATAAATACATAACGAATTCCACGCTTACTATATCGCCTCACAGTTCTGGCAAACTCAGCGGCAAAAACCATCGTAAGAGATGCAGTTCCAATAAATTCCTGCCCCAAGGCAGCCGAGGCAAGTGCTGAACGCACGTCCTTATCTATGAGCTTTTCAAGAGTATGTTTGTAGGGTAAATAGCCAAACACTCCCTGCTCGGT
Source organism: uncultured Pirellulales bacterium (assembly GCA_964601355.1). Classification (GTDB taxonomy): domain Bacteria; phylum Planctomycetota; class Phycisphaerae; order Sedimentisphaerales; family Anaerobacaceae; genus CAZRNB01. The sequence continues at coordinate 6,452 of CAZRNB010000137.1, forward strand.
AACTACAAAAAGCTCCAGCGGATAAGTTGCGCCGGCTGAAGGAACTGTGCGATACTTACTCTTAACATCCTGTCCCTGAGCTGCCCAGGCCAACTGACCGATTTGCTCAAGCGTAAGAGACCGAGATTGAAAGTCTCTACACGACCGTCTTACAGCTATGGTCTGCTCCAAAGATACTGAACCATCGAGATTTGGCTTAGGAAGTGTTAAAATCGCACTCATCTCTATGAAAGCCCTTTCAAAAATGAAAGAATTTGCAGAATGTCACCGATTGTTTCATTACGACCCTGCCGGGTCAAATTAAATATTCTGGTGTTGGCAAAATTTTTAACTTCGGAGATCAAGCCAGAGCCTTTTTTTGCCACGGTGGCTAATACAGGTTTGTCAGATGCAAAAAGACGACGCACCGCAGCAACAAACTTTGTGGACAAGCATTCCATCTTGCCTATTTCATCGATTACAAATAACTTAATGTCACCTTGCTCACTGTCTAAAACCGACACAACAGATTTTTCAAATCTGGCAACATCAACGCCATACTTGCCAACTCTAAAAGTCCCCTTGATATCAACATGGGCAAGTACTCCACACACACCATCCAGACGAGTCCAGCGAAACCCTTGACGGACGTCGCCTTGTCGGATCTCCTGCGTATAAAAACCTGCCACCTTTTTGCACTCAAGGTTTTCCAAAATCTGCTTTATAGCAGTTGTCTTCCCACAACCCGGCAGTCCCGTTAATAAAATCTTGACGGATTCCGACGACATAAGTTCGGAGCTTAAAACTTGAATCGTTTTGCAGTAATCAATTAAATAATTTCTTTGGGTAGGGTGGGGCTTGCCCCACCGTTATTTAGTTGGTGGGCTAAAGCCCACCCTA
>CAZRNB010000138.1:0-7170 GCA_964601355.1 uncultured Pirellulales bacterium
GCTTTGAGCGATGAGCGGATGTGTAAACTAGCGGCGGAGCAGGATGTGCCGGTTGTCTTAATGCACATACAGGGGACACCACAGACGATGCAGATTGAGCCAAAGTATGATGATGTGGTCGGCGAGGTGCGGCAGTTTCTTTTGGATAGAGCAAAGCGTGCGGAGCAGTTTGGCATACCAAAAGAAAGAATATTTATTGATCCCGGCTTCGGTTTTGGCAAGACTTTAGAGCATAATCTTTTACTTTTAAGAAATATCAATAAGTTTGTCGATACCGGCTATCGAGTTCTTGTGGGCACAAGCCGAAAGAATTTTATCGGCAAGCTCACCGGCAAAGAAAACCCAGCCGAGAGGATATTCGGCAGCGCTGCAACGGTTGCCTTATGCGCCGCAGCCGGCGTTTCGATCGTTCGTGTTCACGATGTAGCCGAAATGGCAGATGTAATAAAGGTGGTTCAGGCTGTCCTAAAGAGATAGACCAAAATGTAATCGGCTGGCACATCTTGCTCTGTGGGAATTGGTAAAATGTAAAAGTTGAAGTATCGTGCCAAACTCAATAGGCAAAAAAAATAACGTTTGAATGTATATTAGATTTGAAAGGAGTCAACAATGTACAAACTGATGGGGACAATTCTATTATTTAGTTTAATGTTTGGTTGTTCGAGCACCAACAAAATTGGCGTGCCAGACGCAGGTGTCACAGTGATTGACTTTGGTGCAGAAAGGAGAGGTGTTTATCTTTGGAAAACCGATGATGGAAAACATACTGTCGTCTCAGAACCGTCACCGGATGTGGCGCTGGCGATTACCGCTTCTTTAGGTTTATCGGCAAAAACGGTTGGTGAGCTTGCAGACCCTAACCTAAAAGCTGCTTATGCAAGCAAAGTGGTAGATTTAGCTAACCGTAGTCAGACGCTACAAGTTCTTCGCGAGTCCCTATTTAGATTGTCCGAAATGGGAGAAAGTTCGAGTTTTTCTGCTGATCAGAGAGTTGAGCTTTACAAAAAGGTTTTGGATACCGTAGGATTAATTGCGGCCACTGAGTTCGCCAATAGTAAAGCCCCAGAGGAATTGAAGAAGAACACATTGGAAAAGTTTTTGTCAGATATTGGAACCGGAACGGTGAAACCACCAAATCAAAATTAGGGAGCTGCAAAAATGTTTAAGATATTAAAAAAAATGAAGGAAGATGGCACTATCGGCGACTTTCTGTTCCCATCTTTGCCAAGCAGGATTAAAGGTAAGGTCAGCCACTTATTAGATGATGTTGTCTTTATTGAGTCGAGGATTGATGGAGAGGTATGTGAGTTCATCACTCATCCCAACAGTGTGTATATCGTGCAGAAGAAAATCGTAGCATAAAATTTTGCTTGAGCGAACAACGTTAAAATCGGCTGTACACATCGTCGTTGGGAGTAAAACAAGAATGGGAAGTAAGCGATCAAAGCGAGATTGCTGACATACAGTTAAGCAATGACCCGTGTCCACGATGTAGCTAAAATGGCGGATGTGGTAAGGGTGGCTAAAGCGATAGCGCAAAGTGATGGATAATTATTCTTGATATGCTGTTTCTATAATGTAAGATATTATCAGGTCGAAAGTCGAAGGGATAAATGTTTGGTATTTACATAGTGTTATATAATATGCGATTTGAGTCGTTGTCATTGCGAGGCCTGTTGAGCAGGCCGTGGCAATCTCATAGTATCAGGAGTTGGAGATTGCTTCGCTTCGCTCGCAATGACACCCGTTATTTGAAATGTTGCATAGTAGCAGAGTCTTTGTACTGGAGACGGTAGCGTATGGCTGATAGTGATTTGACAAAAGAGGATATTATAAGTTTGGTTCGACAATCAAAGGCAGAATTAAGCTCTTTAGGCGTGAAATCCATAGGATTGTTTGGATCATTTGTAAGAGAAGAGTCTTCTTCACAAAGCGATATTGATATATTGGTGGAATTCGACCGTGGTAAAAAGACTTATGATAACTTCATTGATATCTGTTTTCTGCTTGAGGAATTACTGAGGCGCAAAGTTGAGCTTGTTACGGTTGATTCGTTAAGTCCTTATATAAAGCCGTATGTGTTGAAGGAAATTGAATATGTCCAACTGTCTGCTTGAATATCTGCATCATATTCTTGATGAGATAGACTACATCGAAGGTATTATCTGCAAGGTTGGCCAATCTGATTTTCTTGCAGATAAGACTTTGAAGCGGTCATTTGTTCGAAGTATAGAAATAATCGGCGAGGCGGCTAAGAAGATACCATCTGATTTTAAGAGTAAGTATAGTGACATAGAATGGAGGAAAATAGCCGGTATGAGGGACAAGCTTATTCATGGTTATTTCGGGGTGGATTAGTATTTGGTCTGGGACGTTGCTACAAATAAGCTGCCAGTACTAAAGCAAAAGATTATCCAAATAATGAGTGACGAAGGCATGAGTTGACGACTGTACTTATAGTGGTTTCAGTATAGTGCATTCTTAGATATAACGTAAAAGTGCTGACGAATACATGTTATGTCTATGAGGATATAAAATGGCATTCAGTGAACCTATTAAACTGGCGGTGAAAAAGCGTTCTCACTTCGCCTGCTGTTTATGCCATGCGCTTTATGTCGAAGTGCACCATATTATTCCTGAAGCAGAAGGTGGAGACGATACCGAAGATAACGCTGCTCCACTTTGTCCCTCATGCCATGAGACGTATGGCGCCAATCCTGACAAACGCAAGTTCATTCGTGAATGTCGGGACTTCTGGTATGATTTATGTAGCAGAAGGTTTGCTGGGGATACAGACAAGTTGGAAGAAATATCTAACCTCGTTGCAAATGCTGCGACCAAAAATGACATCAATAACTTGAGCGACAAAATCGCTGCCATCCTTGAGAATATTAAGAGTAACCAAAAGAAGCCTGAGCAGCAGAGAAAAGAGGAACTTGCAAGTTTCACAGGGATGCTGGGAGCTACACCCCTTGGTGGCATTAGTGTTGGCAGGCAGTGCAGGTACTGTGGTACAACAATCGGATTGTATATAGGTGACCAAGGGCGTTGCCCCCATTGCGGTCAACCATGGTAATGATGGACAAATCAGGTATATCCCATTCGATGTAAGATATTGCCACAAGTAGTTGTAGGATTGACACGTTTCCTGCCCTGCGGACATTGCATGGGAACAAAAACAGCTATATTAAAGTAATTGCATCCTTGCTGATATTATGTATGAAAGAGGCGCCTTCCTTGCAAAGCTGGGCAAATATGCTTTTGCTGATAACCTTCGGTGATATACAAACGTCCATTTCCAGCAACATATCTGTCACAATATCATAGACTTTATCACGAATATGCCAGTCATCAGTTTCTACAATAACCAGCACATCTATATCTGAGTCAGGGTGGTCGTCTCCGCGGGCTTTTGAGCCGAATAACCTCAGTTCGATGAACTGTTTGCCAAAAGTCTGCTCAAGAATAGTTTTAAATTTTTTGATAACCGAATTTTCCTGGTCACTTAACATTAATATAATGATATAATATTGATTATCTAGAGGCAACTAAAAAGCGTCTTCAGGATAACCTTTTTCTCTGGTTGTTTATTGCACGGTGAAGACCGTTTTTATGGGCTCGGTGACATCGTGAACAATGCCACACTTGCTGGGAGAGAAGGCTTTGCATTAAGGAAATATTTTTGTGAGCAATAAGTGCTCTACACAAGAATGGCATAAGCTAAAACCTATCACATCATCAGAATTGTCCAGTCAGCATTTGTTAATCGGTCGCAGGTTGTTTCTGAAATCGGCTGTTGCTGCTGTGGCTGGTTCGGCTTTTCTGCCATTTTCCTGTGCTCCCAGCAATAAATCAATCGCAGGCCGACGTCCCGTGCGGTTTGGTATTGTTGCTGATAGTCATTACGCCTACGCCGATGCCGTGGGCACGCGATTCTACCGCGAGTCGTTCGATAAACTGGCCGAGTGCGTGAGATTTATGAACATCGAGAGAGTTGACTTCCTTATTGAGCTGGGAGATTTCAAAGACCAGGATACACCGCCGGTTGAGCAAAAGACAATTGAATATCTTCAGAAGATAGAACAAGTGTTCCAACAATTCAACGGGCCTATATATCACGTCATCGGCAATCACGATATGGATAGCATCTCCAAGCAGCAGTTTCTAACGAATGTCGAAAATACAGGCATAAATGCCGGCAGCAAATATTACTCATTCGATTTTAAGGGCTTGCACTTTATCGTGCTTGACGCCAATTACAGAGCCGATGGCGTTGAGTACGATCACGGCAATTTCGATTGGAAAGATGCCAACATTCCACAGCATGAGCTTGATTGGCTCAGACAAGACCTTGCCGCGACGAGTAATCCCGTCATTATATTTGTTCATCAGTTGCTTGATGGTGTCGGCTCGGTCTTTATTAAAAATGCAGCCGATGTAAGGCAAGTCCTTGAGGAGTCAGGTCAGGTTCTTGCTGTCTTCCATGGTCATCACCACGAAGGAAGATACTGCAGCATCAATGGGATTCACTATTATACTCTAAAGGGAATGATCGAGGGTCAGGGCCAAGACAACAACGCGTATGCGATTGTTGAGGTGCGTCACGACCTCAATATTGTTGTCACCGGCTATCGCAAGGCTGCGAGTAGAGAACTTGCACCAAGCCAAAAGTTTTGCGAAGCAGTTTCACCTGCCCGTTAATTTGAGCTTATGGAGTAAATAATGGATTAACGGTCTCTTCTTTGTTTCAGCAAGTAGAGATTAAAACCAACGGCAATTTTATTTGCATTAGAATCAATTGGATGCCGGTGGTAGCTCCTCATTTTCGTAAACACTGGCGTAGCTAATGCCATCATACCACGTGCGGGCAGTGTCACCTATCAGGGTGCTCTGTGTACCGACCCGGATCGCTTCATCGTCCACGAACACCTCGAAGGTGTTGTTAGCTAAGGCCTGGATGCGGCCGATGTAGGCTTGATAAAGGAAAGTATTGTCACTGCCGGTCAGTACGAGCGCGGTATCGTGGTTGCCCTCTTCGACCTGCTTGCACGCCATCTGCCGGAACAATTGCATTCCATCAGCCGACAGACCCGCTTTGATCCGCCAATCCGCAGCCGGATTCGCCCAGAAGTTGACCCAGATATCGTAAGTTCCCGTTTCAGGCACTGTCACCAGCGTCTTGATAGCAGGTGCATTCTCACCGCCAACTTCGGCTGATGTTAGAACGGAGTCGTAGTTGCCGAACCCTGTCCGCTGATGCCATTGGTTGTCCACCGCTCCGGCGTTAGCATCCGGCCCGGTGGTGATCAGCGGCGAACCGTCCACGAGAAAAGTGTTCTCAGTTGTTGCATCTACATAGCTCATCGGCTCGACGATTTCCTGGCGGCGATCTAAAATACCGACAACAGCCGCATCAAAAATCTGAGCGGTGTAATATGTTCCACGCCACCACAATAAAGCGGTATTGTTTGAGTCCCAGGCCGGGACGATAGGTCTAAAGTTGTCTCGTACAGAGTTCTGCGTAATAGGTGTCCATGTCCAGGTCGCTCCGTGGTCGGCGGTAAGGCCTTTGAAAATTTCATGAACAACCAGATTCGTATCGTCACGGGGATCAAAGGGCGTAGAAATGTAAATGGTGTTTGGATCGTTGGGGTGCAATGCTCCCAAACCGACATAGTCCTGTTCGCTGTTATACATTTTCGCCCCAGCCTTACCCAGATACGTTGAGGTCCAATTCAAGCCGTCAAAGCGGGCGTAAAAGAACCGGTGATCCATCTCAGAATTATTTGCCCGCGCTTTGAAAATCGTGGCGATTGTGCCGTCGTCATAAGTTTGAAGATCGATAGTCCAGCAGCGAGTCATCATAATGCCCCGAACGACCGTGTTGGCCGCGAAAACCCGCGTAAAATCAGAGGGTTTGGGGGCAGTCTTGTCGGAGATATTACTGTCCCTTATAGTACCGTCTGATCTGAAGCTCTGGCCGTTCTTGATGTAGCCGTGATAAATGCTCGTATTGTAATCGCGGGGATGATGCTCAGTACCGACGAAATCGATGCGATCAACGCCGTTGCCCCAGTATTTGAAGTATCCGTTGACATAGCCGATGCTTATGTCGGGCTGCGTCAACAGCCCGCCATAAGACCAGGTATCGCCCCAGTCGGTTGAAACCATCAGATTCGGGCTGCGTGCATAGCATCGGACGATGTTATAAACCTTATCTTCAGCCGAAAGATAGAATATATTGGAATAAGTGGTTGAGAAGTCAGTGCCGCCGGGGATGCTGTTCCAATCGAACCGCCGTTCCTCAGTCCAGGAGTTGCCGTCATAAATGCGATATCGGCTGGCAGTATCGTAGTGCTGGGCGTAAAGGACCAGATATTTACCGTCCGACCGAACCCAAAAAGCGGGTGCATTATGGTCGTCGCAGCCGGCTTTCATGAATATAAATCTTATCGGCAATCCGGTTTGAAGATCAAAGATAACCGCTTCAATGTTCCCGTTGCGAAGCGAGCCACCAACGCCGGAACCGCTTGCATCGGAACCAATAATCAGCTTGCCACCCACCACATCAACGACGGCTCGCTCATCCTGGTACCAGCACCAGGCGCCGTTGTTATTGAACTGAATTAAATTGCCACTGACCAGATCCCGGGCGCCGGCTTGCGATACAGTCGTGGTCGATGCTGTACCGTTTCTCGAATAAGCTTCCTGATTGTATGTGAGTAACCCAAATAAAAAGACCATGATTATTGTATGCAAAATTTTATTGCTTAAAAATTTCGGTATCGTATCCAAATCATCCTTTCCCTCGACTGCGCTCGGGACATGTTTGTGGAATGCTAACACTTAATAAACGAGATCATTATTAAATGGTAAAGGTTTATCTGTTCTCCATATTACAATTATTAAATTAGTAAAGAATTTCTTATAAATGGTACAATATTGCTGCTATAAAAACAATCAAAAAGCATATTCAGGATAAGCTGCTCCTGTGATATTTCATTGCATAGAGAAGACCGTTTCCACCGGCTCTGGTGCATCGAGCGTAGTGCCACACGCCAATTTTTTTGTTACCGTTTTGATACAAATGTTTGAATATAATAGTTACAATTGAAAAAGTTCAGTGTAGAATAAATATACCATTGCGCTGAAATTTCTTAACGTAATTAT
>CAZRNB010000139.1:0-7067 GCA_964601355.1 uncultured Pirellulales bacterium
GCCGGTGTGCACAGAATTGCATCACCCATCGGAGAAGGAAGCCAGACCAAAATCTTATCTTTTGTATTTTGCATTGCGCATCTCGACTGCGTAAAACATAAACCCCACGTAAAACGTGGGGCTAAATACAAAATTTATTTAGCCCCCGGTTATACCGGGGATTGCGGTTTCATCGCGTGTTCATTTTCGCCCCGCCATTATGTAAAAGGTTAGCGACATAAGCTGTAGAACCATAGCAAAACCGAGCGAAATCAAAACAGAGTTGCTGTGTCCCGTTGGACTCATTAGAAACCATATAGTCAAAAGCAAACAAAATAGAACTACAATTTGCACAATTCCAGCCATCATCTTCATAATAGAAAATTCGTCAAACATGCTGGTTCGTTGCATGCTTTTAAGCTGTTCCAGAATACCGTTCAGCACGCCAATGACGTACTCAAGCCCGTCCCGTTCCTGCTCGGCGCTCGTCACGGCGCCGCGTGCCGTAGCAGGGAGACTTCGCTGAGACGAGTCACTGCCGCTTTGCTGCTGCTGTAGTTTTGCCTCCTGCTGATCAATTGGATTTATTGAAGCAGGCGGAAGATTTGTCTCTGGTTCCGGAGGTTCCGATACGTGAGATTGTTCCTCAGATTGTGAAGTTATTTCAATCGGGGCTGGAGGAGCCGATTGAGCTTGGTTTTTCACATCGCCTGATGAACGATGAAATTTTTTAATAATGTTTGTCGCCTCTTTTATGTTCACAGCATTATAATGAGGCTTTGGATCACCCGGCTGGGCTTGTTTATAATCCCATGAGTGTTTTATTAAAATAGTCTTGCAGCCGGTACGTAAACCGGCCTCTATATCACGGTAGCCGTCACCAATCAACCAGGATTGACTAAGGTCGATATCCATCTCCTGGGCTGCGGTCAGCAGCATTCCAGGATTTGGCTTTCGCGACTCACTTTCCCTGCGATATTTGGGAACCACCCCATCCGGGTGATAGGGACAGTAATAAATCTGATCTAAATATGCCCCCTTTTCGGCCAGCAGTTGTTTGATACGATCGTGAATTTCGGTAAGAACCTTTTCAGTTACAATCCCACGGGCGACAGCCGATTGATTAGAGACAACGATCAGCTTATATCCGAGGTCTTTTAGCTCGATTATTGCCTCAGTGGCACCATCCAGCAGCTTCACCTGGTCAGGATGATTGATATAGCCAGGATCCTCAATCAAGGTGTTATCGCGGTCTAAAAATACTGCCTTGTCAGACATATCTATTAAAATTCACTTTTAACCGCGGATTTCGCGGAAACCGGAGAGTTTTATTTGTCGAACCTCTTGTGGATTTGCCTTAATACCATCTATACATATTTGCGTCCTTTGAGGTTTATCTTCCTGTGGTTCGCAAAAACTTTGTTCTACAAGGTCACAAATGATATGATAGGCCAACTGATGAGCCTCCTGGCCGCGGGCAGTTGACTCGTTGGCAGCACAAAAACAAATATCCGCAATTCGCTCAAGGGGGCTATTGGTTTTTCCTGTAAAAGCCAGCACACAAGCTCCCTTTTTCTTTGCTAATTTAGCTGCCGCAATGACATTTGCCGATGAGCCGCTGGTTGAAAACGCCCACAGAATGTCACCTTCTTTGACCAGGGCCTCCACCTGCCGAGCAAAAACATTCTTATAAGAATAATCATTGGCGATGGAAGTTAGTATAGAAGTATCTGTTGAAAGCGATACGGCAGGCAAAGCCTTTCGCTCCCTCTTGAATCTGCCTACCAGCTCACCGGCTATATGCTGGGCATCCGCTGCGGAGCCTCCATTGCCGCAAAGATAAACCGTGCCGTTTTGCTTTATGGCTTTTATGATTGCCCCAGCCGCGGCAGCAATTGTTTCAATGCTGTTTTGCTGTAGCTCTGCGATCATCTTTTTATGGATTTCTATCGTCTCTATAATCTGCTTTTTCATATTCTCGTTCATGGAGATTTTTTTTGCGGCGCCTTAATTCTTTGATCGTTGCAGTTGAGCTTTTGCCCTCAACAAGCGGGGCAAGGGCAACTTTGCCGCCATAAGATTCAACAAACTCACGGCCGACAACGCCCTTTTCTGCCCAGTCCTGCCCCTTAACCAATACATCCGGCTTTACTTTTTTTATCAAGCTGAGCGGGTCCGGCTCATCAAAAAACGTAATATAGTCCACTGTTTCCAACGCAGCCAAAACGGCGGCTCTGTCATCCTGGTTATTTATGGGGCGCCCTGGTTCTTTAATAGCTTTCACTGAGCGGTCGCTGTTTAGACCCAGAACGACTTTACCGCCCTGTGACTTGCAGAACTTCAGAAATTCAATGTGTCCTCTGTGTATTACGTCAAAGCAGCCGTTTGTAAAAACTATAGTTTGTTTTTGCTTGCGTTGCCAGTCAAGCTCCTCTAACAAAGAATCAACAGAATGTATCTTACTGATTTGGTCGCGATTTTGAGTGACAAGGTCGGTGATGATTTCTTCGACGGTTACCGTCGCAGTTCCGAATTTTTCTACCTCGATTCCGCCGGTTATATTAGCCAATTGGACGGCTGATTCATAATCACAGCCGGCAGCCAAAGCTACGGCAAGTGTCGCCAGCACCATATCGCCTGCTCCGCTGACGTCATAGACACTTCGCGGCCTGGTGGGTACAGGCAGACTTTGGTCTTCCGTTTCAAGGTACGCCCCTTCCTTATCTAATGTGATTACCACGGCATCGAGATTTAAATTCCGGCGTAACTGCCTGGCTGCCCGCCCTGCCATATCGGAGTTTTCTACCTCAAAACCAACCGCTGTGGAAGTCTCTTTGCGGTTCGGCGTGATTAAGGTGGCACCGGTATATCTTGAATAATCAACTGCAAGCGCAGGGTCAACAAGTGTCTTTTTGCCGGCTTGCTTCGCTACCTGTATCATCTGCCGGCAAAGCGACGGATTAAGCAGCCCCTTATTATAATCCTGCAGGCAAACAATATCGGCTTTTTCTATACGTTCTTTATAAGCCTGCAGAACCACTTTATTCAGCTCGTCAGAGAATGGTTCTGTGCACTCCTCATCGATTCTTATCAATTGCTGGGGATGACGATGCTGTGCCAGGCCGATGAGTCTTTGCTTACTGATCGTAGGACGATCGTCTGCGATAAGAAAACCTGTGATGTCGGCTTTATGCTCTATTAGCTTATCTTTGAGGATTTTTCCGTTCGTATCATTTGCAATAATCCCCACACAAAGTGGCACCGCCCCCAAAGCAGATATATCGGCTGCAACCGAAGCTGCACCACCGCAGCGGTATTCGGTTCTGCAAACGTTCAATACCGGCACAGGCGCCTCCGGGCTTATCCTCAAGGCATCGCCATAAGTATATACATCGAGCATAAAGTCGCCTACAATCAGAACTTTCGGCGAGCCGAGGCTCGTTACAACTTTTAATAATTTTTTATACATTTGAAACTTTTTTACGCCAACATCAAAACCTCCGGTAAAACCGGGGGCTAAATATACTTGCATTTAACCCTACATTTCACGTGGGGTATTTCTTTTTACTTTGCAGGAATTTTATCCGCCAATGTCTTTTCTATCAAGCCTTTTAATTTATCCTCCCCAGATAAGAATCTTAGCTCAATTGCCAGGTAGGCAAAAGATACCTCGTATCTCGTATCTCGTATCTCGTATCTCATAGAAGACCAGTCCTTCTGCGTTGTAAGTATCAAATCTGCCTTCAAACGCTCAGCTTGTTTGTAAATATCTGAGATATCACTTTCCGTATAGTGATGGTGATCGTTAAAAACTTTTGAGCCAACCATCTCGCAGCCTAACTCTTTGATAGTTGCTAAAAAGGCGTCGGGATTACCTATGCCGCAAAAAGCGAATATCTTTTTGCTCTTGAGTGTTTCAAGTTTGTCATTCCTGCGCAAGCAGGAATCTAAATCGTAATTGTTCCGGATTCCCGCTTTCGCGGGAATGACAGAAGGCTCTGTATATTTCACGCAGACCGGAGCATGAATCGAGCGTGCAATTACCAGATTAGGATTTGCCCGCTGAAGCCTTTGCTCGATTTCAGATAGTTTATCTTTCGTAATCTGGTTGCATCTGGTAATTATAACCGCCTTTGCCCGTTTAATCGCAGTGACAGGTTCTCTAAGCAGCCCTGCCGGCAGGAGCTTGCCGTAGCCGAAAGGCAGTGTCGCATCGACTGTTACAATGTCCAGGTCTCTGGCCAGTCGGCGGTGCTGGAAGCCATCATCCATAATTAAGACCTTTGCACCGAATTTGTCAATTGCTTCAACTGCACCTGCGATGCGGTCCGGATTAACAATTACTTTTGCCTGTGGACAATTCTCAGCAAAAATAGCAGGCTCATCAATTTTCGTCCCTCGTCTCTCGTCCCTCGTCTCTCGTGCTTTGTAGCCTCTGGTTAAAATAGCGCAAGAGATTTCTTTTTGCTGAAGCAGATTACACAGCCAAATAACAAGCGGGGTTTTGCCCGTTCCGCCGGTTGTTATGTTGCCAATGCTAAAGACTACTGCATTTACACGATGTGTTTTCAGCCAACCTTTGGAATATAGAAAGTTGCGCAGTCGAACAATAAGCGAATAACCCGCCGCAGCAAAACCCATGCAAAAACGCAAAAATATCGCACTTAATCCACGGCTTTGGCCCGAAATAAATTTGCGATAGACTTCTTGATTCAATTACCGAACCTCTTTACACCTTTTAAATAACACAGATTACATCGAATTTTATCCATTTACCACAAAAAAGAAAAGATATGAAGTATCAGAAAGGAAGAATTGGGAATGAAGAATTTCCTAATTCTTAATTCTAAAAAGATGGAGGGTCGTTTAGTCCACGGAGGAGAAGAATCTTCTTAATCGCGGCTGGAATTTGTCCGTAATGTCAAAAGACAGGATTACTCCCTTTGCTTCTCCGATTATTGCTTTTCTTTCCACAAAACCAAAATATCTTGAATCTCTGCTATTATCTCTGTTGTCACCCATAACAAAGTAGTTATCCTCCGGCACTGTAATAGGCCCAAAATCTCTTATCGCCCGGATCGAAGGAATGCTCATTACTGGATGACTTGTTCCATTTAGATTTTCTGTTGCCAATATGGAACGGTTCTTCAACTTAGAGGTAAGCTGTTCTATATATTTCGAATCTATTTTGGTATAGCTGAGCGGTTGGCCATTTAGAAAAATCACATTATTCCTCATTTCTATTTTATCATCCGCTACTGCTATTATTCTTTTGACCAGCCGTGTTTCATCATCCGGAGAAAAAAGGATCACAATGTCTCCTCGCTTGGGGTCCGACCATTTAGCAATCCGATAGAAAGTAAGAGGAAATCTCAAATCATACGCTAATTTATTTACATATACGAGGTCGCCTTCCAGTATTGTAGGAATCATAGAGCCGGTCGGGACCCAATTCCAATCCGCTAAACTCGATTTTACAGGCATTACCACAAAGATTATGAAAAAAATGGTCATTCGCCATTCTTTCCACAGCCTGGAAATGAATTTTACTACTTTTTGCTTCTTCAAGTTTTCCTCCGTTGACTAATATCGGCCACAAAGTTGTACATCTATACGTGAAATGATGCATTAATGTTTACTTATTTGCCTTTTCTTATCTTCTTTTCTCTGTTTTTCAGCCAAGACCCACGAAAACACCATGTTCATGCAGGCTCCGCACTGACGAGTGGGGCTAAATATTTAGCCCTGCTATTCGCCATAGCGAATCTTCAATTTACTGAGGGTACACCTTTTTATTGAATAACACAAGGCATCATTTTAAAAAATTGAATTATTGAAATGATGATTTCTTATATGCTTGATATTTAATGCTTTCATATAACCTCTAAGGATGGAAAGAAAGTCACATTGTGAAGATGGACTTAAATCCGAACCAGGTAATGTATTTTTACAGACAATTCCTTGATCCGATACTGGGCCACAGACAATCGATCCATTATATGGACATCGCACCTTAGATCTAAATGCTAATCCTTCTAATATTGAAATTTCGTAAGACGACTTTGAATATTCCATGTGGTTAATATTTTTATCAAATCTTACGACTCCATCGTTAAATTCTATTAGGACGGGAACACTTGTGATTATATCCAGTGATTTTTTTGGATCAACTAAAAGTGGCGAAAGTAATAGTCCAACTTCACTTCTAATATCGATACCTTTTTCCATAATATTGAAAAGGCTACCGCTAAATGGGAGGACCGATCGAAGCCAAGTAATCACATCCTTGACTGCTGAAAGATTTACTTCAGTACGTTTTCCTATTCTATCCTGTAAAAGGTTTAAAAGAGATGACGCAAAATCCTTCCAACTGGACTTTCTTTTAACGTCTATGTGCGGCAATTTGTGTTTATTGGATGATAAAGTTTCTATTAAGTTCATAAAGAAGAATCCAGGACCATGATCACGTGAGAGCACTCTGTCCCACTCTTCTCTTTGTTTATCACTCGGTTTCTCACTCGGGAGGGAAAAAATACCCCTAACATAATCATAATCACTCATCATAACATCAAATTGTAGAGAAAGTTCACAAATAACAATAAATTCGAGAGGATCGGGGCTGCGAGGTCTTATCTTAAAACGATAATAGTGCCACAGCGCATAGTATGGAAGCATTGTTAATAAGAATTCTTCCTTTTCGAGAGTGTGCTCGTATTCACTTGCGCCCCAGATGCTTTTTAAATGCTCGAGTTCAATAAATTTAGCAAGTCCTTCAAGAATAAGCCATGCACCAACACCGATACGTACAATATTTGACTTCTCACTTTTGAATGTTATAATCGGATATGAATGGATGCGGTCATCCATATACACTCTCATTGGTTCAAGTGAAATATCAACCTCGCTAACATTCAGTCGGCTGGAATGAGTTGTTACTTGAGGTTCGAATAATCCGTAGTGAGCAGTAAAAGCTTGGTAATTTGCATAATAGAAAGCTAAATCAGTTTCACTTTGCATATCCCATTTTTCGAATTCTATAATACTCCCCAGAAACTGGGCGCATAGTTAAGGTGGATTTGTCGCCTGAG
>CAZRNB010000140.1:0-7021 GCA_964601355.1 uncultured Pirellulales bacterium
TATTCACAATCGAGGTATTTTTTTACGGATTCCAGAGCCGAGCGAGCTTTGTCGTCTTCAAGTCCTATCCCTGCCATTATGCAGAAGCCCTGAGATTCAATAAAGATTTTTCCCTCTTCGTTCTCGTGGCTACCGACCTTCTTGCCGAAATAATCGTACGCCCGCAGAAACCACTTGCCGTCCCAGCCGTGCTTATTGACGCTCTCTATCATTTCCTTGATATGAATCTGTGCAGCTTCAGCCTCTTTTTGCTCGCCGCGTTGGCGGCACAGCTCGGCGAACTCTCTGCCGTAGAGGACAAACAGGCTCGCAATCACCACGGATTCAGCGGAGCCTCCTTTTTTATTTTCGGTGGTCTGAAAAGATTCATCTGGATTATTCGAAAAGCAGTTGAGATTTAAACAATCATTCCAGTCGGCTCTGCCGATAAGAGGCAGACCATGAGGCCCAAGATTATTGACGACGTGGTAAAACGACCTTTTGAGGTGTTCAAACAGGGATTTTGCCTTTGACCAGTCGCTGTCAAATGGGACAGATTCATCAAGTATCGACCAGTCGCCGGTCTCTTTTATGTAGCTGGACGTTGATAAAATAAGCCAGAGGGGGTCGTCGTTGAAATTGCCGCCGATTTCGTTATTACCTTTTTTGGTCAGCGGCTGATATTGATGATAGGCGCCGCCATCTTCAAACTGCGTTGCGGCGATATCCAGGATTCTTTCTTTTGCCTTTTGCGGGATTTGATGAACGAATCCGATAAGGTCCTGATTGGAGTCTCTGAAACCCAGCCCCCGGCCGATGCCGGACTCAAAGTATGAGGCGCTGCGTGACATATTGAAAGTGGCCATGCACTGGTACTGGTTCCAGATATTAATCATCCTGTCTAACTTTTCATCGTGGCTTTGAACCTGGTAAATGGAAAGAAGCTCCGTCCAGTAATTTTTCAATTCTTCAAACGCTTCATTAACTGAGGCGGTGTTCTTAAATTTAGTAATCATACTCTCGGCTTTTTTCTTATTTATGACACCAGGACTTTCCCACTTTTCGTCGTCGAAATTTTCTATGTAGCCGAGAATAAAGACCAGCTCTTTGTTTTGCCCGGCAGCGAGATTTATTTCCAGCTTGTGTGAGCCGATTGGCGACCAGCCGTGAGCGACCGAATTGCGGCTCTTACCCTCCATTACAGCATCAGGATTTTCAAAGCCATTATACAAGCCGATGAAAGATTCCCTGTCCGTGTCGAAGCCGTCTATGGGCTGATTAACGGAGTAAAATGCGTAGTGATTTCGTCTCTCTTTATACTCCGTTTTATGGTAAATGACGGAGTCTTTTACCTCCACCTCGCCTGTGGAAAAGTTCCGCTGAAAATTGGTCATATCATCCAGTGCGTTCCAGAGGCAAAATTCAACAAAGGAAAATAGCTTAATCTTCTTTGCGGCCCGGCTTTTATTAGTAAGCCTGACTTTTTGTATTTCGCAGTTGTCACCGAGCGGCACAAAATATGTCACCTGCACCTGGAGCTTATTTTTCTCGCCGGTTATAATCGTATATCCAAGCCCGTGTCTGCACCGGTAATTGTCTAAAGCGGTTTTAACGGGCTTCCAGCCCGGCGACCAGATGGTTTCCCCGTCATTGATATAAAAATACTTCCCGCCGTTGTCGATGGGGACGTTATTGTACCTATACCGCGTAATTCTTCTAAGCCTTGCGTCCTTGTAAAAGCTATATCCGCCTGCTGTATTTGAGATAAGCGAAAAAAAATCTTCCGTGCCAAGATAATTTATCCAGGGATATGGTGTTTTAGGGTCGGTAATAACGTATTCTTTCAGGTTATCGTCGAAAAAACCATATTTCATAAAGCTGTAGTCTCCCCTATCTCTGCTTAATAACCAGTTCGCTTCCGTCGTAACGAACAGACTGAACCGGCCTGCTGTCGAGGTTGAGGCCCGCCGGTTTCTCTCGGCTGACCCATGTGATTTCAAATGTTCGCTCCTTCAGCATACCCGGAAATTTTCCCTGTCGAGCGCCGATTGTCAGCGTATTAGCCTTTTCATCATATTTAAGCGGAATGAGGCTAAAGGCCCCTTTTTCATAGTTGTAGTTGACGTTTTCATCTTCATACAAGGTAAATGAGCCGTCTGCACCAGTGTATATATAAAGTCGAATCGGGTCTGCATTTCTTTCGGTAGTATATTGAATAGCAGGGCCATAAGGGATAATTACACCTTCTTTGACAAAAATCGGAATGTCGGTATAGGGGGCATCCGCCTGAATAGTTTGGCCACCCTTGAAGAATCGGCCGGTTTTAAGCTCATACCAATTTGCCCCCGCGGGTAGATATACCTGACGCGACCTTGCCTTATATTCTGTCACCGGATTAATAAGTAAGGCCGGCCCGAACATAAACTGGTCGCCGATATTGTGAACCTTTTTATCCTGCCCGAAATCCATTACCAGGGCCCGCATAATCGTATAATCATTATGTGTCACCATGCCGGTCAGTGAATATATATAAGGCATCAATCTATAGCGCAATTTATCGTAAGCGAGCATCGTTTGATAAGCAGGGTGGTCGTCCGGTGCGATATTAAACATCTCGCGATATGGGAATTGCCCGTGCACCCGGATCAACGGACAGAAAGTGCCAAACTGGAACCAGCGAGTGTTCAGCTCCCGCCACTGGTCCAGGTCGTCACCCGTTGCACGTTCATAACGCGGCTCAACCGCAAAACCGCCGATGTCGGTTGTCCAGTAAGGGATACCGGAGATGCAGAAATTCAGTCCTGCTGAAATCTGTGCTTTTAAATCATACCATCGCGTTGCGACATCGCCGCTCCACGTTGCAGCGGAATATCGCTGCTGGCCGGGGTAAGCCGAGCGGGTGAGAATGAACACTCGCTGATTCGGGCTGCTTGTCCGCTGTCCCTGATAAACACCTTCGGCATTCACCAAAGAATACGTGTTTCGATAGCGAGCCGATGTCCCTAATGCGGTTGGGCCTATACGCAGCCTAAGCTCCGTCTCTGATAGATTTGAGTGAATATCCGGCTCAGTGGAATCGAGCCACCACGCATCAAAGCCCTTGCCGAATAGCTTCTCTTCTATTTGCTTCCAGTAAAGCTGCCGGGCGCCCTCGCTGTACGCATCATAAAATGTTGAGACATAGCCGGGCCCAACCCAGTCTCTTTGTCCCTTCTCGACGTTTCGCATGTATAGCCAGCCCTTTTCCTTGAGCTGCTCGTAGTTCTTTGTTCCGATATAGAACTTTGGCCAGACTGAAATCATAATGTGGGCGTTGAGATTCTCGTGAAGCTCTTTGACCATGCCGGCCGGGTCTGGAAAACGGTTGGGGTCGAAGTTGTGGTCGCCCCATTTATCCTCCGGCCAGTAGAACCAGTCCTGCACAATATTATCCAGCGGAATCCGGCGTTTGCGGAACTCTTTAACGACCGAGAGAAGCTCATCCTGTGTTTTATAGCGTTCCCGGCATTGCCACAAGCCCATTGCCCACTTCGGCATCATTGGTGCTTTACCCGTAATTGTACGATACCCGCTGATGATTTGGTCGGCATTATCCCCATAAATAAAATAATAATCAATCTGGTCGGCAACCTCAGAATATAGTGACATAGTGTCATTGTCATCTTTATTACCGGGGCTTAAATATCGCAATCCTATGTAGCCGCCGTTTGGCATCCATTCGATTTTAATCGGATAGCGTTTGCCGGCCTCCATTGAAAGACTAAGTATATGAAACCAGGGACACCAGTTCTGCCGCCAGGAGTCCAGAACCAGCTCGCTGTTTAGCCATACCTTTGCATAGCTGGAGCTATAGAACCTGAAGGTATGGACGCCCGTCTGGTCTGATTGGATTTCACCACTCCAGCGAACGCTGCCCCGATTGTAATCAAAGCCTTCAGGAAAGCCTCCGACTTCATCGAGATTTTCGTGGGCGATTACAGATTCGGCCCGCGAAGTAAGCAGTGTTTTAAAATCCTGCGAAGTGTAATACTCGGCGGTTAGACCACCTTCTTTGCCATCCTTGCCGTACAATTTCAGTGATGATATGGGCTGATAGTCTCGGATGTCGCCGAATTTGGTGCGTGAATTGTTGTCCCAGAGGATGCCGTAGTTTCTGCTGGAAACCAAAAACGGGATTACGTCAACAATGTTGTATTGCAACATGTCAACATTGTGCCCTTTGTAGTTCATAATATTATTTTGATGCGCCCCCAGGCCGAAAAATGCCTCATCGGCGGGCGATTTAAAAACCTGACGGATATTAAAAGTCTGCTCTCCCATGACCTCGGCAGGCGTAATGACCCTGCCGCTACCGGCTTTTTCCTGCAGGATGAGTCGGCCTTTCTTGTTGTAAAAGGCAATCTCGCCGTTTTTTGCTGATATTTTAGCGATTATTTTATTTGTAGAAATTCGGATAATATCGACATTTCCCTTTACAGTGAACGGCACGGCTTCCCAATTAGTTTTTTGAATAATCAGGCTCTTTCGGTTTGAAAAGGCATCCCCCGGCGATGCAATAATATGAATAATACTATCAGAGCAGACTTGGATTTTCATAATATTTGGGTCTGTTGCTTTGTGCTTTTCGAGCTTAATCAAAACCTCGTTTTGCTGTCTTTCAAAAGTATAGTTGGAACAGCCGGATAAAAGTACGGCTGCTAAAATAATCAACGCAATTGCGGAACATTGTTTAAGAGTCATACTCTTCTCCTTTCGTTTGTAAGAGTATACATTGGGTACTATCCTTCGTCTATACCAAAATCTTTAACCTCTAATGCTCGGCCATCTCAAAAATGAAAGGAAAACTGGCACAATAGTAAAAGAACATGTATTAAGGATTATCTAGATAAATGATACGATGACATAAAATATGTGGACATCGATTGATACGTAATATATATTTAGGCATCATAGAAGCGTTAATCTTATTGGAGGGACGAAAAATGAAAGCTATATTAAGAATCCTGTTCTCGCTGGTTGCTATTGGGGTCCTTTGCGAACGAGCACAGGCTGATGGCAAGTTCTTTACGGAAAAAGTCCCGGCTAACATTCCATACCAGCGGGCGTTCATCCTCTTTTATGAAGGTTCAGAAATCCTTGTCCTTCAGAGTAAATTTGAGCTTTCTCAGTTAGCGGATGTCAATTTATTAGGCTGGGTTGTGCCGGTGCCATCGGTTCCAGAAGTTGGTAGTACAAATCCAGCCGACGCTGAAGGCTTTTTTGGCACACTCTCTTTACATACAAGTCCAAAGTTTTTCATGATTTCAAGAATTATTAATCCTTTAGCTATATGCTTTTTTCTTGGTTGTGTTGGATTTCTGCTAATCTGCATTGTGGAATACCCATTTCTACATAAAATCGGATTATCAAAGGCATCCTGGCATCAACAACTTAAATATGGTTTGATTATAATGATAGTCACCCTCGTTATGTCAATAATAACGATGCCTCATCTTGGATTAAGCAGGAACGTTGAGATAATCAAAGACGAGAAGGCTGGCATATATGATGTTAAGGTCATCAGAAGCGACAGTGCTGAAGCGATTTTGAGTTGGTTAAAGGAAAATGCTTTTAATTTTAGCGATAGTGACATCCAAGTGTTTGAGGATTATGTTGAGCAGAAGTGGTGCTTTGTAGCAGCAAAAGTCCAACCGGATGTTGCAAACCAAGAGCGTAAGATATCTTATCGTGGTATGGTTTCTCCACTTGTCTTGAAATTCAATACAAATGCGGCGATATACCCATTAACACTAACATCTACTATTGGAAAAGATACCGAAATCCTAATCTACACGTTAAGTGAGAAAAAGCTCCTTTGTGGTAATCAAATGCCATTACGAAGCGCCAGAACCACACATACAGCAAGCTTGATAGGTAGTTTACAATATGTAGCGGAACCTCAAACATTCGGACGTTTCACTAATATACCTAAAAACATGATTCTATGTAAATTCAAGAAAAGGTTTAAACCTAAAGAAATGAAGTATGACCTTGTGTTTGAATTTGCACTAGACAACAAACCAGTTGAAGAAACAATAATAATGTGGTGAGGAATACCCTATCAACTGGAATCAGAATATCTTTTTATATGTGTGGCAGTAGGGGAGCTTGCCGGTCTTTTGGTAATAATCCTGATGATAATCCTCCGCAGGCCAGAATTTGTCCGCCGGCACTATCTGAGTCTTCACATCATATCCCTTTTTCCGCAGCTCTTCGACTAGCCGATTGGCAATTTGTTTTTGCTCATCGTTCAAATAGAAAATCGCGGAGCGGTATTGCGTTCCTATATCCGGCCCCTGCCGATTAAGTTGCGTGAAATCATGCGTCTCAAAAAATAGCTTCGCAAGCTCTTCGTAACTGGTTTTTGATGGATTATACACAACCTCGACGGCCTCGGCATGTCCCGTCAGGTCGGTGCAGACTTGTTTGTAGGTGGGATTATCTACGTGGCCGCCGGTAAATCCTACTGTCGTTGAGATTACGCCCGGCGCCGATTGGAAATAAAACTCTGTGCCCCAGAAACAGCCGGATGCAAATATCGCCCTTTCTGTCTTCCGCTGTTCTGCCGGCGTAAAGTCCATCGAGATAGAGTTCACGCAATAACGTACGTTTTTAGGCGTAAGTCCCTCACCCGCAAAAACATGCCCCAGATGTCCCCCGCACCGTGCGCAGATAATCTCCGTGCGAACGCCATCGGCATCCGGCTGCCATTTCACGGCACCTTTGATCTGGTCATCGAAACTCGGCCAGCCGCAGTCGGACTTAAATTTTGAATCCGACTCAAACAGCTCCGCTCCGCATCGTTTGCATGTATATACGCCTTTTTCAAAATAGTTGTAGAATTTTCCAGTGAAGGGACGTTCTGTTCCTTTACGAATAATAATTCGCTCTTCTTCACGCGTGAGCTTTTTATACATCTTTTGTCCCCTATTTGAATTTATGGTGGCACTAGACCCTATACAAGCGTGATTTTTTGTTTTTTATCACGATTTGATTCGTAAAA
>CAZRNB010000141.1:0-6989 GCA_964601355.1 uncultured Pirellulales bacterium
AGACTACAAGAGAGCAGTGGAGAAGGAGATATGCTGCTTAACAAACCGCCATTCGGGACAGCCACCTATTATCGTGGCATACCGATTTTATGGTGTGTACTCGTCTCAGCGTAGGCTCGCTGAGCCCCAGCGGGATTGCACACCCTGCAAACTACTATCATGATTATATAAGCTGCAATAATATGAACATAGTCTTTTTGATTAATCAAAAGGACTACGTGCCCGATACGGTGTGTATTCGACGATGATGAATGTAACATTTTTAATGCCAGCTGACCTTGATCGTTAATTCCTTCGCTGGCGGGCATAATGATGGGCTAGCTAAACGTTGTATTTCATCAGGACACAATATCCGAGATTCTATTTTCTGCAAAACGCCCGGCAAGGCATCGCCTAAACGAAAAGCATCATCCATATCCCGTCGCTCGTCGCTGGTGAATCGTATCTCGTATTGGCCGTAGGGTATGCCTTGCATACCATCCTCTTGTCTGAGGTGAAAGGCACCCTTTGCGGCTTGTCGGATAATTAACCAATTGTCTAATGCTCTCCCTCCATAAATGGGATGAAGCAGCGTATTTGATGCGAAAAAAATGGTTTTTTCAGAAGTGTATTTTAAGCTAAGTAGTTGCAGGTAAAGGAATAAAAAAAATTTCAAAATCGGGATTTTTTTTAACTACCAGCGTTTTTGATTGAAAAACAGATGTACACCGACTTTAAGCACAGACGAACGCGGAGACTTGGCTTGTTTAGCTGTCACCTAAGTATGTGTTTAGCCATGTAACTGTCTAAGTATTTTTTGGCAATATAATAGCCGTAATGAGCGTCTAATAAGGTACGCTGGGCTTATTTTTTGTTTTATTTTGCAACTGTTTAATGTATAATTAAACGAGGGTATAGGATATTTTTACGATGGAGGGAGCCTATTTGTGCTTCGCGGCGAAGCGCCGCTTCGCAGAGTAGTACTGGAGAAGAGGTTTTATGTTTTATAGGCTTAAGCCAATGAAATTGTTATATTGTATGTTCTATACTTCTTTGTTAGTGATTTCTGTCGGCGGGTGCAGCAGAGGACACTATAAAGAAGACGCTGATAAAGAAGTATATAGAATTATCGACAGTAAATGGCAGGACAGCTTCGGCAACAAGGTCAATTATAAAATAAGCGATGTAAAGCCTTCGCCGAACGACATTAAGCCGGAGGAAGTTGTACCTAAATCTCGTGTTTTAAATCTTGCACAGGCAGTGGCAATAGCCACCGCTCAAAACCGAGATTATCAAACGCAGAAAGAATCACTTTATCAAAGGGCGCTCGGTTTAACGGGAACACGGTATAATTACGCAATAAAATGGTTCGGCACTATAGACGGCACTTACACCGATAATAAGTCCACCGGTGCTGATGATGTTGAGGTTGATACGTCTTTAGGTGTTAGCAAACAGCAGCTGCTGCTTGACGGCGTATTAATTAACGCCGGCATTGCAGTTGACTGGATACGCTTTCTTACGGGCGATCCGAGAACCTCGTTGAGCTCAGTTTTAAGCGGCGATGTGACTGTGCCTTTGCTTGGCTCCGGTGCCGGCAGGGTCGCAAAGGAAAATTTAACACAGGCTGAGCGAGACGTTCTGTATCAGATTCGCACGTTCAATCGTTATAGGCAGACGTTTGTAGTTTCGGTTATTAATGATTATTACAATGTTTTGCTGCGAAAAGATGCCGTAACTAATGCCAGGAACAATTATGAGCGGCAGGTTGAATCAAAAAAGCGTCTGGATATGTTAGGCGAAGCCGGCCGTGTGGCTCGTATCGATGTGGATGAAGCAGAACAGAGCATGTTAAGCGCGGAAAATTCCTGGGTATCAGCCCAGCAGAGTTACGAACAATCGCTGGATTCGTTTAAGATAAGGTTATCTTTTCCAACCGATGCCGACATAGAATTAGAGTCGAATGAGCTGGAGGCCTTGAAGACCGCATATCAGGCTGGCGTAAACGAACCTAATTACACAGAAGACATTGCCATTGGAACGGCATTGGTTCAGCGTCTGGATTTAACTAATACAAGAGATGCGGTGGAAGACGCAGCAAGGAAAGTCGAATTAGCTGCTAAAGGTCTTGGTGTTCAGTTGAATCTGGTCAGCAGTCTGAACGTAGAGTCGCCGCAGTCGCAGGGCAATAATCAGCAGACTGATTTTACACGGTTGCAATTTCAGCAGGGCGTTTATAAATTAGGCCTGGAATCCGATTTGCCGTTCAGTAGAAAATCTGAGCGTAACGCATATCGTGAGTCGCTGATAACATTAACACAAAGAAGCCGCTCTTATGAGAACAGCGTGGACCAGGTTAAATTGGATATACGCAACGCGTTTCGCCAGCTGCGTGAAAGGGCGGAGTCATACCGCATTCAACAAATGAGCCTTCAATTAGCCGAAAGGCGGGTAGAAAATAACCAGTTATTGTTAGATGCCGGCCGAGCGGAAGTGCGGCAGCTTCTGGATTCACAGAATGCTTTAGTGCGGGCACAAAATGATTTAACCTCTGCGTTAATAAATCATACAATCTCAAAATTGAACTTTTTCCGCGATGTAGGCGTACTACAGGTCAGACCTGACGGAATGTGGGAAGATCCCCGTTCTGCGGTAGCCCGGGAGGAATAGTTTTTATGGTCGATAATATGCGAACAAACGATAGGAATGCGTCGGCAAATAATCATCGCAGTGGGCAGGGATTTTTCAGCCGCAGGAAGCGGCTGTTGCTGGTGCTGCTTTTGATAGCAGCGGCCCTGGCGGTTACTGCTTTGGTGGCGGCAACGAGAAAGGTGACACCGGTTGCTTCTAATAACAGCACCTTCATAGCGCGCAGAGACAATTTAACCATCACAGTTACCGAAGGCGGCAGTATCAGGGCGCATAACTCAATACAATACAAATGTCAGGTGGAAAGAAGAGGGGCGGATGTAACAATACTCAGGATCGTTCCCGGAGGCACTTATATAACTCAGGAAGATGTAAATAACAATATGATCCTCGTGGAGCTGGATTCATCGGCTTTGAAAGATCGATTAACGCAGGAGAAAATGAGCCTCGCCAGTAACCAGGAAAACGTTATTTCAGCGGAGGAGGCGCTTCACATTCAGGAGCTGCAAAATGAAAGCGATAACGCTGATGCCGAGCTGAGGAAAACGTTTGCCCTGATGGACTTTCAAAAATACCTCGGCGAAATCATCGCAAACACATTTGTTAAAGACGTGAATTCATCAACGAATATCAACAACATTGATGTGGCCTCGCTGCTTAAAGACCCCAATAATCTCGGCGGGGCGGCTTCGCAGGATCTAAAGAGATTAAATGATAGTATCACTCTGGCCGACAGCAGGCTCAAACGGGCGGAAGATACATTGGCATGGACAGTGAAGCTCCGCGAGAAACAATATGTTTCTTCCGACGAGCTGCTGGCGGATGAGCTTGACCGCGACAGCCTCAAGATACAAAAAGAGCAGGCTGCGATAAGCCTGGAGTTATTTAAGCTTTACGATTTCCCCAAGCAGGTCGAGCAGCTTCTGAGCAACTACATTGAGGCGGGACGACAATTAGAGCGGACGTATGCCCAGTGCCGTTCAAGGCTGGCACAGGCCCAGGTAAAGCTTAGTATGGCCAAGTCCAGGTTTGATGAGCAGGCGGAGCAGGTCAAAGAATTAGAGCAGCAGATAGAGTATTGTGTAATTAAAGCAAAGGCTCCGGGTCTGGTTGTTTATGGTACCGGCGGTGAATCCGACATCTTTAGGGCAATGCGCGGTGGCAGAGGTATGGGCAGCGGAATGATTGCCGAAGGCGAAATAGTTACTGAGGGCCAGGTTATTATATCAATGCCTGATACGGCCTCGATGGTTGCTGAAATCGGTGTTCACGAGACCGAAGTTGATAAGATTCGTCCGGGTCAGGCTGCCACTATAATTATGGATGCCTTCCCTGACAAGGTATTGCAGGGCGAAGTGCTTGAAGTGGCGCCGCTGCCTGATGAGCAGCGCGGCTGGATGAATCCGGACCTTAAAGTTTATAAAACTCTGGTAAAAATAGATGGTTCACATGATTTTCTCAGAAGCAGGATGTCATGTAAGGTTAATATTCTCGTAGAGCACCTGGAGGATGTTATACTTGTACCCATTCAGGTAGTGTCAAATCGCAGCGGCAAGAAGGTCTGTTACGTTATGACTTCGCAGGACCCTGCCGAGCGTACTGTGCGAACGGGGTCTTTTAACGATACGTTTGTGCAGATTATTGAGGGTTTGCAGGAAGGTGAAGAAGTATTGCTGAATCCTCCGCTTTTCAATGAATCAACCGCTTCAGCCGGATTTCAACAGCAGCAGCTAATATCGCAGAGGAGAACCGAGGATGGACAGTCTGGTTCAGGAATCCAGACCGGCGCCGAGCGAAATCAGGCAGGCCAGCCCAACGGTCAGACGGAAAGGATAGCCGAACGCTCCGGAGACAGGCAGGGTATGCCTGAGATGACCGAGGAGATGAAGCAGAAGATGATGGAGCAATTCAAACAGCAAGGAGGCGGCCAAGGTATGCCTGAGATAACCGAGGAGATGAAGCAGAAGATGATGGAGCAGTTTAAGCAGCGTCAGGCAGGCGGCCAGGGTATGCCTGAGATGACCGAGGAAATGAAGCAGAAGATGATGGAGCAGTTCAAGCAGCGTCAGGCAGGCGGCCAGGGCGGCCAGGGTGGCAGGCGAAACAGGCAGGGCGGAACCGAACAGACCGGTGGAACAAGAGAGAATTAGTGAATTAGTTAATTGGTTATAAATGACTAATCCCTAATTAACTAATGAGCTAATTAACTAATTAACTTATTAAATATAGGGCGATTATGCAGCAATTTCGTGAAGCCATTGAGTTTAAAGATAATACACCGATTCTGGTGATGGAAAAATTGTGTAAGAGTTACCAGCTCGGCTCGGTGGAATTGCGTGTATTGCGGGAGATTGACCTTACTATCACCAGTGGTGAATATGTAGCCATCATGGGGCCCAGCGGCTCAGGCAAATCTACGTTGCTTAATTTGATTGGCTGCCTGGATCGTCCCACCAGTGGAGATTATATGCTCGGCGGGCAGAGCGTTTCTATGCTTAATGACGATGAGCTGTCGATGATACGCGGAATGCGTATCGGTTTTGTCTTTCAGTCATTTAATCTGATCAGCCAGCTCGACGTCGTGGAAAATATTCAGATTCCGATGTATTACCAGGGCTACAGCGAGCATGAAAGTGCCGAGCGTGCAAGACAATTGGCTGCGATGGTAGGTCTGGATGACAGGCTTGGACATCGACCTTCGGAGCTCAGCGGCGGTCAGCAGCAGCGTGTGGCAATTGCCAGAGCGCTGGCAAACGATCCGCTGATTGTTTTAGCTGACGAGCCGACGGGCAATCTTGACTCGGCAAGCGGTGCTGAGATCTTAACTATTCTTGGAAATTTGCACGAGCAGGGCAAGACCCTGATAGCCGTTACCCATGACGAGGGTATCGCCGAAGGCGCCGAAAGAGTCATACGTCTTTTGGACGGGCGCATACTGAAGCAGGAATATAATAAAAGGTAATCATAGTTAGAAGACAGAATGCAGATGGATATAAACAGAGCCACGACCATAAGGGAGTGGTAAGACGATGGACGATAGACGAAGGAGAATAGAGCCACGACCATAAGGGAGTGGTAAGTGGTGAACACGTTATGTTTTTATTTAGTTTTAAACGCACAATAAAGCTGGGTGTGAAAAGCCTGTGGATGCACAAGCTGCGTTCCACTTTGACGGCATTGGGTATTATCTTCGGCGTATCTTCGGTTATCGCTATGCTGGCGATCGGCGAAGGGGCCAGCCGGGATGCGCAGGAAAAGATCGCGCAGCTCGGCAGTCATAATATTATTATAACTACCACCAAGCCTCCTGAAGAGCAGTCTGCGGTCGGCCAGCAGCAAACCATGAATGAATATGGCCTGACGTATTCCGACGCTGAGCGTTTCCGCAATGCCATACCTGATGTCCAGATTATCGTGCCTAATCGTCGTCTTTTACAACAGGCACAGTACCGCACTCACAGAGCATCCATAGAAGTCATCGGAACAGTGCCGTGGTATCCGGAGATTTCACAGCTCCGGGTAAAATACGGGCGGTTTATCAGCAGCACAGATATGCACTACAAACAGGGTATATGTGTTGTTGATGAAAAGCTGGTTAAAGAGTTGTTCGGCTTTGACAGTCCGATAGGCCAGGACGTCAAGATTACCAGCGATTATTATCGGGTCGTGGGTATTGCTACCGAACAGTCAAGCGCCAAAGCGGTGAGTAGTCTTAAGGGCGAGGAAGCTGCACCGGCGAAGAAAGCCGGTGCAAACTTAGGCGGCATATATATTCCTTTGACCACGGTCAGAGATCGTTTCGGTGAGATGTCTATGCAGATTAGCTCAAGCAGCGGACGAACCGTGGAAAGAGTTGAGCTGCAGGAAATTATTGTGAAAGTCCGCGATATAGACGAGGTGCTGGGGACACGTCAAAGCGTGCAGACATTGATGGGCCGGTTCCACAAGAAAAATGACTATGAAATAGTTGTTCCCCTGGAGCTGATGAGAAAGGCCAAGGACGTTCAGCGGATTTTCACTATTGTTTTGGGATCGATCGCCGCAATCTCACTTTTAGTTGGCGGTATTGGAATTATGAATATTATGCTGGCTACCGTCAGCGAGCGAACGCGGGAGATCGGTATTCGGCGGGCTTTGGGGGCCAAGAAACGCGACATTATCTTTCAATTCCTCTCAGAGACGCTGATTTTAACGTTGTTTGGCGGCATCCTGGGGATTATTTTAGGCTCTTCCATACCATTTACGGTGACTCATTTCAGCCAGATGCGGACGGTGATTTCCATTTCTTCCTTATTCATGGCTTTTGGTATCAGCGCAGCGGTGGGGGTAACTTTTGGCTTGTATCCGGCCTATCGCGCCGC
>CAZRNB010000142.1:0-6979 GCA_964601355.1 uncultured Pirellulales bacterium
CCGCTTCGCCCCGATAATTCGGGACTTTGGTCGGAATGACATGGGCTTGACATCTTGGCATGCTGTGAGTTTTACCTACAATCTCGACGCGCATCCCATTTATGCCTAAAATCTAACAAAAGATTGACAATAGCAAAAGTAAAAAGTAAAAAGGCAACAGTAAAACCTGTACGCTGTTAGTTTTTTGAAAGGAGAAGGCATGATTCTCAATAGAAAACTGAAAATGGGGATGGTTGGGGGCGGGCCGGGGGCATTTATCGGCGAAGTTCATCGCAAGGCCGCTCGTTTGGACGGCCAAATCGAGCTGGTCGCCGGAGCATTTGATATCGATCCGCAAAAATCAAAGCAAATGGGTAAGCAGCTTCTTCTCGATCCAAAGCGGGTTTATGGTACCTACAAGGAGATGATTAATGGAGAGCTTAGCCTGCCGGAAGGTGTTAGGATAGATTTTGTCTCGATTACTACGCCGAACAACTGGCACTTTCCAATCGCCTGCGATTTTCTAAAAGCAGGTTTTCACGTAATGTGTGAGAAACCGCTTGTCTTCAATGTCAAAGAGGCAAAAGAGCTGCAAAAGCTGGTTAAAAAAACCGGCAAGGTCTTCGGCCTAATGCACAATTACACAGGATACCCGATGGTCAAATTGGCGCGCGATTTAGTTCGCCAGGGCGAGCTCGGCCAGATTCGCAAGATTGTCGTGCAGTATCCACAGGGCTGGCTGGCTACGGCTCTGGAAAAAACGGGTAATATGCAGGCCTCGTGGCGAACGGATCCAAAGCAAAGCGGCGGCGCCGGCTGCATCGGTGACATCGGCACTCACGCTGAAAACCTCTCCGAATATATCACAGGATTGAAAATAACCCATCTCTGTGCAGACCTGACGATTTTTGTTAAAGGCCGAAAGCTCGATGATGACGGCAACGTCCTGTTGCGTTTCAACAATGGCGCCAGAGGTATTTTGCACGCCAGCCAGGTTTCCATCGGTGAGGAAAACAATCTTGCTATCTGGGTCTATGGCGAAAAGAAAAGTCTGGAATGGCATCAAGAGCACCCCAATTATCTATATGTCAAAGAGCCGGATGGGCCGGTACAGGTGTGGCGACGCGGAAATAATTACGTAGGGGCAAAAAGTCCCGCTGCGGGTCGTGCCACGCGTCTTCCGTTTGGCCATCCAGAGGCTTTTTTTGAGGCCTTCGCTAATATTTATTGTAACTTCGCAGAGACGCTGCGTGCACATCTGGAAGGTGAAAAACCAAATGAGCTGGCGTTGGACTTTCCGAGTGTTGACGATGGTCTGCGCGGTATGCTGTTCATTGAGACCGTGCTGGCCAGCGCCAAGAGCAAACAAAAATGGACACCATTTAAAAAGTGAGATAAAATTGTAAGTGTCTAAAGTGCCTAACATCATAACTTTCAACTTTAGGCACTTTAGCTCACTTTAGGCACTTTAGTCACTGAGGAATTATTTATGGGAAAAAAATTGAATCAAAACGACATTGTCACCAGAAGAGATTTTATAAAAACATCAGCGGCAGCCGGCATGACCGCGATATTGTCCCGTACCGGCACAATCCTGGCTCAGAGTCCCAGGAAAATGCGTGTTGCTCTTATCGGTTGTGGGGGTCGCGGAAAAGGTGCTCTTAAGGATTGCATGGATGCAGGTAAGTACCTGAACATAGAGCTTGAGATTGTTGCGACCGCCGACTGGTTCAAATATAGAGCTGAAGAAGCTGGTAAACCATACAGTGTGGCGGAATCGCGATGCTTTGTCGGAGCCGATGGTTATAGGAAACTTCTGGAAACTAATGCGGATATTGTCTTGATGGCTGCGTCGCCGAATTTTCGTCCAGTTCATTTTGAAGCGGCCATCAATGCCGGCAAAAGCGTATTTATGGAAAAACCCGTAGCTGTTGATCCGCCGGGCGTCCGCAGGATAATCGAGGCCGGCGAGCTGGCGAAGAAAAAAGGCCTTGCAGTTGTGGCCGGCACTCAGCGCCGCCACCAGGCAAACTACCGCCGGACTCAATATGCCATAGCGCACGGTGCAATCGGTCGGATTAGAGGCGGCTGCGTCTGGTGGTGTGGGACTATACCGTGGATACACCCGCGCAAGAGCGACCAGAGCGATGCGGACTATATGGTGGACAACTGGGTCAATTTCGTTGAAATGTCAGGCGACCATATCGTCGAGCAGCATGTCCACAACATCGATGTTGCCAATTGGTTCATTGGTCATCCGCCGAAAACGGCCCTCGGCCTCGGCGGACGCGCCAGAAGAAAGACCGGCAACCAGTTTGATTTCTTCGGCGTCCAATATGATTACGCTGACGACCTGCACATCCAAAGTATATGCCGACAAATGAGCGGCTGCTATAACAGAGTAACGGAGCACTTTGTGGGTAGCGAAGGCTCAACCTTTGGTGACGGCAGTAAGATGGACTCGCTTAAAAGCATCCCCGGCTTAATCGGGGATCAGCCGGACTTTTCCGGGCACGATAATCCGTATGTTCAGGAGCACATCGATTTGCTCAATAGTATCCTTGATGAAAAGCCGCTCAACGAGGCTCGCGACGTCGCCGAATCTACGCTTACCGCAATAATGGGCCGAATCTCGGCTTATACCGGCCAGATAATCAGGTGGTCGGACATTGCTGAAAATAAGGATTCGCAGTTGTATAATCTGACTCTTAGACCCTCGGCTGAAGATTTTGAAAAAGGCGAAGTGACAGCCCCGCCCGAAGATGTTGTACCAATCCCAGGCTCGGAAGAAAAACGAAAACAATGAGAAATTTGTAATTGGTAATTATTTAACCAATTACCAGTTACAATTTAACCAGATATCAGTTACTTAAGCTCTACTATTTCCGTGAATTGCACTAAGGCTCCCCCCGTTGCTGAGTGTGGCTCGATTGTGCCGACTAAACCGACCTTTCGACCAATAAACTTGCTCAAATCCGTTTCGGAGGCTTGGCCGGTCGGCAGGGCATAACATATCATTTTGTCTGAACCCGTGTCTATGTCGGGAGCAACAATTCGGTAATGTCCGGGACCATAAGTCTGAAAAGTCTGTAACTTCCCGGTAACCACAAATCTGCCTAAGTCTTCAACCTTCGCCAGCTTTGTGACACGAGCCTGATCTATTCCATCCATGACTTTTTGTAATTGAGTTTTTTGAAGCTGAACTTCCTTTGATACCTGGATGGCTAGCTCGAAGCCCTCTATTTGCTTAATCACAAACGTTGCATAACGAGCGGCCTTACCGGCTTCTTTGTTATCTGCAATATTTTTGAGAGCTTTTTTTATCTCCTCATAATTATGCTGGTCTATTGGTTTAGCCAGCTCCGTTTTGATTTTCTCCCGCAGGGAGTAAAATTCTTTTAGTTTTTCCGCCTCAATAGAAATTGTTGGGGGAGCAGCCGTGTTGGCATCTGCTAATGGTGCGTTAGAATCATAGCTCGAGATATTGGATGTTCCGAGCGGGTGACGGGTCTCCGTGGCAATTGGCTTAGCCGGTTGTGTATATTGTGTGCTCACCCACAAATAGGCGCCGCTCGGCGGAGCAATCTTATAATAATCGTCCTTCCCTTCGCCTAATAATTTGACTGTTTGGCCGCGGCTGAGTTTAATCTGCTCAGATGTAGAGTGCATCGGTGCTACCTCCTCAGAGCCGGCATAAACACGAGCGTCATCGCCGGTAATAGTGCCGATTGTGGGATCATTAAGGCTGACGCTGATGTATTGCATGGAAATCCAGGAAAAACTACCTGCCGGCGGAACAATGCGTGACCAGCCGCCGAATTGTGTGCTGACCACCTCTATCCTGTCACCCTTAAAGAGTTTGCCGCAACTATAATAATTTGTGCCGGCGCCGGAGCGAGTATATACGTCATTGCCTGTTATCTCAGCTACGTAGGGAAAAGCGACGGCAGCGGCAGCATTGGAGTCTTTAATCGTCAAGATGCCTGATGATACTGAGGTTGATCCATAAGGAACATTTGCGGTAGATTGGGCAAGGCCGACGGATGCCATAGCCAATATCGTAATGAGGATTAAGGCTGATTTATAGTTTTGACTGATTTTAGGCTGAAACGCTCTTCCTGGGCAATTGTTTTGGAACTCCATTTTCTGCCTCCTAAAAACTCGTATTGCGTATTTCGTACTGCGTAGTGCGTATTGAATTACGCACAACTTATTATGAATAATGAGAAATTACCACACATTTGCAGCTATGTCAAACCTTATTTCGTATTACTAATGCGTAACGCGCACGACGCACGACTCAAGACGAAAGTCGAGCAAGCTCGTCGTTGCACATTTTTAGTTGACCTGGATCGGAGAGCTTTTCAGCAGCCGCCGTCAGATGCTTTACCGCTTTCTGTGGCTGATGGAGATAACGGCAGTACAATAGGCCGAGCATTAGCTCCACCTGCTCGGCGTATTCGTAATTGGCGTAATGAGTTAAGAACTGCTCGTAAGCCTGGGCTGCCTCGGCCGGCTTTTTGTCGCTGGCCAATTGATTGGCAATATCCAGCAGATGCTGACGCGGCACAACCTGATTGCTGTCGAGCTTCATAAGCCCCAGATAGACATCGGCTGCAGCGGGTAAATTCCGCTCCAGCATACGGTTAGTGATTTCATTGCGAAGATTTGTTATTTTATCTTCATTTCCGCTAACGGTTGAGCTGGTATTTGTTATATCTTTTACTTTAATCGTTTTCCTTTCCATCCGGCTGGTAAATGGGTCATATCTGCTCGATGTGGTGTCTCGGTATTGACGGCGGCGATTCCATCGTTTTATCATTGCCCATAAATCGAAATTGCTGCCGCTGAGCAAGCCGGCTGCGAGTAATGCCAACATAGCTGCGATTCCAAAGAAATATCCGGCCAGGTGGGCGCTGTAGGCGATAGGTGCAGGAGCAAAATGGGGTTCGATGACGTTATCCCAGATTACTAACTTGAAAGCGATAAAATACAAAGCCGGTATATCCATTGTTCCTATAAAGAAGAACCAGTATAAGACGGTTATTAAAGTCTGAGGGAATAATACAAGGTATGCACCTGTAACAGCGGCTACTGCCCCGCTGGCTCCCAGAGTGGATACATACGAGGAAGGATTTACAGCCACATGACCTATGCCGCTAAGTATCGCCCCGGCAAGGTAGAAGCCCAGATATCCAATGTGCCCGATTTTGTCGTTCACATTATTGCCGAACAGGTACAAAAAGAACATATTACCGATAATGTGCATAAAGCTTCCGTGCAGAAAGGCATAACTGACGAATTGCCAGAGATGCCACTGAGCAGGAATTAGCGTAAATTGCTTTGCCCAGTGATGGACCGGCACAGTTCCAATTTCAAAGCCCTGTATTTCGCGATGTGGGCCGTAGGTAACAAAGAAGATAATTACGTTGATAATAATCAGGGAATAATTTGTGTATGGTGTTCTTCTCGGATAAACGTTTGTACGGATAGGTAACAGCATTGTATAATCATCTTAAATTAAAGACTAATTTAGAAACATATTGTAATGGCAAATAGTTCCGTGGACAAGATATAAAAAACGACCTGCTGTCAGCGGGCCGATTGAGGACCAATGCCGATGAACGCAGAAATAGTAACCAAACGCATCAAGGCAATTCATCACGAGCTTGCCAACAGGGGAATAGACTGCCTTATTCTGACCAATCCGTCCAATGTAACTTATGCGACCGCCTTTTCAGGTTCTGATAGCTGGGCGATTATTACGAAGGACGAGAGACGAGGGGCGAGAGACGGGAGACGTATTTTTCTCTTGACCGATAGCAGGTACACCGAGCAGGCCCAAAAAGAATGTGTTGGCTGCAAAATCATCAGGCGAGCCGACTCTGAGCCTTTGACCCAGGCAGTGACTAAACTGATAAGAGAGTTGAAATCTGTCCGAATACGCAATGTGCGGGTTGAAAAATCCATCTCGATGGCCTGCTTCGAGGCATTACAGAAAAGCATAAAGGCCAGGCTCAGGACAGTAGATGCTATTATCGAATCTCTGCGCAGCATTAAAGACAAAAGTGAAGTTGCAGCTATTCGTACTGCCGCTTCGATAGCTGCAAGAGCTTTTAGACAAACTCTGCGCAAGATAAAGCCGGGAGTAACGGAGAATGAGCTTGCCGGCCTGCTCAATCTTGAGCTTCGCAAATTTGGAGCGGTAAATAGCTTTGATACGATTATCGCCTTTGGCCCGAACGCCTCGCGGCCTCATCATCAGCCGGGCAAAAGGTCCCTTAAACGAAACGATACGGTCTTGATAGACTTCGGAGCCAAGTGCAAGGGCT
This sequence comes from uncultured Pirellulales bacterium, assembly GCA_964601355.1. Taxonomy (GTDB): domain Bacteria; phylum Planctomycetota; class Phycisphaerae; order Sedimentisphaerales; family Anaerobacaceae; genus CAZRNB01. The sequence goes on from CAZRNB010000142.1 coordinate 6,312, forward strand.
ACTGCTGCGATATCACCCGATGTTTCGCGGTTGGCAGGCCGACGGCTTTTTATAAAAGGGTCTGTGACGTGGTGGAGCAGGCACAAGCCGCTGCGATAAAAATGGTAAAAGCAGGCGTTGAAATCAGCCGGGTTGATGCTGCTGCCAGGGGGGTAATTGCCGGCAATATCTTGCCTGTTTACGGCCACGGCACAGGACACGGCCTGGGTTTGGAGATACATGAATTGCCGTACATAAAAGCCGGGACCGAAGGCAGGCTGCGGGCCGGCGAAGTTATTACAATCGAGCCTGGCGTTTATATCCCCGGCAAATTAGGCGTGCGAATAGAAGATGACGTTCTCGTGACCGATGATGGATGCAGGATACTAACGCGGAGTTGTCCGCACGGTGTTTTTAGGAAGCGGCTGTCTTAAGATTCAAGCAATTTTTGGATTCCATTTTCCATCTTGCATCGGTGCAAGCCTGCCTCCGCGAAGGTCTTTTGTCACCCCGAGCGAAGCCGAGGAACCTGCCTATCATGCTTGCCCTGCATAGCCCATTATTTCGGGCGAAGCAGGGAGCGAAGTCGAACGGGCTCGACATGACGACTCGCACGATGTGAACTCTGGAGTGGCCCCCAAAAACTGTACCATTGTAGATTAGAGGGTATCCGATAAGATTAGTTGGTT
>CAZRNB010000143.1:0-6864 GCA_964601355.1 uncultured Pirellulales bacterium
AATCTTTTTAGGCCGGCTGCCGTGTGCATTGCCAGCAGCATCAGATAGTCCAGGTCACTGAGGCTGTAGTGTTCGTGAATCATAGCATTGTCGATATACAATACGCCGTAACATCCGGACGAGCGTCTGATAGTTGCTATTATTGCCGAGCGGATTCTTTCCTTCTCCTCCACGTCGGCTGCGACTCGCGGCATAACGAGGGACTGGCCTTTTTCAACCGCCTGATTGATTCTGTCACTTAGCTTTATTTCGCTTAGCTCCACTGTTTTGCCGTCACGTCTCTTACCCGCGTGATAGGTCATTGGACCATTGGGCTGTTCGCGTAGTGCGCACCATGTGTGAAAAGCGCTGAACTGCTTTAGCATAATATTGAGCAGGGTAATCAGTAAGTCTTCGAGATTTTTAGCATCGCAGATAGCCTCGGCGGCCTGAAGGAATTCGGTTAATCTTTTGGCCGGCAGCCTCATTGCCGGTGCATGTCCAGCGTCGGGTTTTCTGACCACGGTCTCGTGTACGGGTATTGCCAGCGATGCTTCCAGATTAAGTGTATCTTCCAATTGAGCGGCCTCATCCACTTCGGGCGCCTCTTCGAGATGAATCTCGATAGTGAAACACGTTATGCTGATACAGTCGCCGTGCTTAATCTCAGCCTTGTGGACCGCCTCACCGTTAAGATACGTTTTATTGGCTGAATCCATATCTTCAATGAGCCATTTTCCATCGTCATTGACGGATATCAGGGCATGTTGTTTTGAGACGGCTCTATCAGGCAAAAGAATCATGCTGTTGACGGCTCTGCCGATGGAGACAGGGCCCTCGGTGAATTGAAACTCTTTGTCGGGTCCATCCTTTTGCTTCACAATTATGCGCATTGTTCTTTCCTCCGCAATTGGAATCTACAACAGCGTTTATAATAATTATCCAAAAATTTACGAATTTGTCAAGAAAACTTTTTATTGGACGCTGATTTAGGCGTCCGAACAAGGCTTTTAGGGCACTTTTTTGTTTCCTTACGGGTGCACACCTGATTATTCTTTGATTTGCCTGGCTCGGTACTGGATATAAGCCTGGCGCATTGCTACGTAAGGGTCAACCGCCGCGGATTTAAAAGCCTCATACTCACCAATGCGAAATGAGCTTTCATTCGTGATCTTGGTGCCGGAAAGGCCGATGGATACCTCAACAGGTTTAACGTAATTAGTCGGATTAAGGAGCTGATCGCCGCCAAAGCCCACTGAATCACGCAGGGTCGATGGGCCAAAGAGCGGCCAGACGATATAGAAACCGTTTCCAAAGCCGTGTACAGCCAGCGTCTGACCCAGGTCTTCCTCGACCGGTTCCAGCCCCATTTTATCTTGTGCGGGATCACCGAAACCCAGGATGCCGGACGTCGTGTTGATGAGAAACCTCTTCAGCTCTATGTCGGCGGAATCGACCTTTCCCTGGAGGTGGCAGTTGATGAAACGGGCAGGTGTGGTGAGATTGTGGAAAAAATTGCTGAGGCAGATACGAATCGGCTCCGGTGCCACGTTTTTATAGAGCTGAGAGATCGGCTTGGCTACCCAGAAGTAGAGTATGTCGTTTATGCCGTACATTAACCGATTTAACGGCTCCAGCGGGTCTGCCACCTCGACCATCCGTTCGCCAAGCTCATCTTCTAACAGGTCATAATCATCCCAGGCAGGTGATTCGTCAGAGTCATTCAAATCAGGAGCATTGTCGTTGGCATCAATGGAAGCAGCCTTTCGATTATGCTTAGGACAATCTTGTGTATTTGCCGGGGCCGCCGCGGTGGGATCGGACTTCGACGAGATTGGCCGAGCCGAAGATAAAGGTTTGTCGGAAACCGCGCAGCCACCCAATATAATGGTCAAAAACGCCGCGAACAAAGTCGAGGAATTGACCAAAGCCAATATTTGTAATCTCATATCATTCATCCTGAATCTGCCGCCCCCTTCTTGCTTTCACAATCGCCGGGACGGCTAACGCCGGAAAGCAGGGGGCAGCTCCTTTTATCGACATATTATCGTCCCGGCTTCAAAATCTCAAGCCTCTTTTCCGAACGGTCTGACCATGATCAACAGTTGTGGCAAAAGGGTAAGAGCCGCAAGAATCGCTATGAACATGGCCAATCCGGTAAGCAGGCCGAAATAAATAGTCGGAATGAAACTGGATAACGCCAAAATGGAAAAGCCGATGATTATCGTTACCGATGTATAATACATGGCATAGCCGATACTTTCGTGGCACCTGCGCATAGAAGACAGGTATTTCCGGTCTTTCTCAAATTCATACTCGAACCTGTGGATATAGTGAATCGTGAAATCGTCCGAGATTCCCAGGCCGATTGCGGCGATGGTTATGGTCATTATATCGAGAGGAATATTGAGCAGGCCCATTACGCCGAGCACGATAATAATGGAAAGGGCGTTCGGAATTATAGCGATAATAGCTATCCTCAACGATCTAAACTCCACTAAATACGTCCCCAAAAGCACCAGCGCAGTAAAACCTGACGTCAGTATCTGGGAGCTGAACAGGCTTTGCAGCATATTGTTGTAAAGGACCAAAAGGCCCGATAGATGGACACGGTCCTTATCAAAATTCAGCTTGCCGATTAAATCTGTCTTGATTTTCTTCAGCAGCTCGTTGCGTCTGAGATTTTTGTCGGAATCCCTGACTCGCACCCAGAAGCGAGTCTGGTTATTCTCCACAGAGACATAAGGCTTGATAAGAATGGTCTTAAATTCATCCGGCGTTTCACTGTACAGAAGTGCGAGATCCAGGCTTTCCAGAGGCTTGCCGCCGTTCAGCTTCTCCGCGATGCTTACGATGTTGGCTAACGACAGCACCTTGCCGGTTTCCGGCAGACCGTCGAGATAGTTATGCACGGCCTTGATACGGGAAACCTTTTCCGGGGTGAACCAGTATTTCTCATCCGTTGCGGCCTTGTCATATTCATCGAATTCATCGAATATATCATTGCCGTCTGCTGCGACCTGAGGCAGAGGTTTATTAGGCTCCTCAAAATCTACAATGACGTCCAAAGGAGTAGTACCGCCCAGATATTGGTCGATTACCTTCATGCCCTTGTGAATTTCGGTGTTCTTTTTGAAGTAATCGATAAAGCAGTTCTCCACCTGGAGTCTCGATATGCCGATTACGCTTAGAGCAAATATAAGGACGCTTATAACCGGGACAAGCAGGCCGTGGGATTCGATAAATCCTGCCATAACGGATGTTATAGAGAATTTCAGCTCTCGTCCCCTCTGTGGCGTTTCTTTGGGTATCAGCATCAGCACGGCAGGAAAAAGCAGAAAGGTTGTTATCAGGGACACTAACAGGCCGGCAATCATAATTTGGCCGAACGTGATTATCGGCAGGATGTTACAAAATATCAGCGATGCAAAACCGACAATCGTGGTCAGAAAAGCATATACGGAAGGCACCAGCTTTGACTGCACGGTATCGAGAATCAATTGACGATTGGACTGCTGCGGATTCTGTTTCAAAAGCTCCCGATATCGCACAATCAGGTGAATTACAAGCGACATGGTAATGATAAGCTGCAAAGAAACGAAGTTTGAGGATATGACCGTCACCTCCCAGCCAAACCATCCGAGCAGACCTACCATGCAGACTATGGAGACCAGGCAGCAGAGCATCGGCAGTAATATCCATCGTTTTCGTCTGAAGATAATGCCCAGCATAAGAACCAGAAAGAACAGGACGCCGATGCCGAATACCTTCAAGTCGTTCTTGATGAAGCTTATCATGTCGTTGGCTATCATACTGACGCCGCCAAGAAACAAATCGGTATCCTGACGATATTTATCCATAATCGAACGTATAGCTGCGATATCCTGGTGTCGCTGCTGCCTCATTATGTCTCTGCGCTGCCGGAATTGCTCAAGGACAATCTTCAGCCTGCTTCGCTCGGCTGCCGTCAATGAGCCGGATGCTTTTTTATGCAGCAAAAGGTTGCGCTGCTCCAATAAATTTTGATAGGTATCGTCGTCCGAAAAATTTATAAGAAGGGCCGTGGTTTTCAAATCCGGGCTGAGCAGCAGATTTCGATAAAGGGGACTGTCACGAAGCTCGATCCGGGCTAATTTCCCATCAACCGTCGGCGATTCGAGAGTGGGCAAATCAGTAGTAAGCTGTTTAAGTGAGACTGGCGGGCTTTCGAGCAGGGGAACATCCAAAATGGAGACCACCGATAGGACACTTTTTATGGACTTCAGCTCATCTCGCAGCCGGGCCAAACTGGACAGCGTTTTTTCTGAGAACAGGTCATCTTTAGGAGTGTATGTAAGAACCAGGAAGTCGTGCTGTTCATAACGGGCATCTATCAAACGCGCGTATCGCAGGTCTTCGTCGTTTTGCAGAACCAGGGTCTCTGCGGAGGCGTCCAGCCTGAAGTGCCTGGCCTGAAAGGCGAGAAAGACAACGGATGCGAGCATACAGAGGATAGCTGTCACGGGATGCTGCAGAAGCACACGGTCAAAAAATAACGACGTCACGGAGCTGAATTTCTTCATGATATTGGTCCGATTAAGCAGGTTGCACGTCAAGACTACGGCTGTTTTTCCAGTTGTGAAAGAAGGTCATTAATGGTACCATTCCTTAGGATATCGTCAAATTGCGCCCGATAGGTTAAAAGAATGCTGACGCCCTGTATTTCAACATCATATATCTTCCAGCGTTTTTCCACCTTGCGAAGCCTATACAGCATATTCACCTTGCTGTCTTTCATTGTTATCTCTACAGGGATGTTGACGATTTTCTTTTTTGTGTCCTGCACCGCGTCTTTAAATACAACCTGTTCATCCGTATAGAGCGTGACTTTCCTCAGGTATGATGACCTGAGCCGTTCGGCAAAAAGCTGTGTGAATTTCTCGCATTGCTGCTGGGTTAATTTTGGCCAATGTGCTCTTCCCAGCGCAAGCTGGGCCATAAGCCGGAAATCAAAGATAGGATTTATGATTTTATAGATTTCTTTTTCTTTTGTTTCCTGCTCAATGTCTTTCTTTTTTAGAACCGAAAGAATAGCATCCCACTTGACCTGTAAAAACTTTTTTGGCTCATTAGGATCGTTCGGGTCGTTATCCGCCTTTTGCGGATTGCCGCCTGCATTAACAACCTGGCCGGCAATCAATAAAACCAGAAGAGCCCACAATAGAATTCTCATTGCCATCTCCTGTGTTGAATATCTGCTCATATTTTTCTTTTTTAACGTCAAACATTAAACATTCGAGGTTAAGAGCTTTTATGGTGCAATCTCTTTAAGCTGTCACAAACATATAAATCATATTTTAATGAGATTATTATATAGCTTTTCTATGTCAAGTATATTTTGCATCTGTAAGAAACATCAAAATAGATTTTGGAGTAATCCCGATACATCTGGATTCACCGGGATTTTGGTGGTAAAATGCTCCGCGTGCGTTGTTCAGCGTTAATGATTCAAGGACTAAAACTGAAAGCAAGGAACTTTTTGGGAGGTGTATATAATGCACGTAATGTACAGATTTCCGTGGTGGCCTATAAGACCGTTTTGGGGTACCGGAGTATTTTTGACGTTATTGGCAATTGCGGGAGTGCTTTTTTCAATAGTGATGCTTATTGACTGCCTGAAGCGTCCCACGTCGAAATTTCCACATCCACTGACAAAAAACGGCGAATATGACAGATTGATCTGGGCTGCTGCAATCCTGTTTTCGCTGTGCTTTTACTGCGTGGGAGCAATAGTATATTTCTTTGTTGTAAAAACGGCTAAACCGCAAGGTCACGTTTGAGGTTAAATGTAATGGTTGGGATCGTTTCCAGGCCGGGAACCTGCGAAAAACTGGAGATACTCAGCGGCGATGCGCAGTATGATTTGGCCTGCGCATGCGGCTGTGATAAAGATGAGCACCGCAGGCGAAGCGACGACGGCAAATGGATATACCCAGTGGCGCTTCCAAATGGGGGCAAAAGTATCCTGTTTAAGACATTAATGTCGAATGTCTGTACCAACGACTGCAAATATTGCCCGTTGAGAGAGCAGAACGATATTCGCAGGTGTAGTCTTAATCCGCAGGAGATTGCAGAGACGTTTCTTGATTATTATTGTCGGCGCAAAGTTTTCGGCCTGTTTCTAAGCTCCGGCGTATTAGGCTCAGCCGATGCGACTATGGACAGGCTTAATTCCACTGCGAAAATATTACGCAGAAAACACGGCTTTAGAGGCTATATTCATCTGAAGATTATTCCAGGTGCAAGTGACGCGGCGATAGAGGAGGCGGTCTCGCTGGCAAGCGCCGTGTCGCTTAATATTGAAACGCCCGGCGAAAAGAACCTAGCCAGGCTCACTAATAAGAAAAAATACATCAGCGACATAATTGAGCCGATGAAGCTGATAAGCAGACTTGTTGGCCGCGGCTCGAAATATGAAGGGACGAAACAGACTACACAGTTTATTGTTGGAGCTGCCGGAGAAGCAGATGCGGAAATCGTAAAGTATATGTGGGGTTTGTATGACCGGTTGAAGTTGAACCGGGTGTACTTCAGCGCTTACCAGAAGGGATTGGGGGATAAGTCTATTGTCGCTGAGCAAGGCGAAGGAGAAAATCCGGCCGATATATTTGTGCGGGAGCATCGGCTTTACCAGGTGGATTTTTTATTTCGCAAATACGGCTTTACCGAAACGGACATTGCTTTCGAGAACAATGGAAATCTTTCATTGACGGTCGATCCAAAAGAAGCCTGGGCTTTTGGTCATCCTGAGTTTTTCCCAGTCGATGTAAATCAGGCCTCGCGTTTTTCACTATTGAGGGTGCCTGGTCTTGGGCCGGTGACAGTAAAGCGGATTTTAGAGCAGCG
>CAZRNB010000144.1:0-6754 GCA_964601355.1 uncultured Pirellulales bacterium
ATGAATGTGAAAAAGAGCGACTTGGCCTCGATACTCGAAATTCTGCCTGCTGAGAAAAGCCCGACCATTTCCAGTTTAGCCGATTCCGATTATGTTGCTATAGAGGTGATTATTGATGAGAAGATCGAGCGTTCTCTTGTCCCAGCCTTAAAGCGTGCCCGTGCCTCCGGCATAATTACCTACCCCCTCAATAAAGTCATCCATTAGATTAGAAGATAAACATGGTATGGATTCCTTTCTTTTGTGAGAAAATTTTTGAGCAGAGACTGTTGACCGTCTCTCAGTTTTATCAGCCTGAAATAATTGTTTCTGAGTAAGGCGTATCGGTGCTGCGGTGCGAGAGATCAACAAAATACTGAAACTATTTCCCTCGATGGTTAACGCCATCAAAGCAGAGATTGACAAACTCAAAAAAACTAAGCACGAGATTGTCCTTTTCGACGGACTTTTAATTAAGCAAGTCGACAATTGGTTCATATACCGTTTTGAGATACCTGAAGGCACTTACCTGCGAGTGGTTGAGGATGTCGAAATTTATATCGCAGGAGAAGATGATAGAGTGAAGGGAGATTTGGTTAGTGTCGAGAATCAATTTGCGAATATAAGACTATCCGAGGACAAAGGCAAAAAGGTTGCCCGTCTGACTATAGTCTGGCATTCGGATGCCATCTTACGAAAGATGTTAGAACGCTTAACTTCTATATCAAGTGATCCAGCAAAGTTTTCGATTGCCACTTCTGATCAGCTTTTCTATCCAGTCATAACCTCCAATATCATGGGGTGGAAAGAAGGTCTCATTCTACCCCAAAAAACCTATATTGCAGACCCACCGAAAGACTTGGTCGTCAACCAAGAGCAGAGAGAGTCTCTAAAGAAAGCGCTTCAAAATAAGGTTACTTTCATTTGGGGACCGCCTGGTACCGGCAAAACCCAAACCCTAGGAATGGTCGCTTATAATTTGATAAAAGGAGAAAGGAAAGTCTTATTAGCATCCAACACAAATAGAGCGGTTGACAATGCTATCCTTAGTGTTATAGACCGATATAAGGACCACGGGGGCAATTTCGTTCAGGAGCTAACGAGGTATGGACAGATTGCCTTGTTTAACAACGAAGAGCTTCAACAAGTATCTTTCGAAAAACAAACCGAATTTCTCCGACAAGAGAAGCTGAAAAAGGTTCGAAAGAAATTGGAGTTGCTAAAGCGCTATAAGGAAGTCAAACGTGCCTTTGCGGTTTTTGATGAGCAAGTAAGGAAGGTTAACGAACTTGACCGCGCTGTCACACAAAAAAGTTCTAACCTCAATACCGTACTTCTCCAACTCAAAACGCTGCGCAGCCAAATTGATGATTTCGACAAAGCTGGTATCATCGAACTTCTTAAGCGTAAGTTTACTGGTATAACAAAGGAAAGCCTGCAAAGCAAGTTCGTCAAACTCCAAGAGCAGGGGAGGGAGCTTAAGATATCAATTGACAGCATACAACAAGATAGAGAATCGGTTGAGAAAGGTTCCGCAGGTCTTGTAGAACTCCGCCAAGAATTTCAAGAACTCAAGACTTATGTAGACAGATTCGGTGGCGAAGCATCCCTGTCTGAGGAGATCGAGAAGGAACTTCAGATAGATGAAGGAGCTTTACTTCGTGACAAAAAGCTTACTGCTGCCACGCTCGCAAAAATTGTTATGAACGACGTTTTTTGGCATCTACGCTATGATGTTTTACTAATAGACGAAGCGAGTATGGTGTGTCTACCTTATCTTGCAGCATTGTCGGCCCTTTCAACTGAAAAGGTTATCATCATAGGTGACCCACAACAATTGCCCCCCATTTCTCTATGTGAAGACACGGAGTGTAAGCGCTGGCTACAACGTGACATATACATGTTCGCGGGGTGTTGTTCATGCACCGAAGAATTATTTCAATGGAACGAGAAAAATCCGGATTTTACTGTTTTTTTGAAAACACAATATCGAATGGCATCTGACATGTGTTCGGTTATCAGCAGTTTCTTCTATAACGGTAAACTGTCAAATGGCTTGGATCCAGATAAAAGTAATGGGCAAATAGTCTTTATCGATAGCTCCCCGCTCCATGCTGTAACAAAAAAGCTGGAGGGGAAAAAGTTCAAACCTTACAACGTAATTCATACAGAGAAAATCATCGATCTTATTAAAACTGCTGTTTCCGTTAACCATTACGGAACTTGCGATATAGGTATCATTGTCCCCTTTAATGGTTCAGTGCAATACGTGCGGGAACAGCTACGTTTGCAAAATCTAAAGAGCGTAGAAGTTGGCACAGTACACACCTTTCAAGGAAGAGAAAAGGATGTAATAATTTTTGATACAGTTATGGCTGGTGTGGATTTTACGGTCCGCCCATTCGATGAAACAAAAACTAGCGAGGATGAAGTCCGACGGCTGCTGAACGTTGCATTATCACGTGCCAAGAAAGACATATTTAATATTGCTAATATGGATCATTTTCGGAATTTTTACAGAGGCCGGTTCATATATCGTCTTTTGCAGGAATTGAATAATCGTTCTACAAACTTAGAGCTCAATATAGGAACCGCGACTTTTGATGAGATGACTGAAGATGAAAAAATTCGGTTGCTTGGCCTCGATGATGTCTCAAACTCTAACGCAAGCAATAAAAACAACACTTAACAAATTCGCAGGTGACGAACGTTGACAATCCAACGAGTACAACACACAACGACTATGATTTAGCAAGGCTCTGGTTGTCAAATTATTTTGCCCTTGAGATGTATGAGCCGTCGTCGGTGCTGATGCGTACAACCTCGCCGACGTTGATAAAAGGCGGCACGCGAATCTTAAGGCCGGTCTCTAAAACAGCTTCTTTGAGCTGGTTTGTCGCGGTGGTACCTTTGGGCACCGGCGTAGTCTCAGTAACAGTAAGCTCAACCACCTTGGACAGTTCAATAGCTACAATGGTTTCCTGATGCACAAAGACTGTTAAAGGAGTGTTAGGCTTAAAGAATTTGATAGATTCGCCAATCAAATCATTGCTGACTGTGATCTGGTCGTAGGTCTGACTATCCATAAGAATGTGGCCGGAGCCATCGGAGTAAAGATATTCCATGTCCCGGCGGTCAAGAAAAGCCTGTTCGAGATCCTCGGTGGAGCGCAAACGTTTTTCGATTATGACTCCGTCAGAAAGACGTCTTAGCTTGGCTTGTACAAATGCCCGCAGATTCCCAGGCGTAACATGCTTGGCCTCAAAGCATACAAACAACTGGCCATCTAAGGTTATAGCCATACCCGGCCTTAAATCGCTGGCTTTCACATTGAGCTCCTGTTAAACATTGTTCATAGTTCATCGATGAACAATGAACAAATTACTATCGACAAATTTGCAGCGTAAAGTAGCATATCTCTTTTTTGCACTAAGTCAAGCGGCAATTTCTCCAAAGTGACTAAAGTGATCTAAAATGAGCTAAAGTGACTAAAGTGAAAAGTTATAACTTTAGGCACTTTTGGCACTCTAAACTTTAGGCACTTTCAAATTAACCATTTAACCAATTAACCAATTAACTAATCACCAGTTTGGACTGGATTAAGATACTTGAATTGGAAAGAGAATCCTTCGGGTGAGCTGACGCCATAATAGGCAGATAAACCGAAATACTTGCGCACGGCATTAAACTCAGGTAAAAGACTAACATCAAATAAATCATCAACTGATGAAAACAGTAAATATGTGAAGAGCGATTTCGAGCCGATAGAAAAACTCAGTTCAATGTTCGGGTCCTCGTCCTGACCTTTGTTGGTGCTTTTAGGACGCTCTTTTAGTATTTGCCAAAAGACCTCACTCAAAGTGGTATTATCTTGAAAGCCCGCCAGTCCTACAACAGAAGGAACATTTGATTTAGCGGCAGTGAACCACTTAGCCGAAACTGCAGACATGGTACCGGTGCTGCTAATTGTGCGGATAATATGCTCTACATCTGATTCGCTCCCAAATATCAGGTGAGTGTCGGTAAAAGTAAAAGCCAGCATGGACGGTTTCTGAGCAGTTGATATGTCAGATGCTTGCCCCATTGGAAGTCCCCGCCCGCGTAATGATAGCTGCTCCTCGCTACCTGTTTCCGACGGGGTTTGCAGGGGTATCTTTTTGTCTGGGCGATAGGCCGGCACCAAAACAGACAGGTCAGCTAAATATATTGTGTGGCCTAAAAGTTCACGTCTGGCTTCCGGGTTGCCCGGAATTACCAGTTTGTCGTATAGAAGCGATAGGGTTTTTTCCAGAGCGCCGCGGTTATCTATCGCCGCTGCAACAAGTGTCTCCACCGAAGGTAAGGGATTGGAAGTCTGCTTATCGATGCTCCTAACAATTACAATCTGTGAGCCTAAGTAAGCGATTATATCGGATTTGAGCTTCAATCCTGGTTCACCCTGCGGACTTGCCGGCAAAAGCGGTATTTGAGTGATGGCAGCATATTGAGGAGAAAAGCTTAGGAGGATATTGTAAAGCTCGTCATAAGCTTTTTTGATATTTAAATTTATCAACGTCACTGAATAGGCTGACGCCGGTATGAACTGCGGAGTCTTAAATGCTGTAGATTCTATATCTAACAATTTAAAAATACCTTTTTTGGGACCGTTAATTTTCAGAAGTATCTTGCTGATAGATGAGCCGCCGGAACCTCTGGCAAAACCAATCGCTGTGCCGAATGATGTGACGTTATCAAGACCGAGATTGGTCATCATTGTTTTGGTATTGCCGGAAGCATCCTTGGAAAGGAATATTTTGACTATTTGTTTTATATTGACATAAAAATCAATATCGTGATATGGTCCAATAGATTTCATTGTGGCGGTATAATCGGCATCATCAGAAAGAGCCGGACTGGCGGCACCTTGAATATGAGCGATGACGAATTTCAGAACATCTTGATTTGTACTGCCAATAAGACGGTCATCAATAAAGCAATAGTGCAGAGTGTTGGAGGATTTTGGTATTATCGTTGTGATATTAACGCCGCGAAAGTCTTCGGTTTTTCGGTGGGCGCCGTCCTCGATGACTTTTTCGACCATCTTATCTACAGCTTCTTTAATTTTTTTTGTGTTTTCTCCCCACTGACTTATGAATAAAAGCGATATCTGGTTGGCATCTTCTGTCTCTGCCGCTGGAAGATTGCGTACCAAAGCGACAGCTACTCTGCCTTGAGGCAGTAAGTCCGTGTCAACAATTGTTCTGATAAGGTCGTTCTCTATATTTCGGATTTTTTCCCGTCGTTTTGTTTTGAAATCTTCGACAACAGCCGCCATCGCAGGGTCTTTGTACAGCTTGTAAAGATTGGTTTTTTCAAACTGCAGTTTTAGCTGACTGAAATTATCGGTATCTGCCAGAAGTATGGTCTCAGGCGGGACCAGCTTAGCTGTCTTAGGCAGAACTAAGGCTTGTGTGCTGCCGACAAAGAGCGTGCATATAAAGGATGCCAGAACGGCACCATAGATTTTTTTGATTGTTTGTCTCATTCCCGTGCCTTTCGCTGAGAGCATTCGTATAATCGTTATTGTTCAGGCTGCTTTTTTCCCAGGAGAGTGGGTTTGACTTTATAGCGTCTGCGGTCAGGTTGAGTGTATCTGAAACCAGTATTTGGATTGTCTTTGTCATAAGCAAATGCCTCACGGTTTTCAATGAAGTGTTTTACATAGTCAATTGGTATGGCAAAGCCGAGTCCTCCAAAGAAAATATATCCCATATTTGTGACGCCGATTACTTCGCCGGCCAGGTTGAACAGCGGGCCACCGGAATTGCCGGGATTGATGTCAGCGTTGGTTTGAATATAGATAAGCCCTTCAAAGGCCCTATTATTAGTGCTGATGACGCCGTTGGTGACCGTACGCTCCAGGCCGAGCGGATTGCCGATAGCGAATACACCCTCGCCTACTTGTATCTGGTCTGCATCGCCAAGGTAAGCGAATGTGACCTTTGTATCGCCGAGATCTTCGACTTTCAGCAGCGCCAGATCGACAAAAGGATTGATAGCTTCGATTTTAACCTTTTTGAATTTCTTCTTTTCAAAGCCGTTCCTGGCTTTCTGGAACATGGTGACTTCGATTTTGGTTTCACCTTCTATGACGTGGTAGTTCGTTATCAAGCAGCCGTTTTCGTTAATAAAAAAGCCAGAGCCTATACCAGCCGGACTTGAGACCATGACCACGGCTTGCGAAAATGCGTCCACACATTTTTCGATAGTTGTTTTTTGCAGCTTGGCGGTTTTAAATAACCGGCCGGCCGGCCCGGACGTTTCTGTTTTGGCGGCTAAATCATTCACGTCTTTGGCAGCTACGCCCTCGTTCCTGGCGGCCTGGCTGTACTCATATTCGAGTATCTTGTCCCGCGGAACGCTTAGGACGGTTATGCCTATATCCACGTACAGCGCGGAGTCTTTTTCGACAAGGATGTCGCCTGTTATTGTTTGGCCTCCTTTTAGGATGATTTTATCGGCAAAGCACGCGCTGCTAACGGACCAAACAAGACAGAAAAGTGGGATATAAACATCACGATACTTCATACGCAGCTCCTGAGATTGAAAGCAATTTTATTATTAAGATAAAATAGTCGGCATCTAATGGATTACTCTTTACTCTTGTTTCTTGTTCATTTTAAGTGCAGAGGATATTCAATGCAAATAGAAAATAGGCCAATCCGTATCAGGGGTGCATGCCAAGATTGTTGGTAAAATCTGCAAGCAGAAATGTACGTCATTCCGACCGAAGCCC
>CAZRNB010000145.1:0-6714 GCA_964601355.1 uncultured Pirellulales bacterium
AATGGGCGATGCAGGAATCGAACCTGCGACCCGCTGATTAAGAGTCAGCTGCTCTGCCGATCTGAGCTAATCGCCCATGAAGAACTGCGAGTTACATTACAAAAAATCGGCTATCTTTGCAAGAAGATTAAGCGTAAATTTTACTAAGCTCACTTTATATACATAACCCAATGCGGCTTATACAATCGCCCTTTGGCAGTGTCTGGCGATCCGGCAGAGCAGTGGTCATATTCTTTCGCCGAAAAAACTGCTGCTGTGGACTTTTTAAGGGTATATCCGGCCTATATAAAAGTCTGATTTTGGGGTTTCTGTGACCTTTTAATATTGAGAAATTAAATTCGGATTTTTCTTGATGTTTTGGTCGATAATTTGGTATAAATACAAATATAAAAGCTTGTAGCACTAAGGTTTTAAGTGCCGAAGGTTATGAGATGTAGCTTTAGCTTACTCCCATATAAGAGATGGCTTACGCTATTTCGGCACTATAAACATTTTAGCTTATCTTTACCCTTTGAAAGGAGGAATATTATGCGCAAATCGAAAATTCACTATGCCGGATTGATTTATCTAATTCCCTTTATTTTGGGATTGACTTTGGTATCCACGACTTATGGCATAACGATAGGCGATTTTGAAAATAGCATGGACGGATGGACTGTTGTTGACGACGAAGCTACCTCAACGGCCTATAGCACGACCGGGGCTACATTAAACAAGAAAAGCCTAAGGATTAGCACAAATCCCGCCAACCAGGATGTTATTATGTACGACCTGATAGCACGAGGAAAAGTTGATGCATTCAGGAAAAACCTCAAGGTCTCGGCGGACATCACTCGGATAATTGAAGAGTGGAATGAGGTTGGAGACTTATGGTGTGATTTCTATCTGATTATCCAGGCGGGTGGCTCGGTAAATGGGGTGGCATGGGAAGTGGATGAACAGTTGGCCCAGGCCGCAAAGTGGCACGCTAATAGTGGGAGTGAACCAATCAATTTCACTTATAACTACTCTTTGACTCTGCCTGAAATCGACTTTAATCACCTCGCATATTTGCGTCTTGTCTTTCGTTCAAATTACGGTGGGTACAACCCCGGCGGCGTTACTTATCTTGATAATGTGCAAATGTTCGGTGCTGGGGCAGCTTACGTCCCGAATCCGCTTGATGGTGCGAAAGGTGTGATACCTGAGTCTTCTATTAGCTGGACGTCGGGTTTGTATGCCGCCACACACGATATATATTTTGGCACTAATTTCAATGATGTGACCCATGCCAGCAGGACCAATGATCCGAATAGCGTTCTTGTCAGGCGAGATTATATCTCAAACACTTTTAATCCCGGCCCCCTCGAATTAGGCCAGACCTGCTATTGGCGGATAGATGAGGTCAATGACGCCCACCCGGATAAACTATGGAGAGGCGACGTCTGGAGCTTTACGACCAGGTTTTCAGGCTCAGGCTTTGTATTAGGCGACTGGGAAGACAGTATGGATGGATGGTACGTATGGACGAACAATCTGGCTAAACAAAGTTACAGCACTACCGGGGCCACGTTGAACAAAAAGAGCCTCAAGATGACTGTGGACTTTACGGGAACGTTCATCTGGCAGTTTGGTATCTTTATGAACGAAGAAGAGAAAAAAATTCTTCAGGCCAACGACCTCTTTTCAATAGATGTAACGTTTGTCACTCCTGAGTGGCTGGGAAATGGAAGCTGGGGCCAGGTCAGATACCTTGCAATCAATGCCGAAGGGATTCAATGGAACCAGTTAGATAATCCTGTTAGTGATACGA
This sequence comes from uncultured Pirellulales bacterium, assembly GCA_964601355.1. GTDB lineage: Bacteria > Planctomycetota > Phycisphaerae > Sedimentisphaerales > Anaerobacaceae > CAZRNB01. The sequence goes on from CAZRNB010000145.1 coordinate 1,793, forward strand.
GTAATCCTGCTGCTCCCGGCGAATGGAATCCGCTGAGTTTCGGTGAGGTCGACACGAGGACATTGGTCTGGGACTACTCCGGTATTCCTGTTGCTAATATTACCGAAGGCGGCTATTGTCAATTCAGTATCGGCACAAATCAGGATACGGCTTTCACTAATTCGACCTACTACTTCGACAATGCTCGATTTTTCAACAGCAGATCCCCCTCTAATCCGAATCCTCGGGATGGGCAGAAGGATGTGAAAAGAGAGCCTACACTTGACTGGAAGTCGGGGAGAAATGCCGTGAGGCACGAGTTGTATTTCGGCAGCAGCTTTAATGATGTGAACGATGTCAGCAAGGCCAACTTAGCCAGTTATCCAAACGTCACCTATACCAGTACTGACGTCAATAGTTTTAAGCCTGGCACCCTCAATTTCAACACAACCTACTACTGGCGAGTTGACGAGATTGACGGCACCCAGGCCAATAGTCTGTGGAAAGGGGACGTCTGGAGATTTACTACGGGTAATTTCATTGTCGTAGATGACTTTGAAGACTATAACGATATAAGCAACTGGATATTCGATACGTGGATGGACTGTGTTGTGAATAATACCGGTATGACTGTGGGGCATACTGAACCGGGAGTGGCGTATGCGGAACGGACTATATTTCACGGCGGCAGTCAGTCTATGTATATGCGCTACGACAATGATGGCTCCATAAATGAAGGCATGGGTGTTCCACTTGAAAAAGTCGGAACGCTGCTTTATTCTGAGACCGAGCGGGAGTGGGCGGCTCCGCAGGATTGGACGGCAAATGGCGCCGTCTCTTTAAGTCTGTGGTTCAAAGGCCTGCCTGCGGCTGTCGGCAGCTTCACGGGCAGCCCGTCACTTTACACAATGACCGCTGGCGGTACAGATATCTACGGCACATCTGACCAGTTCCACTTTGCCTATAAACAATTCTCCGGCGTCGGAGAAATAATAGCTAAGGTGGAAAGTATCAGTAATAGCACCGATGCCTGGGCCAAGGCGGGCGTGATGATGCGTGAGACGAAAGATGCAGACTCTCCTAATATCGCCGTGGTCGTAACGTCCGGCAGCGGGGTATCCCTGCAGGTCCGTTCTACTGTGGGCGGCGGTACCGAGGAAAGTAATAGAGTCACTGGGATCACAGCTCCGCAGTACGTTAAATTGAGCCGCGCTGGCAACACGTTTACAGGCGAATATTCCTCCGACAAGGTTAATTGGAAACCGCTCGGTTCAATAACAATGCCTCTAAGCACGCAAGTCTATATAGGCTTATGTTTGACCAGCCATAATGCCGATGCAACCTGCACTGCTACATTCTCTAATGTTACCCTCAATCCAGCAGTTTCCGGCGATTGGGCTCATAATGACATTGGCATAGCAAGTAACATTGCCGAGCCGATGTACGTAGTTGTGGAAGATAATGCAGGCGTTAGCAGTCCCGCAATCAGATATTTTAATCCTGCTGCTACCACCATAAAGCCGTGGACGCCGTGGAATATTCTGCTGACCGACCTTGGCGGAGTGAATCTGAAGGCTATCAAGAAGATGGTCATTGGTGTCGGTACCAGAGGCAGCACACAGCCCGGCGGTTCAGGTACGTTGTATATAGATGATATAAGGCTGCTTCTTCCTTAGTATATGAAATGGCTTTGTAGAAAAGACTCACCGTCATTTCGACCGGAGCCCCCGTGTCTTCTGTCCTGCTGCCTCGACTTGCGTCAAGAGACGCAGAGGCAGGCGAAGACAGAAACGGGGGCGAAGTGAAGAAATCTACTAATAGCAGATTTCTCGACTCACCTTCGGTTCACTCGAAATGACAATAACACATTGTTTTCTACAGAGCGATATGAAATAGTAAAGTGTTCTGGAGTGCCTAAAGTTATAGTTCATAGCTTTAGGCACTCTATATTTTAGGCACTTTAGAGTTTAGACTATTATGGAACTGGTTTTAACTGATAGCCTTCCTGCATGAATTTCAGATCCGGATTCCCAGGTTGATTTGCACCGAATTGACCTCTTTCGGACATTTCGATTGTGCGTTCATCCAGCCATCTATGCATTTCTGCGTGGCCGTCGGCCCAGCCGAGAGTGCTTCTTTTATTGTGCCTGATTGACAGCGGGTCCAACCAACTGTCCCCCGTAGGATTTAGCACCCAAGAGCCCATATTCCACTTCCTGGGGTCGTCATCCTCCACGAAAACATATTTACTGATGGGATTTCTTATTTCAGTGTATTTTAAGATAGCCCTTTTAGTATAGCCGTATTTTTCTTCCCCATTCATTCCACCAGCAATGGAAAAGCTGCGGAACGTAGCTCTGCTTGGGTCTTTTTTTCTGGCATCAGATGGGCAGCGATATGCATCGACCGTCTTTACATAACGAAACAATCCACCTTGTTTTATGCCTCTGATCTCGTCCTCAAGGGTAGGATTCTCGCCTGTGTAGGTACCAGTAACACCCTGCGGTGGTTGTACCCAGTAGGTCTCGGTGTCATGGTATTGTGCACTCCTGGGTACATTACCATTGACCAGCACGTTATCATTATCATCCTGGTACATGAACCACGCCATTGTCAGAGACCTTACGTTGCTGACGCAGTGGACTCTGCGCCCCTGGTCTCTGGCCGAGCGCAAAGCGGGCATAAGAACTGCCATTAAAATGGCAATAATAGCGATCACCACTAACAGCTCAATCAAGGTAAACCCCGTTAGAAACGATTCCATATCCATGGGATACCTACTTTTGGTACAGATTTCTAACGGGGTAAAGGCTCTTTTTTTCATTTGTCTTCTTCCTTTCCCATTCAGCTTGGGCTTTGCCGTTGGGGATTTGGTTACTGTTTGTCGTATAGTATAAATAAATTATGAATATTAAATATCGAATGACGAATTTCGAAGTTGGATATTTCTTGCTCGATATTCGACGTTCTCAATATTAGCCAATCTGCCTGAAGCGGACTATTCGTCTGGGCGTATCCACCATAGCCTGACAAGATTTATATTACCAAATTGGCTATCTACTTTTCAAGAAATATTTCTAAGAATAAATCAGACTACCCAAAGTTAAAGCATAACATGGTGAAAATAGGGGGCTGCAAGGCACAATATCAAGAAAAACGAGGCCTATACTCTAATGATATAGGCCCCGATTTGAGTCGCTCTCTGCGGTTAAACCCGTCTCGAACCTCGTCGAGAGAGATGTTTAGCCCCGCAATTTATTGTGGCTAAGGCAGATACAGCCTTATATCATCAATGTATAAATCGCCTGAGCCGCGAGGCTGTGTATCATTTCTATCGCCGACACCAATAATCATCTTCTTGATAGCCTTCGGATTAACGCCGGCAAAGTCCGCAAACGGAACTACTAACTGGACAACAATTGGCTCCATAGATATACCCATGCTTACGGATGTCTTTACAGGCTTGTGCCTGACCAGCCATAACGTTGATGCAACGTGCACAGCAGAATTTTCCAATGTTGCAAATCCCGGCACGGGCGATTGGCAGCATCAGGACATCGGCATACTTAGTAACAGTCCAGCACAGTTGTATGTGGTTCTGCAGGATAGCGCCGGCATTAGTAATCCAGCGGTCACATATCCTGCTGCGACGACCATAGCGACGTATACGCCGTGGACTATTCCGATGACGAGCATAACCGGCGTGAATCTGAAGGCTATAACAAAGATGACCATCGGTGTCGGCGACATAAACAATACACAACAGAGCGGCTCTGGTGACTTATACATTGACGATATCAGGCTAAACCGTCCATAGTTAACCAAATAGAAGCCGGTGTACAAATAATTCGGGGCCTATACCTAATCGTATAGGCCCCGTAAAAGGTGTAAAACCTTTCACGTCTTGAACAAGGTTATTTTTGATGACTCTTCGCGTAGTTGGCCTGAACCTCTTCCAGAGAAAAAGCCTTGTGTAGATGCTTAATTCTTCTATTGAGCCGTTCCACACCGGATCAGGTGTATAGCTGCTCTTGCCAGGATAAGCATCTGGTTTGTCATGTTGAGCCGAAGGCGAAACATCTGGCCTTCGTTGCCCAGATTCTTCAATACGCTCAGACGCCGTCCTGAACATAGTGAAGGAATGACACCAATCATTTAATCCGTTACAGACCGCTATGGAGAGAAAAGGTCCTTCAGTACTATATACGTGTGTGCTGCATCGGCTTTGTCGAACTGGGTGTACACCGTGGCCAGAGTTTGATAACCTTGCACGAAATCGGGTTTCAGACGCACCGATTCCGTTATGTGCTTCAGGCCGTCCCTGACCTGCCCCAGCTTCAATTTTTGCGTGCCCAAGCTGAATTGAGGGATGTAGTTGTAGGGATCGGCCCTGGCCGCACGTTCAAACCACGCCTGCGCCTCTTGGGTTTTACCTTGTTTGACATAATAGTTGCCCATATTGATGAGGGCCGGGACAGAATCCGGATCGACCTTCAGGGCCTTGTCCAGGGCCTGTTTAGCAGTGGCCAGGTCGCCTTGATGGGACGCAGCAGAGGCCAGATTGACCAGGGTGTGCACATCGCGAGGGCCGCTTTGGTAGAGCTGCTGATACACACGCAGGGCCTCGTCATACCGCCCCTGTTGGACGTAGAGGTTCCCCACGTATTGAAGGGCCTCCTGGTTGGTATAGGGAAAAGGCGTTTCCCTGGCGGTCAAGACCGTCACGGCCTTATCACGGGCCCCGCCGCAAGCTAATGCCTCTGCCAGACCCGTGCGTATGCTCATTTCAAAGGGACGGGCTTTGAGGTAGTCCTGATACATGTTGATGGCCTCTGCGAGACGCTGGTTTTGCAAGAGGTAATCGCCGTAACGACGGACCAGGAACGCATCGCCTGTGGCCCCCTTCAGGGCCTCGACGTAAGGGGCCTCTGTGTCAGGATTCT
>CAZRNB010000146.1:0-6552 GCA_964601355.1 uncultured Pirellulales bacterium
GGTTTCTCGCTTATCGAGATATTGCTGGCCGTCGGCACACTCAGCATCGGGCTGCTTTTTATAGCCGGCACATTCATCACGGGTATATATTTCTCGACAATGGCTACTGAGCAGACTACTGCCGCGGTAGCAGCCGACGAAGCCTTTGCAAAAATAAGACTGTACAGCATCAATCCGTCTAATTTGGCAGGCGACCAGCTAAAATCCCTTGAGCAGTTAAGCTCCGTCGATCCGAACGAATTTGCATATCCTTCGACAGACACAGACAGCCTGCAAAAGCAATACTACTGGTCAGCTCTTTTGCGGCGTGCCGATTCCGACTCAGACAGCCGGCTTGTGCAAATAACAGTTTTTGTAACCAGAAAAGTCGGCAGCTCAGCTTCCTTTCGTGGCGGAGCGGGAAGGCCCATTCCGATGAAGACCGGTATTGCCGGGGTTACAGGGCAAAGCCAGCTTACTATAATGGAAGCCGACAAAACAACGTGGATTAATGACGGCTATACTATAATAGACGACAAAACCGGCCAGATTTATCGAGTAATTGAGCGATATGCCGATCAGCCCGACAGGATCAAGCTCGACCGTCCATGGCAGGGTGAAAAGACCGGCTCAATATGGGTGGTTCCGCCACCTGCCGCAGGAGGCAAAAATCCCTGCATAACGTTATATCAAAAGGTAATCAAATTTTAGCATAGTTCTTAGTTCGTTGTTCATTGTTAATCGATGAACTATGAACTATGAACAATGAACAATAAACTATGAATAATGAACAAAAAACTAACCGTGGTTTTACTCTTATTGAGCTTGTGGTAGCCGTGGGGATTCTGGCCCTGATTTTATCATTTTCCGGCGTTATCTTCAGAGTCAGTATAGATTCTCATCGCACGGCCATTGCGAATGCCGAAATTATGCGTAAACTGCGGGCTATTACCGACCAGTTTGATACGGATTTTAAAAGCATCGCACACAGCTATGGCGGATATATAAGCTTTAACACAAATAAATACACCATAGGCAGCGAGGCCATGGAAATAAACTCAGATTGTATCACATTTTTCACAAATGGTGATTTTCAAACAACCCGTCAATATTCCGGCAGAACAATCGCAGGTAACGTCGCATGTGTATTTTACGGTCCGGCTGATCCCAATTCTTTTGGACTTCCGGCGAAACCGCGAGATAATATACTGCTTAGAAGGCAAACGATATTAACCGCTGATGCGCCGCCGGCAGATTCAAGTCCGCGCGGAGAATATTATATAAAGTCTCTTTCGCAATGGTCTGTGCAGCCTCCTTTTTCGGACCCGCAGGACTGGGTAAAGAGACCGCTCATCGATCCTAATAATCTGAAAGAGCAGTTCGTAATGTATCTGGCTAAAGGCGCAGATAATTTCACCATACAATTTGCAGAAATGGAGTCTTCGGGCAAAATCGTGTGGAAGAGACAAAAAGAAGGCGGGACGGGTAACATCAGCACTAACGCCTTTAAATTTACCTTCACGTTATATGATTCCAGGGGTGTTATAAGAAAAGGCAGAACTTTTACTCATATTGTTTATTTAGATTAGTTCATTGTTCATAGTTCGTAGTTCATAGTTTGTTGTTAATTGATGCGTAAAATGAAGAAAAAAAACGAGCGACGAGCGACGAGCGACGAGCCACGAGTTAAGGCCGGCTCAGCCCTTATTCTGACCGTGGTTCTGACCAGCCTGCTGGCCATAGTTGGCGTCCTGTTTGTTATGATGGCACGTGTGGACAAAATAGCAACGTCCGCCATTTCAGAGAACAAGGAATTAAATTTCGCGGTTGATACAGTCATCGCAACAATATCCGAAGAATTGACTTTAGATGTTCCCGGCGCAGCACTCGTCACGGCGGAGCGTGCCGTAGCCGGGGAGGCAGAATACTACGACTACCCGGGCTCGCAGGACAAATGGCTGGCAAGTCTTGAGCCTTATAAATCGGGCGGCAATTACTATTGGCGGCAGATAAGTGACGTTACAGGTTATCTGACAAACTATGCCGCTGACATTCAGGCAAAGGTTTTGTCGGAATATGCCACGATAACCGATTTCAATCAGCCGATTGCAAATGCCGACGCTGATGGTGACGGCGTAGGCGACTCAAAATGGATTAAGCTCGACGACATAAATTCCAACAAAGGCAAATCCATCTACGCCGCCGTCAGGATTATCGACAACGGCGGATTGTTAAATGCCAACACAGCTTTTAAGTTCGATCCCAACGGCAGAGCAGAAATGGTGGACGGCTCAAGCCAATTGCAGATAAACCTTATGGCTTTGGCAGGTCGGCCTGGCTATCCTCCTTCGCCGAATAACGAGACAGATTTGCTCAAAGCAAGAGCAAATTATGGCACCGGCGTTGATTATTCGGATTTGAATAAATATAAACAGGCTGTCCTCTGGCATTATAGTGAGCCATACGTACCTTACACGCCTTATGATATCTCCGACGAGCTTGAGCTTCGGTACAGATTCCTGCTAAACAATACATCGATAGATACAAGGCTGGAAGATTGGGGCGTCGAATTCAGAAGGAACACTTTATCCACTCCCGTAGCAACCGGCGGACAAGAATTAGATAACTGGTTCAAAAGAGCCTTTGATTCCGGCAGTATTGACCCGAACTATACGTATCGACACGTTACAACCACCTGCAATATGGATAGAATTATCGACCCGAATGGCAGGAAGATGATCAACCTAAATACCGCCTTATTAAGCCAGCTTTATCAGGCGTTGCTGGCCGGTATCAAATCATCGCAGCGCCAGCGGATTGCCGCTCAATTAGCGGTTAATATAATTGACTTTCGAGATTCAGATACAAGTGTCACCACCCTGCCCACGGCCTCTCGAATCTATTATGGCGCCGAGGTTCAGCCGTTTATAAGTGAGATTGCCTTTAGGATAAGCGATAGTAATCCCGCCAATCCGGCGAATAACTATTTTGCAATTGAGCTTTATAATCCATTCAATGTAGATATTCCGCTGGGAGATTTCAGGCTGGAGCTTCGACTGGATAACGCCGTTGTCGGCACAATAAATCTTGCAGGCCGTGCGATAGCAACCAATGGCCGATTTGTAATAACCAGCAGCTCCGCTGCCTCCAGCGTGTTTGGTGTTACCGATTTGATTTCAACAGGAGGCGGCAAAGAAGACACGAACCTGGTGCTGGCAAAATACGTCCTTGACAGCCCTGACCCGCCAACGTACGCGCTAAGCGAGAAGTATGACATTTATCTTCTCAGAATGGTCACACCTGCAGACCTTTATCTCGATCAGCAGAAAACCGAAGACGCCTGGTTTGCGTGGAATAGCGCGAAAGACAAGTCCCTGTTTTATTGCAGGAGCGACATAAACTGGAATGTAATATATCAGTATCTACAGCCCGCTTCTAATACGCTTGGAGTGCCGAACAGGATAGCTGCAATCAGAAAAAATTATAATCTTGAAAATGTTAGAGGATTTTTTGTTACGGCAGGTGACATCGCCAGGGTTTTTATGGTTGGGCCGAGCATTGACCCAAATGACATGCTCGGCGTGCAGCTTGTGGATGAGCCTAATGAAGGGTACATCCGTCTTGATCTGAAGAATCCTGCCTTTGCCGATATTTTTCAGTATCTGACGGTCATCGACCCTGCCGTATTTGGCCTGGGAGCAAATGAAACGAGGATAAAGGGGCGAATAAACGTTAATACCGCACCCTGGTTTGTGATAGCGCAGCTACCGTGGATGAGGCCTGATATCGCCCGGGCGATTGTTGCATATCGAGACACAGCTACAAAAGGTTTCAAGAGTATAGCTGAGCTGATGCAGGCTGCTGCGATGGATTATTACGCAGCCGACCAGGCCGATTTAACTAAATTTCCCGACCTGACGCCGGGCGACGGGGCAGGGCAGGACTTTGAAGAACGGGACATGATTTTTTCACGCATCAGCAACCTTGTCACTGTACGTAGTGACGTTTTTACAGCCTTTATACTTGTCCGCATTGGCACCGACGGCCCACAGAAAAGAGTTTTAGCCATACTCGACAGAAGCAACGTCACTTCCAATAGCAACAGAGTACGAGTCGTTGCACTACATCCTGTCTCTGATCCGAGATAAGGGATTTCCGATTTCCGATTGTCGATTTCCGATTTATGAATTTTTCAGTTCATCTATTATTTTTTGCAGTCTTACGTGATGCAGCTATAATGGCGGTCAGCTCATGAGCCTCCTTAAGCAATTCTGCTATTTTGTTGGATTCCACAACCTTGGCCTCAACAAGCATCTCCAGCCAATAGGCTGATTCATCTGCCTCTTCCTCAACAATACCTAATTTTGAAATAAAATCTGCTTTTGACCTGCCTCTGCAGGCGGCTCGGTAATTGGCGCCTACAGATGTGGCACAATCTAATAATTGATTTCCGATAACAGCTGCAGTGCGGGTTTTTGGAAGAGATTCCACTAAGCGAATTACACGCAAAGCGAACTGCTGCATTCTTTTCTTCAGTTCATCCGGTGTCACAGTGTCAATCCTAAATCGGAAATTGAAAATCTAAAATAACAAATCGGAAATTGGAAATTGGCAATCGAAAATTATTTCAACATTTCCAAGATTTCTGAATATACTTTCTTATTGGCCACTATTGTTTGAATCTTGGCGCCCTCATAGCTATCCAGATCAACAGGAAAGATTTTTTCGCCCTGCCAATTGCTGACCACGGCACCAGCTGCCTCGGCAATCACGGCGCCAGCCGCTATATCCCATAATTTGGGAGTATTGACGATCGTAGCTATAAGGCCGCCTTTTGCAACATAAGCAATTTGAAGGGCGGTCGTGCCTAAATTGCGAAACCTTGTTCGCTGAATAATCTCACGGGCCCAGGCCGGCAGACCGCCAAAATCCTCGAAATGACTATCCAAACCAATGCTTGAGAACTGGTTCATATCTTCTTCGCCGGCAGAGATTTTTCTGCCGTTCAATTGTGCCTCGCCGCCTTTAACCGCATAGTACATTGAATCGGTAGCAGGATCAAAAATTACTCCTGCTATCGACTCTCCCTTATACATGGCCGCTATACTGACGACAAATAAAGGCACTTGATGCGCGTAATTGTTTGTCCCGTCTATAGGGTCTATAATCCACCAGACAGCATCTGCTCCGCTCCGGGGCGATTGTTTGAATAATCTGCCCTGCTCGCCCTCTTCTGCGATAAAACCGTGGTCGGGATACGCCTGTTTAATTTCATCGATGATTATCCGCTGACAGTCGGCATCAGCCTGCGTCACTAATTCACTTGCGTTGTTTTTCTGTGAAGTTTTGACAAAGCCGATTTCTTCCATCGCCCGCTGTCCTGCCAGCCGAGCAGCGACTATGGCGATTTCCAGAATCTCGCTCAAATCTTTCTGCTTTAATAACATATTTATATCTTACTTATGTTAGAGGCATTACCATTTACCTGTTGAAAGGAAAAGTCATCCATATTAGCTTGTTCTTTAGCATGCTCAATTGTGATGCTTACAACATTGCCATTTCCATCTAAATCCAACAGGATGTTTTCGCTCAAATCTCGTGTCTCCACAGCTTCATTATATGAAAAAGTGAAAAAAAGCGTATCTGTATCTCGAAAATATTTAATGTTCATCAGTCTTTCTTGCACAAAACTAAAGCTCTTAACAGACTCTTTACACACCTGCCATTTGAGTCTTCGCAAAGTATATTAAGAGATTCTAACAAAATTAAAAGTGTTCTACGAGTGTCATTCCCGCGAAAGCGGGAATCCATTCTTTTATAGTTTTTCTGGACTCCCGCCTGCGCGGGAGTGACAAACAGCAAACTGTACTGTTTACTCTGTTAGACACTCTAAGAAATACTGTGTAACTTTTACTGAAGTATTATAGCATAGCTGAATAACATTACAAGATTATCCGAGCTTGACAGAATTAGGGCAGCTACCTATTCTTAACTTTATGCCAGCAAGCCAACAGTTAAATAATTCGGGATCGTCAAGATGGCTAACGCCATTTTTCTGCCGAGCAACGTATCGTCAACGGATAACGGCTGCAATAGTTTTTTTGGCAATATCTGCGACGTTTGGATTTTCCTGGCTGGCTGCAACAGGAAAATTTGACATTGGGTTGTGGCTTGGCCCCTGCGGCTTCAAACAGAGATATGGCCTGCCGTGCCCAACCTGTGGGATGACGACCTCGGTTTTGGCCTTTTCCAAAGGTAAAATTTTCGAGTCGTTTTATATTCAGCCGGTTGCAGGTTTTTTATGCTTTGTATTGGTTGTCCTTGCATTTTTAGCTTTATTTACAGCAATTTTTGGTGTATATTTTACGGCTCTTAAGCGTTTGTATGATGCTGTGAAAATAAGGTATATAATTGTTGCTCTGATTATTGTCATCTTTACCGGCTGGGTGGTAACTTTGTCTCGATCTTTGGCTACAAATATTCAGAACTGAAAATCAGGTCAGTAGATATTTTTGGAGTTCAACAATGATTAAAGTACTAATCTCAGATAAACTTGCACAGGAAGGCATCGAC
>CAZRNB010000147.1:0-6362 GCA_964601355.1 uncultured Pirellulales bacterium
AGAAGACACGGGGGCTTCGGTCGGAATGACGTACATTTCTGCTTGCAGATTTTACAAACAATCTTGACATGCACCCGTTGCATGTCTTTGATTATCTGCCACGGACTTTTATAGTCCTTTTGACCGTTGACCCTCAAAAGGTTGTACTACTATTCTGTCGCAGCTTAAATGATATATGTCATTGCGAGCAAAGCAATCTCTGACATTTGATTTATGAGATTGCCACGTCGGCCTTCGGCCTCCTCGCAATGACAACTCCTCAAATCACCTGCGACTCAGCAGTAGGTTAAGGGAAAGATCATTTTTTTGGCCCTTCAAAAGCCGTAAATGGTTTTTTGGAGGGCACATTTTTTCAAGTTCTTTTAGTTCTTTTTTATGGAGTTTGTGAAAGATTTACTTATAGGACGTTTTCGGCAGGGGCTTCCCACCGCCCCTGCCATAGCTTCTTCAACTCTTTCCAACAACTATCAGTCATATATGTTATCCTCACCAGGGGGATACGATGTTCCCTCCCATCCCACCAATTAAAAAATTTACTATTGACGGATTCAATAAAATCAACAAAATATACCAAACTATTGGTGATTGATAACTGGCAATAGGTGATTTGTAATTGGTAATTTGTTCGTTGTTATGATTTCATTGTTCATCGATTAACAATGAACAACGAACTGTGAACGGATCAGGAGAAACTTAGAATGGGCAAAATGTTAGATACAGAGCAGGACAGTTTGAATAGTGAATCGTGCCATAAGCGACGAGCGACGAGCGACGAGCGACTAACGGCGAGACTGGAACGCGGCTGGGTAATTGCAAACCATAAATTGGTCTCGTTTCATGCCGCCTTCATTTCCTCAATCCTCAGCTTACCGGCTGCGGCACTGGCCACAGCGGCTTCAAACCCGGATGTCAATATCAAGCTTGAAGTGCTGAGATTCGTGTTTGTGAGCTGGGAAACAATTATCTCTATTGCTATCTGGTATTTGTCCTGGCATATCGGTATTGCTATTCACGAAATGGGACACTTCCTGACTGCTGTGAAACTTACGGCGTTGAATAAAGATTCTCAGGAAAAAGCCGATGCCATAGTTCAGGGTGGCGGAGGTAAATTGGGCTGGTTTATACAAATGTTCCTGCAGATACCATGGGGCAAGTTCTACGGCGTCAAGAAGGAGAACGGCAACTTCGCTCCTGATGCACCATATAACTTGGCCGTGGCCGCCTCGGCGCCGATCTGGAGCCAGTGGCTGGCCACGATCTTCCTGCCGATTGCCGGTTTCTTCATCGTGGTGGGCTTGCTCGCAGGACATGACTGGATGATTTACATCGGTCGATTCTTCCTGGCCCCGGGCTGTGTTGGACTGCTTGACCGATTCCTGGCCGATCCCGGCAAGCTGCGTGAGTTCCGCGTAAGAGAGAGGATTGCCGCCGAGCAAGCCGCCAGGGCTGCCGCGGCCGCCTCGAAGGAGAGCTGGCTCGTCCAGGTTGGTGACCTCAAGAAGAGACTGTTAACCACGCGAATGCAATCTGTCACGTTGAAGGACGGTAGTTCGGTCGCTGCCCCGTGGCAATTCCGCAACTGCGCAATGGGCGGCCGGCACACTGAGAAGGAATACCCCGAAAGCAACATCTCCATGCAGGAAAGTATGTTCATGCCGCTTTCGCCTAAAACTTACGAGGATGCGCAGGAAATGACCGTCAAGCTGCAATATCGGCTCAAGGAGATCATCGAGGCCGCTCCGGGCGCAAAGGTCATGGGCGTCGGTCTGGAGGGCGGCATCGCACCCTACGTCGATAAGGAAAATCGCGACCGTGTGCCGGAGCAGAGAATGTGGCGAATGATGAAGCAGGCCATTCTCGACTGCGAGTATGTCCCCGGCGTGGATGTGGCGATTGCTTTGGACCCGGCGGCCTCCGAGCTTGAGAATGCCTATCGCAAGGAGAGAGGCGAGCCGGACTCCATCGGCATGTATCGCTTCTGGCGAGACAAGAGTAAAGTCGATATGAGCCGCGACGAGATACTCGATCTTTACAAGCAGGCGATGGAAGAGGGCATCCCGGTCCTTTCGATTGAGGATGGCTTCGGTGAGCGAGACCATACCGGCTGGCAAAACCTGATGAGAGAGCTTGGCGATAAGGTCTTCGTCATCGGCGATGATCTGGTCACCACCAAGGACACGAACATCGAGAATTGTGCAAAGAACGGCGAAATTAACGCCTCCCTGATAAAGGCCAATCAGATTGGAACATTGACTGAGACCGTGCTGGCCATGCTGACGTCGCTGGCTTACGGAGCGGAGCTTGTAGTTTCACACCGCTCCAAATCGCCCAACGACCCATTCGAGGCGGAAATCGGTACGGCGATGAACGCCCTTGGGGTCAAGTGTGGCGGCGGCGCCAACACCGAGCGGCTCCAGAAGTACGGCCGCGTCATGGAGATTATCGCCCTGGCCAAGGCTGGTAAGAGAGAAACCACTCCGGCCGAGCGTAAAGAGGTCGAGGAGACTATCAAAGAGCTGGTTCGAATCTTAACGGGCAAAGAAGACGTCAGCATCACGCCGGACGCCGGCGAAATTGATATCGCCAGTTTGCTTATTAAAATGCTGGCAATCGAAGCGGTCAGCGGCACCGAAGAGGCGACCAACGCCGGTATCCCTTCGGCAGCCGCGACACTGTTCCTCGGAAAGGCCGGCATCATCCGCTTCAAAGGCTCGACGCCTCTGGGAACCAGTGCCGGCGAGGACGAGGCCATCCACTATGTGGACAGCATCATCGAGCCATCCGAAACGACCAAAAAGTATCCTGATTTGTTCAAGGACGCCGGCGACGGCACATTCCGATTCAAAAAGGACGTCAAGGCTAATGACATCCGGGCCAAGAATGATGAGAAGCTCATGGCCCTCTGGAAGAAGTCCAGACGTTATGACGGTATGGGCTGCATGGAAGCTGTCAAGCATATCGAAGGCGTTCTGGCCAAGGCGTTCATCGGCAAGAAGCTGGCCAGGCTCGGCAGCGTCTTGGAGATCGACAAGCAACTGTTGGGTCTGGAGCTGGAGCAGGCGATTCTCGCAGGGCGGACTTCCAAGAGCGCACCGACCGAGGAGAAGATTCACACCATGCAAAGAAAGGGCATACTCGGTATGAACGCGATTCTGTCGATGTCACTTGCTTTGGGCCGGGCAATCGCCGCCAGCCAGGGCAAGGAGCTTTGGCAGCTAATCCGGCAAATGGCCCACGAAACGATGGCCAAATTTATCGCATCAAACCAATCCGGCGGCCAGAAACAGGATTTGGCGGCAATAAAGGCTATGGACTTTGAGATAGTTATGGCCACATTTAAAAAGACCGCTGGTGAGGCGATCAAAGCAAATAAAAAGATATACGAATTGCTCAGACAGCAGCTTCCGGTTTATCCTGTATAAACAGAAGACAGAAAACAAAGTACAGAAGACAGAAATGTATTTAGCCCCCGAATTTATTCGGGGGTTTTTCGCCTATGCAGAGGCAAAACATCATTCGGACGGTTTTGTTTGCCGTGTTTTTTGGCATTGGAGTCGCTTCGCTGGGCTGCTCTTTACTCTGCGATGATATAGCTACATACTATCGAAACAAGCAGTTCTTAAAAGCTGCACAAAAATACCAGGAAAAACTCCAGGCTCTAAACACCGACTACGATATGCTCCTTGGGAGACTGGAAAATGACCCAAATCTCATGAAACGAATTGCTTATGCCACGCTCAACATCGAGCCTAATGATGCAAATACAATTTACCCAAAGCCGACAAGAGAGCAGTTAGCTGCTGCCAGGAAGGTTTTGGAAAAGGACCCAATTCAAAACAAGGGCGTGCAGGAAATGCCTAAATGGTTAAAACGATGCAGCGAGCCTCGACACAGAATAATACTGTTTCTCGCCGGAGCCGGCCTGATACTTACTTCGTTCACATGTTTCGCCCCCGCAGCAGGAAAAACTCAAAACCTCAATCTGCCAAAAGATGATCAAACAAATCCTGTTAGTGACCCTGACTCTAATGGGACAAGCTGAGAGCCAACGGCTTCCACCGCCTATGGATCGTCTCGGCCAGGTGATCCGCCAATATATATGCTTGCCCGCCAGTTGCCGCCATCATTCAATGAGCCGTCTCCCTCACTTACTACCGCCGACGCCAGCGGCACCAAAGAATGACCAGCCCCATCGGTCAATTCCGGCCAGCCACTGCCGTTACTATACTCAAACTCGACAATGACGCCGTTCCAGAAATCTACCAGGCATATCTGCTCTCCATCATTAGACAGCTTGCCCCCGTACTGACCTGCGATTTTATTGGATATACCTCTGCCGTAACGAGACTCAAAGGCTGCTTTATTCTTCACAACTAATACAAAATCGCCAGCAGCTAAACTTCTAATGCTGCCGCCTGCAAAATCATAAGTAATACCCTCAACAAAAGAAACGCCCGTCAAATCGAGTGTCTCATTTCCTATGTTTTTTAGCTCAACGAATTCAAACTCATCGTTGTCGGTTGCATCCCCTGCCGGCGGAGCAGCAGGATTGTACATCAATTCGGTAATCCACAGGTCGTTGAGGATATTAACCGATAGAGGCTGCCCTGCTATAAACTGCACAGGGTTGGACCAGTGACTCCACCTGCCGGTGTTATCCTTCATCCGGCAGCGGACTCGATAAGTGCTGCCCACCTTTACAGCACTTGCAGGAATTCTTACGGTGCTATTAAATGTTATAAGCTCATCGCTTTCCCAGACGGCATCAATTTCATACTTATGCTGCTCGCGCGGATTGTATCCTGCGCCGGCGGGGTCTTCAACTTCCGCTATCCGCCATTTCATCGCAGCGAAGGTATTATTTCCCTGCGGGTCACTAAAGGGACTCGTCTTGAAGCGAAGGTCGTTAATGAGGTATCCAGCTGAGCCTATGTAGGTAATAGTCGCAGTATTTGGTATGGCTGAATCATCAGCCTCAGATACGAGGGCGCGCACGCCATAGGAGCCCGACAGAAAGTCGGACATGCCGGTCGGAGTAAGGTATTTCTTGTAGTACTCGATCATATTAGGCCAGTCTTTGCCTCTTCCAGGCTGGTCGAAAAATTCATTGTTGACGTAGAACTGACCCTTTCTGTTCATCTTCGGATGGTAGTTCCACATCGCACGCTCTGCGTCCATAAACCTTTTTCCGTCATACCCCGTACCGATAATGGAAGCTATCTCGTCTATTAGCTGCTGGACCTGGTCGCTATTGAATAGTAGATCCAGAAGCTCCCTGGCGCGGTTTTTATAAGCGATGTTGCACTGCTCATAACTGAGCACATATTGGAAATGCTCCCAGTCACCGTAGTGCGAGCCCCATTCGTAGGTAAGGTCTAGGTCCCAGGGCATCATTGTCCATTTGTTTGTTTCGGGATTGTGATAATATGAACAATTATACTGCGGACGCCGGTCGGAGTCGTTAATGCCCACGCCGATAGCCTTTGAACTATAGTAGGTTTCCAGGTCCACATTCGTCTGCCACCAGGATAGCGGCTGGTATGGATCGGTCTTGTTGTAGCCGATGGCGCCGCTGGTAAACGAATCAACGTCGGAATTGTCGGTTACCTGCGTTGGACCTTGGTTCTTTTCGTTCGGAACACCCTCCATCCTGTACAAATTGCCGTCAGGAAGGCCGCGTTCATCAAGGAAATGTCCATCCGGATTTTCGATTGCAATGTACAGGCCCCAGAAGTCACCGTCATACTGTTTAGGCCCGGCTTCGACGGCACCATCAATTATACGGAAATGGAAATAATTGGTATTGGAGGCAGGAACGCCTGCCATGCGGTAAAGTCGAAAACCGAGCACTTCGTTCATAGCCATACCCATTGTACCCTGGTCCCACGGTCCATCGGGATGCGGAAATTTCCACCATGGACAGGCGCCGGTGCCGACGTTCATTTTATCCCACTTTTCCTTGTATTTTTTGCCGTAGTCGTCATGCCCCTGGAAGTAATGGCCTCGATTGAAATCGAGCTTCCATTTGTTCTTGCCTACCACAAAGGTAGAATACTGAGCCCGAATCCGATAATGGATGTTGTCATACACATCGCCGTCGTAAATCAACGTTCCACCCCAATAGTACAAAGTAGTATCAAACTCATACTGAGATTGGATGACATCTTGTTCTCGTGCTATAAGGTGGTAAACAGGCAGGCTGCGCATTACATCGGTGCTATACTCAACCACCGCAGTAGTACCCGGCTGAATAGCACCTCGCCAAGTCGGAACTTCATCATAAACAAAATATGCAAAATTCGGTTGAGGGTCGTCGGAATAAGGGACTCTGATGCTGCGTCCGCCGGTGTCCGTAGCGGTAA